>JBAXLR010000195.1:0-4853 GCA_037134655.1 bacterium | reverse complement strand
CAGGAGAAAACAAACTTAGACAGCGGTGGCTAGGGACAATTACGTCAGCCAGTTTCTGATCTATTCATCAACAGCGGCTTGCCGTCTCAGTACGTCGACACAAACATCGAGCAAGATCTCTTTGTTTTCCAAGTGTTTCATAAGTGTGCCGAGTCGGTGACTAAGTAGGCCAGCGAGTTCTTTAGGGTCGACCTCACCCGCTTCCACGTGCCGCAAAATGAGCGCATCAATTTCATCGGCCAAGCGTAACAGTTTTACGGTTGAGGTATCCAGCTTGGTCTTTGCCGTTGGGCGTAAGGGAATAACTTTTGCAAAGCCTGCTGAACTTGATTTAGGATCGTCATGTTCACTCATGAAACTCTCCTTTTTCCGCACGATTCTCGCCACTAGAGGTTTTCGGACGACGGGCCCAACACCTTAATTATAGCATATTTTATGAAAAAAAACGGTATGTTGCCGTGTTGTTTTTTAGGCGCTTACGGCAGGATGAATTCTCTGTTCTATGTGTTAGAAAAAAGGGGGTGATGCAATTAGCCCAGCAGTGTTTTGCGAAGCTCGCGTAAGTCTGGGCAAAAAATGTCGATACCTGCAGCTTCAAGTTCTTGTTTTGAACCATAACCATAGCCGACGCCAATACACGGCAGCTGATTTGACTTAGCCGCGATGGCGTCATGTTTACGGTCACCAATCATTAGTACGGATTCTTTGGGGTGAAGGCTGTAGTTATTGATCATCCAACTTAATAGTTCGGCTTTATTGCTTCTCGTGCCGTCTAGCTCGCTGCCGTGAATATTTTCGAAATGACTTTCAAGTGCCCAGTGTCGAAGGATTAGACGGGCATAAGGGTGGGCCTTTGCGGTCGCCACGAACATGCGGTAACCTGCCGTTTTAAGATCCACAAGCAGGTCGTTAATACCGCTGTAGGGTGTGTCGTGATACATATAACCCTGTTCCACATACCAATAACGGTATCTTTTTACGGCGGCCTCAATCTTGGTGGCGTCGGAAGTGCTGAGTAGTTTTGCGAGACACTCGCGCAGTGGTGGTCCAATGACCCATAGCAGCTCGCTGTCTGAATTTACCGGCACAGCCATCTCGCTAAGCAGGGCCTTGTATGATTGAATAATACCCTTTTGCGGGTCGGTGATGGTGCCATCCAGATCCCAGAATAGGGTGTGCCATGCCGTCGTCTTTGTTTTAGGTGTGGTTTTCAAAAATCTCCCTTGTCCACGCGCGAATTTCTTCACACTCTTTATGCGGATCCTGAATATGCCTGACAACATCAAATTCAATGTAAGCCTTAACCCGTTCCATGCGAAGCAGGGCTAACAAGTGGGGCGCAAATGTGTCTTTTTCAATGTAAGCGACCTTGCGCAGTGGTTCATAGCGAATCCGAAAAGGCTGGACAGGGATTTTGTGTTTGTGCGCGATTTTGAAGACTCCGTACCTCCAGGGCTTATTTTCACTAAGGCAGGTGGTGCCTGATGGAAAAACGCCGATACTTCTTTTTTTCTTGAGTATTGTATCGGCGATAGCTTCAGCCGCATGGGCGCGGGATTTGCCACTCTCGCGTTTTACAAAAACGGTTCCGGCTTTCTTTCCGGCCTGTCCAATCACCAGCCACTTTGAAACTTCTTCCTTGGCCACAAACACAACCGGCACGCTTGCCATGAGGAGCGGTATGTCCACATAGCTGAGATGGTTGCCGACGAATAAAACGGGAGTGGTCATTTCCGGGGGGATGCCTTTTATTTCAATATCTATGGAAATGACGCCCAGAATGTCGCGCGCCCACTGAAGGATCATGGCCTGCAGGCGTTCTTGGGGGATTTGACCTTGGTCTTTTTCGATTTTGAGGGCGGACTGGTACGCAGCTGCTGTGATGCTAAAGACTTTGGCGAATTTGGCGGGTACGGAGATATTTCTTTTGAGGGCCCTTCGTCGCGCCCCAGATTGTCGAGTCTCTGGGGGCACGCGAAGTTTCAGTAGTCTTCGAATGCGAAGGCCAATCATATGCCTGCTTTAATACCTACAACCAGGGCCGTGTTTTTGAAGTCATAATCTGATTCAACGGTCACCCCAGCTAATTTTTCGGACATCGAAAGTTTTTCGGTGGATTGTTCAAAGGCGGCCGACAGGGCAATCAGCGGCAGGATGCTGTAATTTACGCCAGCTGCCATACGTATGCCCGTGCTTTTAAACGCTACGTCGCCAGAAACTGTTGAACCAAGAACGGTCGCTTCCATCGTGCCTTTGTAGGCTGATACTAAGGTGTAGCCCAGTCTTGCAAAGGGTCGAATGTCACCGAGAGGGAACCAGGCTGCGACTTCTGGAACGATAGCTGTCGCGCTCAGGGACTTCATGCTGTGATCGGCAACCGTTGGATTAAACGTATCGTTGACAACGCGTACGCCGAAGGAGACCGGCACCAAAGGAATCGGGTCCAGGTGCCCGGCAAGTTCAATGGTCGTGCCTGAAAGGGATTTTTCCGAGAATTTTCCAGTGCGGTTACCCACGGATAACTCGCCTTCAATTAGGGCCATAGCCGGCCCAGCTGCCAAAAGTGAGGTGCCCACAAACGCGATCGATATGACGGACTTGATTAAAGATGATCTGGTCATGATGGTCTTCCTTGAAATGACAATATTTGAGATAATAGCTGCGGGTAACTTTAGAGATATCTTACACAATTGCTAACTTTTCGCGAAGTAAATTTAGAAATCATCCTGCTCGATTTAGGTTTTGTGGCCGAAATCAACGCCAACTCAGGCGAGCAGCCAAGTTACGAGGGTCGTTTGTCCAAAGAATTTGCAATGAAATCTGGTCTTGGAACCTGTTTTTGCCAGCTATTGGTAATTGCAGTCGCAGTGTCAGCTTATCTCTTGGCAGCGCCCATGCTCTGGGCCGCCGACGGAGTAGCGGATCCCACGTCGCCAGCCAGGGTTTTTGCGGTTCGTAAAAATAAGCGAGGGCCTTATTTGGTGTTTGATCAAGGTAGCAAGACGGGCTTTGTCATCGGACGTGATGTTTGTTTTTACGATGCGGAGAGTCAAAAAATTACTTGCGCTAGCATTGTCAGGACTAAGCCACGTGCGGGTGCCGCCTATATTGCGGCTGAAGAAGCAGAGAAAATAAAGCCGGGCTTTTATGTCTGGCCGCAAGATATGGGTACTTTCAAAATTCAGCCAAAAATGACTGACGACAAAGATGCTGATGAACTTGATCTTGAAAGGTTAATTGCCGAAGAAGATGATCCGCCGGAAATCATCTTGCCGCCACTTTTGCGGCCCAGGCTGCAACTTCACCTGTCGCCCACTTTTGCGCTGCCCATTTGGATGAATGATTTGCGATTTAATTCATCGGCGCGAGCGTCGGGGTCTGGCGAGATATGGGAGCCAGGGGATACGATCAAGGGCAGTGTCGTTGGTTTTGGCGTCAGATATTACATGGCTCTGGCGGGACGTGGAGACTCAAGTTTGGACTTTACTTATCACTTTTTGCCGCAGCGGCCGGTTAAAGATGATTTTGATGTGACCAACGCAGCCATTGCGGTGAAATCAATGGTATGGTCTCATCATTACCGCCTACGTTGGATGCGTGGAGCGACCTGGAAGCACGATGAGCTGACGGATCTGCTGCTTTATGCAGGTTTGGGCTATGATTTTATGCAGGCGAAATTTAAATCTGAAAAAGTCGGAGCAGCAGTGGGAAACCTGGTTGATGGTGCGATCAGAGCCCATGCGTTGGAGTTACCGTTGATTGTAACTTGGCAGCGCTACTTTGGTCGCTGGCTCTTCTCGGCGGGAGCTGATGCATCACTTCCAATTGGTTTATTCGGCGTCGACGCCAGTGGTAAGCTCGCCTATGATGAGGAGACGGCCGACGCCGATAAATCATTTGATGGAGCAGTTGACGCGGTAAACGTGCGCAGGGGATGGTTTGCTCTTGCCTTGCAGTTTGGAGTCGGGACCACGTTTTAGTCTGGGCTCATTGTTTTACGTTACAAAATGAGAGGAAAAATCCTTTGGATCGGGCAAGTTTAGAGCTTTTTCAGGCAACCGCGTGTGGAAGTTTACCTGTGCGTGGGGCTCAGGGCTTTGATTGGATGTCCTTGCATGGCCAACATGTGGAGCGCCTTCGTGCAGCCTGGAGTGGAATTTTAAAAGAACTCGGCCTAGGCGCCGTGGTTATTCACTCGGGCAAACAAAATCTTAAATATTCGCGTGATGATCAATATTGGCCACCGGTTCTCACTCCCCATTTTAACCATTGGCTTCCTTATGAAGAGACACAAGCCCTACTAGTTTTTCAAATCGATTCCATGCCCAGGCTTTACACAAAGCGGCATGATTCTTTTTGGGATAGTCCTGGTAGTCAAAATCCTTTTTGGAATCCGGCATTGTTTCGAACTGAACAGGTGACAGATCTTGCGACCGTCCAGTTGCCGCCGCTAGTCGCCTATATTGGTGACGACTTGAAGCTGGCTGCGGCATTGGGGCTATCCGGTGATCAGTGCAACCGGGACGATGTGCTTTCGGCAGCTGATTTTTTGAGAACTCTAAAATCCGAGTTTGAAGTGGCCTGCATCTTAACGGCAAATGAGACAGCTGCATGCGGTCATGCGTCACTGGTTGATAAATTTTCCCAAGGGCCAGTTAGTGAGCTTGATCTGCAACTTTTATACTTAGCCAACACGAGACAGACGGATTTTACGCTTCCCTACGGAAGTATCGTGGCAGTCGGCGCTAATGCCGGGGTTCTGCACCATGTGAACTATGAAGGCAGCGCCAAATCAGGCGATCTGTCCCTATTGGTGGACGCAGGCGCCAAGTTCAATGGCTATGCCAGTGACA
>JBAXLR010000194.1:0-4878 GCA_037134655.1 bacterium | reverse complement strand
GGTCACCCCGAACTGAATGTAAGGTTTAATAACAGCTGCCAAAAGCGAAAATCTGGCGTCATAAAGGGGCAGTCGATCAAGCGATTGATCACTACCTTGAAGTGCGCCACTCAGGTAGCGAACACCGAGACCAACGTCCCAATCCAAATAGAAAAAATCTTTCCTTTTAAACGGCGCTTGGAGAAAAACACCCAATCCGTTACTGACGCCACCCAGCATGGTCACCGAGCAACGCTTTGATTGACCACCCGCAACCAAGTCGCAAGATGGCGGGACATAGTTATCAGCGTTCATCTCATACGAAAGGTCAACGCGGTCGATTGAGTTTGAATAATCAAATCCAACCTGGGAGTTTTTGATGTAGTCCCACGTTTCGTTAATCAACGCCAGAGCGGACGTGCTCCAAGCAGCGCAAGTTAGAGTAACCGCAAAACAAACAATGCGAACGGTCAAAACAACAGACCTCACCACGCCCCCAAAAAAACAAGCCTGCGCTATGGATAACGCTTGAATGCAATCGCTGCGTTCGTCCCACCAAAACCAAATGAATTACTGAGCGCAAAACGAATGGTACGACGGCGCTGCTCGTGGGGCGTATAGTCAAGATCACATTCTGGATCCGGAGTTTTCAGTCCGGCGGTCGGTGGTACGATTTGATCTGCGAGCGCCTTAACCGTGAAAACCGCTTCAATACCACCGGCAGCCCCAAGACAATGTCCCGTTACACCCTTTGTGGAAGAGATTGCAATCGATTGCGCGTGTTCGCCAAAAACAGCCCTGATTGCGCGAGTTTCGAAGAAATCATTAAGCTTGGTTGAGGTTCCATGGGCATTAATGTAGTCGACTTCCGCAGCAGGAATTCGACCTGTCTTTAGGGCCATTCGCATACACCGCTGAGCACCTTCGCCCTCAGGCGCTGGCGAAGTGATGTGGTAGGCGTCACCAGACATGCCGTAGCCAACAAGTTCGGCATAAATTCGCGCCCCACGCTTTTTCGCGTGCTCAAGCTCTTCCAGCACAAGAATTCCTGCTCCCTCGCCCATGACAAACCCATCACGGTTCAAGTCAAACGGGCGTGATGCCTCGGTTGGATGATCATTATTGGTAGAAAGCGCCTTCATATTTGCAAAGCCAGCAATAGACGTTGGCGTAATGGCTGACTCTACACCACCGCACACCATGATATCGGCCAGGTCATTTTGAATATAAAGGAGTGATTCGCCAACGCCGTGTGTGCCGCTGGCACATGCAGTCGTTGTACACATATTCGGGCCCTTAAGATTATTTAGGCGAGACACCAAGCCTGAGGCCATATTGGCAATCATGTGAGGAATCAAAAAAGCTGAAACGCGACGAGGACCTTTCTCTAGCAATGCTTTATGATTCTCCTCGAGAATTTCAACCGACCCAATTCCCACCCCAACACATGCACCGGCACGATCAGGATTGAAATTACTTGAGTTAAGACCAGCATCTCGCACCGCTTCTTGAGCGGCTTTAGCTGCAAATTGCAAGAAAAGGGGCGCGCGTCCTGCCTCTTTGGCATCCATTGCATCGCCCACTTCAAAGTTCTTGACCTCGGCGGCAATCTTGACAGTAAAATTCGAGGTGTCAAACCGCGTGATCGGACCAACACCTGTTCGACCGGCAAGCGCGTTTTGCCAAGACTCTTCAACGTTACGCCCACAGGGACTAACCATCCCAAGACCGGTGACAACAACACGGCGCATTGTAAAGCTACCTCCAAAAATCCAATGGGCTAAAATGATGGCGAAAATGTTAGATTTTGTCCACTTAAAGCCTCTTTTTCGGCTCTAACCTAGATCAGACCTTCCCTACAGGCTGCCGCATTAATGCCCAGCGCCGCTTAAACTCGACCCACCACTCAATATGCTGAGGATCAAGGGGAGATTCCGAAGGTGGAAGGCGATTTTTTTGGTACATCAAAAACCAACCAAACAGCAATAAAGCTGCATTTGGCAGCCAAGCCGCCACCGGGGCACTAATTGATCCTTTTTCGGCAAACCATTTAAAGGCCATGAGCACCACATAACCACCGATAATACCAACGATGGCGCCTGCGTAAGCTTTGTTTTTGCCTGAACGCGGGTCGGTGACACCCAGTACCATGCCAAAACAGGCGAAAATAACGACGATGAACGGGGTTGCGATCCGCTGATGCAGCAGAAAACGAGCCTTATAGTAGATGGAGCGGGGCACCTCGGGATCCTTTTCAATTGAACGCACATACTGGTATAGCTTCATCGGTGGATAACTTCGGTAGTCATCTTTCACTTCGTCACCGCCCAAGATCCGTTCGCGAAACATACTGAGTAGATCAATTTCCATCTGATCAAAGGTAAGAACCGACTGTTCTCCATGCTCCCGGCCGCTGGAGTGCAGAACTCCTTTTTCCAAAAGTAAATTAAGCCGCCCCTCAGACACTGAGCCAGAGATGCCCCCCGTTGGCGCAAGAATCGTAAAACGCTCCTTTGAGCCGGCTGTGGGAGCGATCATGAGGTTTCCAAACCTTGAGCGGTCGCTAGAGATTTTTTCGGCGTAAAGCATATAGCCCATGAAGTCCTCACTAAAAACACCTTCCTGTAAACGGTGTTTTACCAGGTTATCGACTTCAGTTTGTGTCTTTCGAAAATAAAAACTCACCAATTCTTTACGTCCCCACGCCTCACCGTAGACAGCGCAAAAACATGCGATCACATACAAAATAATCGCAATAATGAACACAGGTTTAGCCGCACGCTTTAAAGAAAATCCGCTAGCGAGCATGGCAGCATACTCGCCGTCATTTGAAAAACGACTGAAGGCCAGCATCACTGCAGCTAAATAGGAAATGGGAATGTTGAACGATAAAAACGGCACAATGATATACAGAAATGGCAGCAAAATATTTTCAAGGGACACCCCAAAGGCCACCAACGCTTCTGAAAGCCTGACCAACTGGGAAACGACCAGGATCGTACTCAGGATAACTAAAGCCGAGAAAAATTGAGGGACTACCTCTTTGACGATGTACCAGTGGATTTTCAAGCCTTACACCATACCTGCAATTAATCCCTAAGCCGCAGTGAATATAAACAAAGTCGGTATATTTTAGAATAGCACAAATCGAGTCCTTCGGACGATTAACTCTTTGCTAAGTGGGCGACGTCTCCTATAATAAGTAGATATGATCCTAAAACTAAGAACTAAACACCGGGTCTCAGCGGCCTTGTGCGCTGTGATGCTCGTCACTTCAAATGCCGCTGGAGTCTCAACGTCACCCGTTGAGCGCGCTAATCAAGTGCGCCTTGCGTCAGATTTTGACGTCATTTGGCAAAAGGATATGCCTCATATCGCAGATCATAACGGACGCCTGCACAAAACGACCTTGGATGCCGATTTACAATTAAAATTACAAGCTTTCATCGCCGAACGTGGCTCGCCGATTGCCAGTGTCGTGGTGGTCGACGTGGAAACCGGCAAAGTCCTCTCCATGGCACAAGGCAGATCACCAGATAAATGGGGAGCGGCTACGCATACGGCACTCTATAGCCGATTTCCTGCTGCATCCCTCTTTAAGACCGTAGTGACTACGGCAGCACTTGAAATGACGCCGACGAGCCCCGATCAGAGATTTGGGCTAACGGGAGGCTGCGGCGGCCAAGATATCACGCCAACTGCAACGTGGATGAATGATCGCGGCTCGGGCTCTATGAGCCTAAGGCGTGCATTCGGCCACAGCTGTAACGGATTTTTTGCAAAACTGGCAATCAATCAATTGGGAATTGGTTCAATCACCCGATTCGCAAAATTTTTTGGTTGGGAGGCACCACTTCCAATCGACATTGAGCTAGAGCCAAGCAAGATGATGACCCCCCCAGCCGCCAACTCAACTACTCACACCGTTGGTCGTTTCGCAGCAGGGTTTGGACATGTGGGAATTAGCCCCATGCATGGCGCCTGGATGGCCCTCATGATCGCCAACAGGGGCGTGGCAAAATCACTTTCCGTCTTAAATGAGACGAACGCACCACTAGTCGCCATGTCTGATACTCCCATCTATGGCCAAGATACGGCTAACCGCCTCATGGACGTCATGCGGAGCACTGTGCACAGTGGCACTGCGAGTCAAGCTTTTGCAAAGGGGCGTTATCGCTCCATCTCCAGACAAGTCGCTGGCAAAACTGGGACCCTTACTGGCAGAACACCCGCCGGTCTAACCAGCCTCTTTATCGGTTTTTATCCGGTTTCCAATCCCAAAATAGCCGTTTCTTCAGTCGTTGTACTCGAAGATCGCTATCCCTTCAAAGCCCCGCAGCTCGCCGCCGAGGCTATCCTCGCCTGGAAAGATCAGCAAGAACGCCGGCAGCACACCAACACACACCATTAACGTTAGAGATAAATCTGAAAACTGATTTGAAGATCAATTTTCACTGTGCTAGAGCAGGCGTTACACGAACTCGACTGTTTTTTAGAGATCTTGGTTTTAGGGATCTTAGTTTAAACGATACTTTTAGGTTCTTGGAGATTTGACCATGGGCAGCACACAATCAATTCCTGTCGTTAGTCTAAAACATTTTACGCACGGCACACCAAGAGACAAAGAACAATTCGTCTCCACATTGGGAAACGCCCTGACTGATTTAGGCTTCTTCTCAGTTGAAGATCATGGTGTTGACATGAAACTCATCGACAAGGCCTATGCCATTGCCCACGAGTTTTACGAATTACCTGAGACTAAAAAACTAAAATATGAGGACCTTAAACTGAAAGGCCAACGGGGCTACACAAGTTTTGGCCGTGAACACGCTAAGGATAGCAAGGCTGGTGACCTCAAGGAATTTTGGCATGTGGGCCGTGAGTTGTCCGCCGGTCACC
>JBAXLR010000193.1:0-4921 GCA_037134655.1 bacterium | reverse complement strand
ATGCACGCCGCCGAGAATAAGAGTCGTCATTTCGCCCTTGCCAAATTCGGCAAAAATAAGCGGATGACCGTTGCCGCTCTTAAGCTTCGTTTGCCATTCGACGCCGCTGTCCCCACATCCTTCAGACTTAGGATTCCATTTGAACGTGGCATACCGGGCAGAAAGTCGATCGCACAAAACCTTCACCGGAGACTGCTCGGCTTGAGATGAAATCACATAATCTTTGAAATTATCCCGTAGCACCGTCGGTAATGATATAAAAGCTTCTTTGGTAACTTGGTCAGTCGTGCGAAATTCAGCCGCGTCGGCAGTTGCCGCTACCGAGCAGTAACTTAGCGCCAAGGCCAACTTCGCTACTGTTCTAGATTTTACTGTTAGGCGCATTCTTCTCGTCTCTCACGTGGCTTCGTTTTTGAGGGTCTAGCGTGTTGCTCCGGTGTCAGCGTCGCGTAATGCTCAATTCCCTCTCGCTTAAAGCACAGAGCACAATAGATATTGTGATCTAGCTCCTCTTTGAGATGCCAGCGGTTTTCACAGTTATTGCAAATATATACATATCTGCCTTCCGCTGCCAGCCTGGTGTGAACATGAACTTCAGGGTCAATCTGATAGCCCGTGTGTTCAAACTCAGCCATTTTCTCATAGAACCTCTTCGTATGACCTGGGTCAAAACCTGAGTGGTAGAGCCATAAGTGCGTCATTTCATGGAAGATTGTGTACGGCAAAAACTGGGGGTTGGCCTGGAAGTAGGTCAGCGATAATCGGATTTTATTCTCGAACAAGACGGCAAGCCCGACCTTGTTGCGCATTTTTTTTGAGAACTCGATGTGCGTGCCATCACGAAGATTTACCGAGTTTTTCCCGATAAAATGTGGCGAAAATAGGTCAAAAAAGTACTCGGCCAGAAGCTCCAAGTCTTCTTGATCAAATTGTATTGCGAGGTTTCCCATTCCTCTATTTTATCGTGAATCACTCCAAACCGGAAAAAAATGGACGCCCCAGGTGACAACCGTCAAATGCTGGCGCATCAAGGCTTCCGTAGGGGGTGAAGCGCAAATTTTTTGGCAAAACATCGGTTTTTTGTGAATCTGCAAAGGCCGCCAAAATTTGCTCGCTGCAGCTGATGGCCCTGACCGCCAAGGGTTTGGGAAGTTTCTTAATAACTTCAATTTCGTCAGTTGTTTCCGGCAGGATGAGCATAGGAACGACCAGATCTAGGCGACTTAAAGCAGCAAATAACGAGTCTGATAGGGTTTTAAGCTCTAGTGCTTTAGATGCGATGATGACCGGAGGCACATCCATGTTGGATCCAGTTTTTCCGGCATTGGTCGTAAAGCCGAGCTGCTCAAGTCGCACGATTTCCATGGAACGGGCGGCAAGTTCTGCGGGCAAAAGTGCATTTGTTTTAAATTCCTTCGGTAATGCCATCTCTACTTTGTGCCGGAGTGTGTCAGCGTCACCGCCAACCACTAGAATCATGCGCGATGACAGGCAGCCTCGCTGACGGAGGGCTAGCTGGTCTCGCAAAATGCGCGCACAGGCAGATGGATTCTCAAAATCCTTCCTTTGAGCGAGGGTCAAGCTCGTCGCATGTCCAAAACTCCTGACTCGGCCTGATGCAAATGACTGTGTCCAGTGACAGGTTTCGTCGTCCCCAAAAATCAAAATATGTTCGCCATCTAGCAAGTCATCTGGACCCAATCGCCAGGTTTTCCCCAGTGTCGTGATTTGAAACTCATGCTCGTTGGCTAACTCGAGAGCACGGCTAAGGAATGTTTGGCTACTAGGTATATTTGCTATAGTTGGGACTCTAACCCGTAAATGAAGTCCCAAAGTCAAAGCCGCTGCAAGCGGGTGAATCATGGCGATTGAATGACTTGCTGGTGCAATGAATAGCCAACGCTGCGTAATACTTTGATGGCAACACGAGTTTTTTGCGGCCTCTACAAATGCAGCGATGTTTTCTGGCTTGCCAGCAGCCAGATCTTTCAGTGCGGCATTGGCCAGCCATTCACTTTGTAATTCAGTTGTTAGGCGCTCACGTGCCACATGGTCAGTGCACAGATGTTCAAACCATCGGCTAGCTCTTTGCGCGTTAATTGTTAGAGTTTTGTCTACCAAAGTGAGCTGAGGGCCTTCTTCAGAAGAGTTGGTGGTTTGTAGTTTGGATTCCACGGCCGGAATGGATTCCTCGACGCGCATGGAGCAGCCTTTGAGTGGGGCGTTCGGTACGCGCCCCTTTAATTCAAAGAAACTATTTTCATCCAGATCTGCAAGATCTTCCGTCTGAATGGGAAGAATTCCCTTATTAGACGAGAGATCGATTCGGGCAAAATCTTGAACGAGTAGGGCTCCTTTTCCAGAAGGAGAGCATCTTATTGGATGAGCCATGACAGCAACTTTGACCCACCAAGGAAATCGAAATCGTCTTTGACTGAGAGCAGTATGCGGCTCGTTTCCTTCGACGAAGTCCCAAGCCTGACTAGCAAGCTCACACATTCCATACTCACCAACGATGGCTGATTCGTTGATGCCGAAAGCCCTCGTCATCAGTCCGTAAAGTTCACTGCGTTCTATGGAGCGGCTTTTACCTTTGGTACCACCTGTCTCGACTAAAATACTGCCGGCTGGCAATTTGAATGGTGGTAAACCTGCTACCAACCATTCGTCCAAAAAATTTACAAAATGAAAGGCAGTGCCCACGATGCAAACCGGCCTGGCAAGGGCTGCTACTTTATCAAGCACCTGCAGCAGTGACGTCGGGCTGACGTCGTCTGCGTACTCGGTGGGCCAAATGTCACTAAACCAGCTCACCATTTGTGCAAGACTCGAGTCAGGCCACTTTTCAACAGGCGGTACGAGGCTTAGAATCGACATGTTTAAAAAATCACCAGAAAACGGCAGTACGCGACTTTCAAGGACCCCCAAAAAGCCCGTCAGGCTCGCAGCCTTGTAAAAGCGCAAGCCTTCCGCGCTGAAACATGCCCATGAACGACCTTCTGGGCCTGAATTTGTTCCACTGGACCGAAATATCCTCAGCTTATCCACAGCCCCCCAAAGCCTTGATGCGTCGCCTCTGAAGGCACGAATCGGTAGGTAGACCGCCTGGTTCAGATGCCCGCCAAATAAAGGCCAGGCAAGCTTTTCGGCTTTATGCACAGCTTGAGACTCATGAGGCGAAAACACGGCAAAATCTTGTGGCAGACCGTGTTGAAAGCAGTTTGTATATTCAGATTCGGGTGATTTTTTCCGGGTGAGTAAGATTTCCACAAGCTCTTTTGCACTGTTTTTTCGGTGCATCAGATGCTCGAGCAGGCTCTTAAAATGGTTTTGATTATTCTGTCTGTCAAGCATGGCTCAAGCCTTTTGGGGGGATTTTGGATAGACACCCAAGAGTTGGCAGGTTATAACTAAAAATTAGAACGAAAGTCCAAATAAATTAGGCATTAGGACCCTTGAAGATAGTTCGATGATCCCCGGCTTTGATGCAAGGCTTGGGCGCAGAGAAGGGGCCTTCTAAAAAGGCGTGAGCATGTCGTCAGAGTACTTCGTAAAGCTTGATCGATTTGAAGGCCCGCTGGACCTTTTGCTGCATCTTATCAAGGTGCACGAAATTGATATCTTTGCCATCGACATATTTAAACTCACGACCGAGTACCTAGGCTACCTTCGACTCGTTAAATTTGATGATATTTCAGAGGCTGGAGAGTTTGTAGCAATGGGCGCCTCGCTCATTGAAATTAAAAGCCGAAGCCTCTTGCCAACCGAGGAACGCAAAACTCTCAACGATGATGGTCTTGAGGAAGATCCTTTAAAGACGCTTCAAGATCGTCTCCTTCAGTATGAAATGATTCGCAAGGCTGCCGAGTGGTTTTCTCAGTGCCCACAAATGGGCGTGGAAATTCAAACGGCTCATGAACACGAGCGGCTAGCTGAAGTGTTTAAAGACGTTGAGACTCCACTTGAGGGCGATCCTGCCAAACTTATCATCATGTTTGACCAGATCATGCGCGATCTTGCTGACCGCAAGGCCAATAAGGTTGAAGCGAAAACACATGGCATCACTCTTGAGCAAACCATTGAGCGCTTTGACGAGTATATTCACACGGTCCGTTTCGGAATGTTTCAAGGTCTCTATAATAAATTTAGAAGCCGCTACGACATGGTTGTACACCTCATGGCAGTCCTCGAGCTGTCGAAGCAGCATAAGATAAAAGTTTATCAGCAAGACATGATGGGACCTTTGTGGTTTTACCGCGGAGACCTTGATCAAAATGTGCTTCCCGTCGCAACCGCAACACCGATGCACGATGCCGTAACCGATGCGCCCGTCGTTGACGTAGTAGCTGAATCGGCAGATGACAAACGATTTATCGTCGCCACTGTGCCGGCGGCAACCCTTGCCGAGTCTATGGTCGAGTCTATGGCCAATAGCGACGCAACTGATAGTAATATGTCCACTGCCGAGGTGATTTCTTCGGATTCCACGCAGGAGGTAGATCCATGACTGGTTTTGATCATGATGAAGCGACCGAGAAGCCCGACATCGCGTTTAATGTCGAGGACAATATGAACACGTCGGTCGGTGAGCCCGTGTTCGCCGAAGAAGAGGTTACAGCTACTGAACCGTTGGCAGAGGACGCGGCATTGGCGACTGCTGATGATAGTGATGATGATGGTGAAGATCGTGAACTAAATGCCGAAGATGACTTGGCTGATGAGGACTTGGAAGAAGAGTTGCTTGACGCTTCGGCTGAGGGTGAAACGGAAGATGACACAGAAAATGAGTCTGATGCTGAGCTGGAATTTGCCGAATCGGGTGATGAAGCGGTAACAAGAGCCCTTAGCGAGGAGCTCACCATCTTCATAATAGGTTTGCCGCTGGGATCAAGTACAATTGCTTTAACACCACTACCGCCAA
>JBAXLR010000192.1:0-4933 GCA_037134655.1 bacterium | reverse complement strand
AACAGCGTAAGAAATTGACTGGCCAGCCGTCACGGTGAATGTTTGGCTATTGATGTACCCAGAGCCACCCCCACCACACGCGCTACCTGGCGCACCCGCACCGCCGCCGCCGCCACCAATGCCCGTCACAAGCACTTGGCCGGAATATGCGCTGCTAATCGTTGATGTTCCGCTGCCGCTGAAAAACTGCACTGCGGTAAGGGCAGCCGGAGAACCTACAACAGGTCGATCAGTTCCGGCAACTACAACAAAGCGGTAGTAATAAGCAGATGCTCGGGTGGATAAGCCCGGCAAATTTGATGCAGCGATTGAAGTAGCAGTGCTCTCATAAGTCACCGTTGTGAAATTTATTGAGGTCGAAAACTGCGTGGCGATCGTCGCAGAATTAGCACCAGTGACGGCATTGGTAACTTGCAAGTTTGTCGTACTTGGATCGTAGATGGCTGTGCTTGTATTGAGTGCCAATGAACTTGTTGGCATTGGAAGTTGCACAGTTGTGGTGGTGATGATTGCACCAGAACCTGCGGTGGTAGTTTGCACGTAATAAGCCGTACCAGTTGTGAAGCCGGGCATCGAAGCATATGTCACAGAATCCAGATATCCAGTATTGGATGAAAGAGTCACCGATGTGTTCGCTACCGGATTCGACATATCTGCGTTTGCAGAAATCTTCACAGCCACTGATGACGCTGTTCCTGTTGCTCCGTATGTAAATCCAAAGCGGAAGTTTGTCGAATTCAAAAACTGGGAAGTGACTGCTACTGATGCAGTCCGAACAAGGCTAATCCCGTTCGACCAGGCAGAGACCTCGGTAGCTGAAGAGATATACCGAACCCTTGCATAAAAAGCTCCAGCGAGTTGAGGAATCGAACCTGAGGGGACTACAAGCGAAGTCTTTGAACTGGTTGATGGAAGGTCATAAAACACATTCACAAATGACGGGTCACTGGCCAGTTGCCACTGTGACCCTGCATGTGTATCAGTGTTGTAAACAAAGAAAGCAGAGCTGTTCAGCGTTGGCGTGAAACTCGTTATGACGCTGCCGCTTGAAGGACTTGTAATTGTTGGCTGCGAAGGTTGGCGGCCTGCTTGTGATGTCAATGTGGTCACTGTCCCTTGAACAGTAACAATGTCAGGACTACCGCTGATTTTTCTTCCCATTTTTTACTCCTCGAATCCGCAAACGTTCACGCTCACACCAGTCGAACTGGCGTAAATCACAAGATTTTTCCCAGCACTGGCCACAATGCCGGTACGCTCCAAAACGCCGTTTGGCGGAATGGTTGCGTCATACTCAAAATACTCACTATTTGAAGGAGACCCACTCGCGCAGATCGCTAGCCGAGCTGTGACGTTGGCCCCCGTACGGTTCAATACATTCACATTGAAGGTGGCCACCTTTGAAGCTGGCACCGTGTAGACGGTTGTATTTGTGGTGGCCGCGAGATCGGCCTGTCCAAGCGTTCCCGATGACATATTCGGTTTTCCTTATGATTGACTTAGAAAATATTGGCGTCCAGCGATGCCGACCCACGAGGTAGTCGCGCCATTTGTCGTTAGAGATTTGCCACTGTTGCCGGATTGGGAGGGATACACCTCAGTCCAGCTTGCCGAAGATCCGTCTGTAACCAGTGCTTTACCTCCGTAGCCTGATTGAGACGGAAGCATTGGCGGTGAAGATGGTGAAACTACCCAAGATGAAGCGGCCCCACTTCCACCCGTGGCAGTCACGATCACTGTCATAACGCCAGTGGCTGAATTAAATGCAGAGATAGCACCAACCATCCAGTTGGCAGTACTTGAAGCGCTGACGATTTGCACAAATTGGCCAGCAACAAAGCTCTTACCTGTTTGCGAGAGTGAAAGAGTCACGGAACCAGAACCGATCGTGATACTCGTGGCACTGGTGGCATTCGTGCCTGGGGCATTTAAGGCTGTGGCAGCACTGGCTGCGGCTTGATTTGCGTATGTGTAGGCGTTACTAGCCTGAAGCGTTGCCGCAGTCACTTGCGAAGAAGCCTGTGAAAGTGCTCCATTCATGCAGGTGATCACCTGGGATAGCGAGGGCACAAAGCGAACTCTGTGACCACCATTAGCAAGACCCGTATTTACATTGGCGTCATCAGTGACAGTTGTGCCATCACCCCCAAGGTTCGTCGGAAAGGTTACCGTTGCCATTACAGCAGCTCCTTGACTTCAAAATCGAGTGAATAAGTGGTCGGGTTGGGTTGTTTGATTGAACCCAACTGACGCAGTCGACCTACAAATGAGCGCTGTGGTTGCTGTGTGATATTCGAACCACCATCTGGCATCACAAGAATTTCACCGCTGACGCCAGCCAAACGCTGAAGGTCGAGTGCATAGTTGTATGCCTCGGTGTCGGTGATGTAAGGCAGGCTAAATTGCATTACTCGAAACTTTGATCTGACATCAAAATATTCAGCACCGGACAAAGATGTATCTACAGGCGTCGGGTCTTGGAAACCCAATCCGGAGCCATACGAGTAATTAACAGTTGGAGTCCAGCCGCGAGCCATGAATAGCCGTCCGATCTGGACATAACCATCACTGTTACCGGCGTCAACAATCTCTACACGCCAATAGCGCATGTTCTTGATGATCGACAGCTTATGGATAAAGGGAGCCTGGTAGCCAGCACGCGCCTGTTGCGAGATGGTGCCAAGCCAAAAATTGTCATCCTCCCATTCGAGTAGCTCCAAGGGAATTACGCCAGAAGGCCATACAGACACATTCCCACTGTCGTAATACAGCGTCGAAAAGGAAGCTGAATCACTGGCAGTAATTCGCACAGTGCCAGCAACGCTGATGTTGTGCACAACCAATGCAACAACGCCAATTGACTTTGCGGATCCAAGATCAACATCGAATTTTGTTGCCGAAGCAGCAACACCATTGCTTCGCGCTACTTTTTGTACTTGGCGATTTTGTAAATTCGTCAACGGCAATGTGGAGAGCCAAGAACCATTTGATAGCGTTCCCTCGTCCGTGCGGTTTTGCCACGCCAAAAAAATATTAGCCATCTCAGCCCCAAAGCGTTAGGTCGAATTGATATCCACGCATGTTTGTGCGAATACCAATAATTAGAAATTTCTTACCCGCGCTCATTCCAAATCGATTGATCTGTAAGGTGACAATCTTTCCAATGTCCAAGACTGCCGCCAGTGCTGCATCTACCCTGATAGTCACCTGGTACATATCCCGCCTGGACTTGTAAATGGTCAGTCTTCGCGCAGCTTCAGATTGCGCGTCTGACTCAGTGGTCAGTTGGGTGTCAAACTCAAGCTCAGGGCTCGTCAGATTTGCTGTTTTCACTGACGCATCGCTGCTCTCAGCCCTTCGGTACTCATCTGAAAGATAAGATTTCCGGGCATCATTAACAGACGCAGTGAGGTCGTTCTGCACGTTGTAAATGCGCTGATACCCGATCTTTACCTTCCATGCTGGAACACCCACTCCAGGATCGCGGCTGGCTACTCTTTCTATCCTGAGAATGTCGGTCGCGGTGATCGTGCCGACCGCAGCTCCTGTTGGAACTGCAATCTGACCAATCCTAAAAACACCATAAGAATCACAGCCATACCATGCACCCACGCTTGCGCAAAGATCATCAAGTAATTGAAGCGGGGTGATGTCGCTGTCGTGGGGGGCAAAGACTCCGGTTTCATAAGGTGCCACAGAGTCGAGTGCAGAAATATCGGTGGCTGATATATCGCCAGAAGATATTCCTGAAGCGAGCAAAATTTGATTGAAAATTTGTGCGACTGTTCTATTTGAAGTATTCACACCCCGCTGCGCATCTACGGTGAAAGTTCCATTAGGCGCAAAACCTAATCGAACAAAACACCCTGCTGTCGCGTCGTTCCATACGCGGTACTGGCCTGCTGTCGGCGCATTTGTCTCCATGTCTCCTTGAGATGAATATGCGGCACCAGGTGAAAGTAAATTTCCTCTGTCATATGCCGCAAGGACAGCATTCAATGCACTGCCTGCGTGAACTTGATAGATGCGGCGATCGGTATTCACTTGAGGGGGAGCTACATTGAAGACCTTCCCAAAAACTAACGGTTTTGGCTTTCCCTTCAAATCACCGGCCACACCCTCAAGCCCATTTGGCAATGAGTTAGTTCCCGTATAACGAAGTTGCTGCAACGGTTTAGCAAGATCTTGCTGACGATCGCGAACCCGAATGGTCACCTTTTGCCATGACAACTCGGCTTGCTCCATCGTTCCCTTGATCACAGTAACCCACGAGACTGTTCCACCGCTATTGGGGAGCACTACGCCAAGCTTGATGGTGATAGCTCGCCCAGCAAAACTGTAATCAAGTAAGCCATCAAGCGCTCCGTCATTGTTTACAAGCACCATGTCCCCATAGCCGATCTGAGTTCGACCAGTAGTTTTGGCGTCACTGAAGCATGAACGACTGATATTTGCAGGCTGCTGAATGCGACCGTCGTAAAACGTGTTTGCCGGAATGTCTGTAGGGCCGGTGGTGTAACTTTGAGTCGAAAACCGCAGCGTGCGTGTTCCGCTGATGCTTGGGTCGTACACATCGACATCGGCGATGATGATTTGAGCCATTAAGGTTTTGCTCCGCCGATGTCGTAGATATAGGTTGGCTGCGATTGCACCAAAGAGACCTTGTCGGCTGCACTACTCGCAGCAGAGCTTGCAGCCGCAGCGCTAGCCGCTGCAGATTGCGCTGCGGATACTGCGGCTTCGGCAACGGCTGCCATTCCATTAACTGCTCCCGCCAACACGTTGATCGCACTCGTAGTGGAATTTGCGCCAGCCCTCACAGACTCATTCAAATCAGAAAGTAGCGTGTTACCAACTTTTGCCGTAGATGCCAGGTCTCCAGTCGATTTTGCTGTTTGCTCTGCTGGAGTCAGCATTTTGTTGAGAATTTCAA
>JBAXLR010000191.1:0-4971 GCA_037134655.1 bacterium | reverse complement strand
GGGTCTGGACGCAGGGGCTGGCCCCCGGAGATCCGCGCGGCCTTGCGCTGATCGCGGCCCTGCTGGCAAGCCTCTGGATTCCCGCCTGGCTGCACCACCACTCACAGCAGTAGCGTTCGGCGCGGGATGTGCTGCCACTCGTGGCGGCAAGTTTTTAACTTGTCCGTGCCCCCGCTGAATACTAGCTTGCGTGGGCAGAGCTTCTTCGCAAAACCGTGGGTGTCGATCCAGAGATTTGTTTGTGCGGCGCAAGAATGATTATCGTTGATGCGATCAATCATGCATCGTCATTCTGACCCTGAAGCGAAGCGGAAGGGGAGGAATCTCTAGATCCCTCCCACTCGCGTGGCTCGTGGTCAGGATGAAAGCTCGTTTCCACCGGAAAGCTTGATTATGTCTATGATCGGTGAATGCTGGCGTTCTAGGTGCTGGTTAAGAGCGGGTGCCTGATCATGGCTGCCTGCCAGCGACAAGAGCTGGGTTTTTAGGCGGAGATGAAGAGGGCGGGCCGATATTTTTGCTGCGTTTGCTCGGGCGGGCAGGGTAGGATGACATCAAGTCCGTGTAAATATAAAGACAAAATGTCGGAGGGTGATGATATTGCTTTTATTTTTCCTAGGCCCAGTGGCAATCATTCATTCAGCAATTTGAAGAATCTGAAGTGTCGAGCCAAAAATAAAAGAGTTGGGAATTTTGGAATCCTATCCAGACGGAAAGCAACCACAATGAGTCAAATTCTGCTTTATAGTGATTTTAGACCAGGACTAAGCCGTTTAATGGATGACGAGCTTCTTCGTCTGCTGGCTGGCACCTCGTGCCGCGTGGGCTACATCCCCTCGGAATCAGATCTAAAGCGACGTTACTTTGATAAAATTTGTGAACGTTACGAAGACATCGGGATTACGGACGTCATCTATTTTGACCTAGGCCAGGAATTCAGCAAAGAAAATATTCCTGATCTTATGAGTTGTGACGTAATCCATTTATCAGGCGGTGACCCGGAGAAGTTTTTAAATCTCGTGAGACAGCGAAGCTTTACGGAGCACCTCAAAACCTTTCTCAAAAAAGGCGGGTTCCTTGCCGGCATCAGTGCAGGCGCTATGATTCTGACGCCCTCTCTTGGTTTATTAGATGTCGATTCCAAAAAAAATCCGACTGCAAAGCCGCGACCTGCACTCAGTATGGTAAATTTTGAATTCTACCCCCACTTCAAAGAAGACGACGTCACCAAGCGCGCTCTAGCTAGTTACGCAAGAGCTAGGCAAACGCGTGTTTATGCATGCGATGACGATGGTGGCCTCGTGGTTCATCAAGGCCAGGTGACGACCATCGGGCGCGTGACCTGTTTTGAGCCGTTCTGACGTCAATGATTCTTGCGCGCAAAGGGCTGATATTTTGCAGATTTGCGTGGGCTAGTAGGTTGGCATGACCTCTTGTCTGGGTGAGTCGACAAGATGTCCGTAAAGGGATGATTTTATCCTTTATTTGCCGTGGCCCCTGGATGCGACATCCATATACCCTAATATGGGATCAATTTCGGGCATGAATTGGATCGGCTCGAACCTGGATAATGTTACCGTGGTTACAGTCTGTCGGCTTAATACAGCTAAATAAAATAGCCTTCAAAACTTTCTAGCTTTATTCCCAATAATTAGGCCTAGTTAAATCTCAGTCGGTAATACTTCTAATGATTCGAGTCGTAAAACGAGGCTACCAATTGTCCGCAAATGGCTGGATTATTTGGAGGTTTTGTTTTTATTTAAATTGAATCCCAGTTTTTTCCGACACCATCTGCAAAAGGGGGCGGATGCTATGAGGGGAATGAGAAGATTACCAAAAACAATCCAGGTACAGGCAATTGCTCTAGGGATATTGGTCGCATTGCACTTGGCTTCATGCTCCAGCGAAGAGATCACCAACGCCCCGCCGAAACTTGGCCCAAAAGTCACTATAACTGGCGTCGCTCAAGCAGGACCCATTAAGGGCGATATCACCATCTACAAACTATTATCAAGTGGTGAGCGTGGACAGAAAATTGCCACCACATCTTCAGACGGAAACGGCCAATTTTCCGTTGAAGTTCCGTCCATGAATGAACCCGTGATCATTACAGCCACAGGTACCTATACAGACGAGGCCACTGGTTTGACAGTTGACATGAGGGGTCAAGAGTTAACCCAAATCCTGTCGGAAACCCTCGCGGACAGAAAAGCACCTGTAACCCCTTTGACAACCATGGTGCACGACGCGGTCGTTGAAAACATCCGCCAAGGAGAGTCGGGCACCTCCATCATAAAGGACACGCTACAAGCAAAGACCGCAGAAGTTGCCAAACTTTTCGGCGTACCAGATCAGGTTTTGAACGAATTACCAACAAAACCTGAATCAGCCTCAATAAATACCCCCGCTGGCCAGGCTGCTACCGTCCTGATCATCCTTTCGCAGTCAATGAAAGAGGCGGGACTTACACCAGATAAGGATGTTAATCCAATCGCCGCAATCAGGGCACTAAGCAGGGAATTCGCCGCGACCGGCACACTTGGCAGCTCTTCTGCTCCAACTGAAACAATTCAGCCAGAAAACGTAAAGGCTTTGGCATCAGGATGGGCTCAGCAGCTTTCAGTCTCACGTGAAAAAGTCTTATCAGACTCGAAAGCAGAGCCCCCAAAAGAATGGTCATTGCCAAAAACCAATTACAAAATCGAAAACCAGGCGCCGATGGCAACAGATCAAAAAATAAAAGTCGTCGGTTCGTCGTCCGCAGCCTCCGTTAAAGCTTCTGACCCAAATCGTGACGCTTTGAAATTCGTTGTTGTAGAACAAGGCGCACTTGGTGACATCGAATTTGTCGATCAGTTTAGCGGTCGATTCACGTATACCTTAAGGCCCCAGCCAGCCATTCCACCCCAACCAGGGGTAAGTACCGAACCTGCAAGCTCCGAATACGTTAAATCTGACAAATTCACCTACAAGGTGACCGACGGTCAGTTGGAGTCGAGTGTTGCCACTGTAACAATCGATCGCGTGCCGGCATCAGGCGTATTGCTCGGAAAGTGCTACAAAAACGGTGAAGTGTTCGCGACGCTACCGGACGGAACAGGCTA
This sequence comes from bacterium, assembly GCA_037134655.1. Taxonomy (GTDB): domain Bacteria; phylum Bdellovibrionota_B; class Oligoflexia; order Oligoflexales; family RGVZ01; genus CAMDKS01. The sequence continues at coordinate 1,867 of JBAXLR010000191.1, read as the reverse complement.
TTGTGCGCCTACCGGCGAATATTATGTCGATTACAAGTTCAAGCCAGGACTAGATAATAATGGCTCGGGCAAGAGCGGAGATCGGCTTTACCACTTAGGAAAACTAGCCCGTGGCTTCTATGAATCAAAATGCTACCGTGACGGACTAGTAGCGCCAAGCCTTGATGATGACGGGACCGGTTTTTGTATTGGTAATAGTTCGTATTATATCCAAGGAAAACCTGCAATAGGCCTTGATGAATTCGGTAACGGCGTAGCTGGTGGATTCACTTACCGAGCCGGCAAGAAGTTTTCTGGAGTTAATAGCAACAAATGCTATTCCGCTGGAGTCAAAAATTTAGATCTGGACGAGCAGGGAAACGGAACGTGTAACGGCTTTCTATACGTGAGTGGAAAAACGGCTAACGGCCTCATTGGTTCAAACTGCTACTCTGGCGGGGAGAGAACTAATTCACTGACTAACGGCTCTGGGTGGTGTCATGGACTGGTTAATAAGATTCTTCCATCCAATATCACACCCGAAGCATTCTCCGTTCGCGCTTTTACGATTGATAAAAATTATGATTTATTGGTCGCGCATCCTACTTGTGTAAGAAAAATTGTTGGTGAAATATCCTCAAAAGTGATTGCTGGCGACTGTGATTCAGCTGGTTATGCTGACGCCTCTGGCGTTAACGCAAGATTCACAGACATAACAGCGATTGCTACGCATACCGACGGTACAATTTATATCGCGGAATCGACACCGCCGATGATTCGAAAGATCTCACCAGCTGGAGTCGTGACGACTCTATTCAAGAAGTCAAAAGCCCCACTCACCGGATATAATGGGATCGCAGTAGATCAGAGTAAAAATATCTTCTTTGGCGACGAAGCAATCTACCGAATGACTGAGACGAGTCCTCCAGTACTGGTAACCTATATAAGCTTCCGTGGACCCGCGGAGATGACTGTGACCAAAGACGGCAATTTGTTAGTATATGACAAATCGCTTCGGATAACTAATTTAGTAATGAACCCTCAAACTATAAACGAGGAAACCAGAAATATCGCAGATCTAATCGAGCAAGTTGGCTACAATGAATATGGGGGAGTGTCCAAAAATATCCCCGAAGGTTCATACCCATTCAAATGCTCGGTATTCAACTCACTCAAAGGAATATACTCAAGTATACCGCTAGTGGGACACCTCAATTTATGGCTTCCGCAAAGTCAGCTAGACACATTCTATAAAAATATAGGTGCTATCGGAGGGGACAGAATTGATTTCAGGCTACACGGGGAGCGGGATTGCCGCTCAATTGTTGAGGGTCGTACGCCAGATTATTATTTTATCCAATCTGGCGGCCTCTACAGAATTTCTAAAGGTTCCTATTATGAAAAAGGAAGTCCGCGACCAGAATTTGATTACCGTGGCTCAGGAAATTTTGATGGTAAACGATACAGCGAAGGATTGTTGTTGACGGGCTTCTCATCTCAGGATAGGCGTTGCTACATTAATGGCGTAGCAGATGCGGCATTCACAGCCTGGGATTCTGGTTCCTATTGCGCAGCTGACAAGCTTTACTACGCGGGTGGATCGGCAAAACCTGGCCTGGATTCTGGTGGAAACGGAACTAGCGACGGATTGCGCTACGTAAATGGTGAACGCGCATCGGGGTTTGTGGAAGGCAAATATTATAGCTACGGAAGCCTGTACACAGGCGATTACGAAGGCAAGTGCTACAGTGACGGGCAGGTGTTTACTGGAGTGACTTCGGGAAAATGTTACGTTGAGGGAGATTCTGGAATAACCCTCAAATATTACATTGGGGGAGTCCTTGGAACCGGACTTTTTGAAGGACGTTACTACCAGAATGGCTTCAGC
>JBAXLR010000190.1:0-5074 GCA_037134655.1 bacterium | reverse complement strand
AACCCGCGACCTCCTGCGTGACAGGCAGGCGCTCTAACCAACTGAGCTACATCCCCGGAAAGGAAGGCACCCTTTATGGCAGTCGAGGCGCGGTTTGTCAACCCATTCCGATCAATTCCAGAGGCTGCTGGTGGTCTTATTTGGGCTAAATAAGTCAGTCTATTCATGGGTTTAAAAGAAAAGTTTTGGTTAACAGAAGAGCTGCCGAGAGGTATTTTAAGCTCGAAACAGGTGCTTCGAAGGTCGGAGATCTGGATGTTCGAGTTGGGGGGTTGTTTCATATGCTTTGCTTCAATGTGACAGAGCATGCTGCGGCGAAGTCCGTAGCGACCGTTCTACTAGATTTCAGGGCTCATCCTGAGACCGCTGGTCCTTTGGTATAGTGGCGCCTCTTCGCGGGTGTGGAAAAAGGTTCACCGGAGTCTAGAGCCGGTGGTGACGAAGAGGTAAGCTGGACGCTTCAAGATGCGTAGTGCTGAGGAGCGTCAAACAAGTTCGAACTGGCAGCGGTCCCTACGAGGAGTATGGGGCCGCTTTTTTTTATTTTGTAAGTGGGATTTTGTGACGAAGATCAAACCAGACGATATTTTCAAATTCAGGATTAAACGGCAGAGTCACATCGTTTGCATCAAAGCAGTCGATCACCCTCATCCATGGTCCGACTTGGGTCTTTCGGGGTGAAACAAACACGTGCCTACCGCGATGTTGCTCAGGGATTTTCATAGCCTCAATCTGTGAAGTCTCCAGATGCGCAGATGCTATAAAAAATTCAGCCTTATCCTCGTTGATGATGATGCCCGAACGCAGTAGACGAGCTGAGATGGCCGACATGGGTTGAACAAGAGCTTTTGCGAGAGTGGAATGCTCTACAATTGCGCCGTTTGCGACGACTGTCACGTCAGTTGCAACGGTAAACACGTCATCTAGATCGTGCGATATTAAAATAATTGATGCTTTGCTTTCCTTCATCCAGTTGTGTAACCAGTCAAGTATCTGTAGCCTTGTTGGCCGATCAACCGCCGCAAACGGTTCGTCGAGGAAAAGCCATTGGCATGGGCGTAAGAGAGCCCTCGCAAGATTACATCGCGATAGTTGTCCGCCGGATATCTGGGTTGGCAAACGATTCAAAATATCCAAATCCAGACCAAGAGATTTGGTTAGTGAGGTGATTCGTTCAAGTTTTTCACTTTTAATCAGTGAGCTGTCGTGCATGGCCAGAAATAAATTCTCAAGAATAGATATCCCTGGGAAAAGTCCATCAACTTGGCCCATGAGACTGATACCCCTGCGGTGCGGCGGCAAATGGGTAATGCTTTTTTCGCCCACGCGTAGATCCCCAGAATTCGGCGCTACAAGACCAGCGGCAATATTGGCAAACGTGGATTTGCCAGCACCGCTAGGCCCACAAACCACGTACCAACGCTCGGTAGCCAGTTCGAGATTGAATTCAGCCGCCCATGTCTTGGTAGCGTATCGCACTTGGTCAAAAATCAGCTTAGGCATCGTTTACGCCCTCGGATTTGTAAAAATAAAGCACTATGAACGACGTGATAAAAATGAGTAACGTAGCCACAAGCGCAGAATCGCCAAATCTGTACTGATTCATCAGTCGAATCATGGTTGTGGTCAGGGCCGGTGATGTCGCGTCCCCTAGCATAGTTACAATTGAAGTCTCGTTTAAGCACAACGCCAAAGACAGTGCGAATACGATCACAAAACTTAGGCGCAACGCCGGCCATTCTACCCTTTGAAAGAATGTTGACTCTTTTAAACCCAGCAAAAGGCGGGATTGATTGCCGGAAGCAAGGCGACTGCCGTAAGCAGGCATAAAAAATGATAGGGCAAAAGGTAGCATCGCTGAGGTCAAGGCGGACGCTATGAGAGGTTGTCTAGCAGAAAAAAAATCGCCTCGTGATTGTAAAACCAGAAATCCAAAGCCGAGTGCCATGGGAGGAACGACTGCGGCGCTAAAAGTTGCGAATTGTAAGATGTTCGCGACCTTTTTGTCTCCTTGATTAATAGCACGGTGATATGCCCTGGATAGCAACCAGACGGATATGGTGATGAGAATGGCAGCGGGAATGGCAAAACTTATAGACACCTGCATTGCAGAGATTAAAATTGCCGACGTAGCTGTAAGGCTAGCGCTCACGACGTGTCGTCCGGCTTCGAAGATTAAAGCAATAATTGGCGACAGAACTAGACCATCAAATAAAATCGTCAGGCAAATTGACATGTAGATCATCTGTCGCGATTGGAATAAGAGCGACCGGACATTTGAATACACAGTCAGGGTTACTTTCGAGCCAGATTTTGCAAGAGCTGAGCGATTGAGGTTCCAGATCGTTAACGATGCAAATAGTCCACATAAGATGGTGTGAATTAGCGTCAAGACGCCCGCGAGCTCCCAGTCAGCGGCAGAGTAAATAGCGTGATAGATCGCTATCTCTAAAGTTTGAGCCTGCGGTCCGCCGCCGAGAATGCTCAGCGCACCAAATGAACCCATGCTCATCAAGAAAGAAAGACCACCAAAATATAAAAGAATTGGTCGTAGCGCGGGCCAGATTATGAACTTTATTACATTTTTTGGATTTAATCCCAGGATCTCAGCCGATCGCAGCTGCTCAATCGGGAGGTCGAGCACTCGCCTAAATAAAATAGCTGAGCAAAAGGGAACATTCATCAGCGAGTTGGCCCATACAATAGCTTGCGGCGAATAAAGAATCTTTGGGAAGGGGGATTCAAGCCCCATGTACCGCAAGATTTGTGTGAAGTATCCATTATTTCCCCACGCGAGAACGAGACCGCTAGCCACCACAATCGAAGGTAAGCAAAAAGATGTGATTCTGATTAGCATGGAGCCTCTCATGCTCCATACCGGTAATGCAAATAGAGTAAGTGCAAGTATCGGCGAAAATAAAACGACGATTAGGGCGGAATACGCTGCTTGGTAGAGGGTAAACGTTAAACTTGCTTGGAGTTCCGGCTCTGTGAGGCGGGTAAGCGCAGAGGAGACGCCGGTTTTAGAGAGGAGTACCGTCAGCGCGAAGATGAGTGGTAGGACGGAAATGCCAGCCAGTATGAAGGCAATGGCAAGACCGCTTTTTGAGCGCTTTGCTTTCCAATAGGTTATTTTAGAAAGGCCTTCGTCCATTGTTCTACCCAAGCCTGACGATTTGCTGCGATAACGTTTGCCGGAATGTGCAATATTTTGTTTGGTTTTTTTATTGTTCTGAATGCTTTTGGCAGTGCGATGTCTAAGTCCACTACAGGATACATCCAGTTTTTGGCCGCGATGATTTGTTGGGAGTCTTCAGTCAGTAAAAACTCCAAAAATGACTTGGCAAGCAGCCCGTTGTTCGTAGTCTTTATTATGGCAGCGTTTTCGTAGGCAATATAATGCCCCTCTGGGAACACGAGGGCTTGGTAACGATCCTGCTTCTCTATCTCAAGGTGATAGGCCTCGCTGGTCGTATAGGACAAGACAATAGGGGCCTCGCCTTTCGTAAATAGGCTGTAGGACTCAGACCAGCCTTTACTGACTTTTAGCGTCTGCTCTCGGAGTAATTCGAGAGATTTCTTGGTATCTTTCGGATTGACCGCATGCAGCCATAAGAGCAGACCAAGACCGGTCGCTGATGTGCGGGGATCTTGGATGAGTAGGCTTCTTTTGAACTCCTTTGCGCTTAGGAGTTCTCCAAGATTTTTGGGTCTTGGAAATGGTTGCCCGTTTTTTTGCTTGGCTTTGGTGTCAAACATGAATGCGTAATACCCGTAATCATATGCAATGAATTTTTTTGACGTTGCTGACTTGGCGCGGGCGTCCAGAGGCTTTGTCTTTGGCGCGACAAGATCAATATCCATAAAAAATCCGAGATCCTGTGCAGAGGCTGTCAGTGCGTCATCAATACCAATTACGATATCCGCCTTTGTTCGCGTCCCCTCAATTTTAAGCCTAGCTAGTAGTGCGGCTCCATCAGCGGCTGCTACCCACTTAATCTTGCACTTACACCTTACTTCAAATTTTGATTGTAAAGTGGGTCCTGGACCCCATTCAGACAAAAATGAATCGTTTGCATAAATCGTGAGCTCAGGATTTGCTCCAGGAGCAGGTTGCCAGCTGATGAAGGTAATCGACATAAAAATGAGTAGGTATCGCAGCATGGTGACCTTCTGGTTAAGGCAATAGATCCTCAAATATTGAAGATGAATGAAAACAGGGAAAAAGTAAACCTCACGAGCTTACTTCTGCTATTGATCAGTGTCTCTACCTATTTGTTTAAGCCGCCAGTGGCAAGACCATTCTGATGCCATCAAGCTCAACTTGCACTTCACCATTGATTACAGAAAAGTTTATTTTTCGCTTTCCTACAAGAATACTTCCGGACTGCTGATTTGAACAATCAATGATCGTTTTGATGCCATTTTTCCATACCACCATAGGGTTGCCACGCTCATCTACGTCAAAGCCATCTAGTTGCCAGGCGCCCTGGATATTGTTTTGCGCGAGATCAGAGGCTTCCTTCTTAAGATCATTTTCCAGGTTTGTTAGACGGTTGGTGATGTCGATCAGTTCATGCTCCAATTGGACGTTATCCGGTGTATCTGCAGAGGCAATGGGTTCATCAAAGGCAACTTGAGCAGTGGCCAGCATTTCGGTATTTTTGTCCCTATCCATGACTGACTGGTACTGTTCTGACGCCTCGGCCAACTCGGAAATGCTTTCTGTCAATTTTGCTTCAATTTCATCCTCGGCACTGCTGTCGAGTGAATCTTCTGCCGGTTGGGATTCGTCTTCAGCGAGCTCAATCTCTTTAATTCTGATGTCTGGAGTCCCGCTAGTACCCAAGTTGATAGGGACATCAAACGAGCTAGAATTATCAGTGCTTCGTACAGGAATGTCTTTAATTGCCGTAGCGATATGGTTCATGGCTGCCGATAAGTCGCCGTCTTGCGGCCCTTGGTCACTTCTTTCGAGGCTTTCCATATTTTCAAGTGCAGGATCCCTGCTTACATCTGCGGCCTCCGCTGGCTTGGGAGTAATCGCTTCGGCGAAGATTGAGATACCCAAACG
>JBAXLR010000189.1:0-5089 GCA_037134655.1 bacterium | reverse complement strand
TTTAAGTCACTGGCGCTATGCTGTGAACCACACCGATCACACTCGTCGCTGTAGGCGCTATCATTATCGCACTTTGGATTGGGGCACTGACCCCGAACGAAGCGATCTTGCAAAAATCTTTGCAACTTTGGGTCAAACCATTGCTGGGTGGTGCGTTTCTCAAGTAGACCATTTCGATACATTTTCCGTATGAAGTCTTGTGATATTTCCTTGTGAATTGGAAAGCATTCGGGACGCGATGTGCCGGTGTATACGTCCAGGCTGACGTTATAGCGATTCAAGGTAGCTGCTTGACGGTCGTGTATGCCTTTTATGAAGTCTGAAATCTGCATTCCGGCTTGCAGAGCCGCCAGTTCACTGGTCGATCCATGATCATCTGTGCCGCAAACAAATAGAACGTTTTCAGCGCCAATAAGCATACGTAGCCAGCGGGCGTAGATATCGGCTGGTACATGGGCTCCCGCAAGATGACCAAGGTGAACAGGACCATTTGCGTAGGGCATGCCGGCTGTAACAACCGCTTTTGAAGGCCGTTTCACATTCCGTTTTAGGGAGTCAATATCGGGTGGGACAAAGTTGTTGTTTTTCATCGTGAGCGCAGCAGTCCTTCCAAAATTACAAGGGAGGTGATTCCCAAAATCTCACCACTTGACGTTGGCCACACCCTCTACAACTTCACGGAAGCATTGTGATTTGTCCTTCGTACAGATAAAAGCTGTGAGCTTATATTTTACCTTTTCATTTTTTGTCTTAGCGGGTGAGCTTAACAAGGTAAATCCGGCAATGTCCTCTTTCCAGTCGCCGCGCTTGAGCTCCTTTTTGTCGAATTTAAGGTTGCCCGACGATAGAACTTCAAGTTTCCAAGGGCCGTCTTTGTTGATCGCAAGATCTGCACTGGGTAGTGTTTTGAATGTTAACTCCACACGCTTATCAGGCTGTCCTTTTGCAATGACTTCGACCGTGGCCTTACCTGCAGCCAGGACCGAGCCGGAGGCGCATAAGCAGAAGCTGATTGCGATAGTCTTGATGAGGTTGATTTTTTTCAACATGCTCAAACCTTTCTCTTTATCTTGCGTTTTTTTACATTATAGCCGGGAACTTTTCTCTCGATTCGCATGACCGCGGAATTCGATTCTATCTTTTGCATCATCATTTGCAACTGGGCTGAATCGCGGACCATGATTTCAAAATCTAGGTAACCCATGGCATCCTTGCCAACTTGTACCTGGGCTTTGTGTATATTGGCCCCGGTGCTACTGATAATGGCAGTAATATCAGCCAAAATCCCCGGCTTGTCGATGGTCACAATTCTTAAATGTGTTGCAAAGTTTGCCTCATCACCCGTGGCGGTTTGATGCCCCCATGACGTTTCCACCCTGCGGGCCGGGTCCATATCCCGTGCTCGCGGACAGTCGACCCGGTGAATTGTGACGCCGCGTCCACGAGTGACAAAACCAACAATATCTTCGCCAGGCAAAGGGTTGCAGCAACGAGCGAGGGCTACTAGTAGGTTGTCTAGTCCAGAAACCAAAATACCCTTTTTTCTTCCCGTCTTTTTCGAGCTCGCTGATCCGTCTGCTTTGGGTAGTTCATCCTCGGCAGACTCAGCCTCGGCTAGGGTTTTAAGAGTTTTTTGCGGGTAAGCGCGAGCAATAAGATCTTCCGGATTTAACTTCCCATAACCAATGGCGATGAGCATGTCGTCCAGTGAGTTTTCCCGGGACGCTTTAATTAAAGCGCTCAGCTCGTTGGCTTTTTCCATCTTTTCCAGATCAAGCTGTCTATTGGAAAGCTCTTGCTGCAAGATGTCTCGACCCAGCTGTTTACTCTTCTCCCGTTGTTCACCTCTCAAATAAGCGCGTATACGGTTTTTTGCCCTCGACGTGGTAACAAACGAAAGCCAGTCTTTGTTAGGTTTTTGCTTAGTCGCGGTGATGATTTCGATGATATCGCCACTTTTAAGCTCTTTTTTAATTGGAACCATGCGTCCATTGACTTTAGCTCCCACCGTCGATTGTCCTACTGCCGAGTGGACCGCAAAAGCAAAATCCAAGGCTGTAGCCTTCGAAGGCAATTGAATGACATCACCTTTTGGCGTGAAGACAAAAATTTCCTCCTCAAAAAGATCAACTTTGACCGCTTCAAGAAATTCGTCCGGGTCTTTAAGTTCTTTTTGCCATTCAACGATCTGATTCAGCCAAGCCATGCGCTGGTACTGAGGCGTCTGCTTCGTCATTGCTGATCCACGCTCTTTGTAATTCCAGTGTGCGGCTACTCCATATTCGCAGACCTCGTGCATTTCTCTGGTGCGAATTTGAATTTCACAAGGCTCGCCACTTGGTCTGATTACAGTCGTGTGCAAAGACTGGTACATATTCGCTTTGGGCATGGCAATGTAGTCTTTGAATCGTCCAGGCATGGGCTTCCACATGGCATGGACGACGCCGAGAGCCTCATAACAATCTTTGATAGAGTCGACGATGATTCTAAACGCAAACAGATCATGTACATCTTCAAATTGCAGGCTGCGATCATGCATTTTTTTATAGATTGAATAAAAGTGCTTTGGCCGACCGCGAACCTCGACTTTAGTGAAACCATAGCGATGGAGTTCGGCAAGTACAATTTCTCGGACCTCGTCGATGTATTTGACGCGCTCTGCTTTTTTTGACGCGATTTTTGATTTTAAATCTGTGTAAATTTCAGGTTTGAGTTGTCGCAGGCACAGATCTTCAAGCTCGCTTTTTACACCGTACATACCGAGTCGATTTGCCAACGGTGCGTAGATATCCATTGTCTCTTGTGCGATTCGTTGGCGTTTCGCCTCGGGCAGTGCCTTGATGGTGCGCATGTTGTGCAGGCGGTCTGCTAATTTGATGATGATGACGCGCAGATCTTTGGCCATAGCCATGACCATTTTCCGAAAATTCTCTGCAAGTTTTTCCTGACTTGAACGGAATTCTATCCGTGCAATTTTAGTCAATCCGTCAACTAGTTCTGCGATCGTTGGATCAAACTCGCGTGCAATTGTTTCAAGATTTACGTCAGTGTCCTCCACAACATCGTGAAGCAGAGCTGCAATGACGCTGGCTTGGTCGACCTTGAAGGTCGCTACGATCGATGCAACCTCAACCGGATGGGTGACGTAAGGTTCTCCGGAATAACGCTTCTGGTCGCCATGACTGCGGTAGGCAAACTCGAAGGCTTTTTTAAGTAGTGGTTCCTGAAAATTAGGAATATTTTGTGCGACAATGGTGGCGAGTTCACCGTAAAGTTCTTCTGGTTTTTTGGTCGCCATCTCGGCCATCTAGATTCCTTATTCGCCGCGTTACCGTCTCAGGACCGCTTGTTCAAATAATCTCGCCTAATGCCCAAATTTTTTTCGTAAACTTTGTAGGAGTGGAGATGTCTCGAATTCTTCTACCAGTTTATCGCAAAGCTGCATGCCTTCTGTTTTGCTAAGCTGCGAATGTTTTCCATCGATAAGAACGGATTTTAGTTCTGCGTAGGCCCGTTCCATGTGGTCATTAATGATAAAGTGCTCGTATAAATTCCCAGCGGCGATTTCTTTTTTTGCTGCTACGAGACGTTTCCAGCGTTCTTTTTCGCTATCAGTCCCGCGTTGCTCGAGCCTGTGCCACAGAGCCTCAATTGACGGGGGGAGGATGAAGACCGTTATGGAATCGGGTTTCGAACGAAGAATAGTTTGACAGCCTTGAACGTCGATCTCCAAAAGGGCGTGATGTTGCTTCGCAAAAATCCTGTCGAGTTCTCTGCGGCTTGTGCCATAGAAGTTTCCGAACACCTCGGCCCATTCGAGTAACTCGCCGTGGCGAATCATCGTCTGAAAGTAGTCTCGGGTTATAAAGTGGTAGCTGGATCCATCGATTTCGCCTTCGCGTTTTTTCCGGGTCGTATGACTGATCGCGATTTCGAGGATCGGGAAATCCCTCATCAATCGATTATTAAGAGTGGTTTTGCCTGTTCCCGATGGTGCGGAAACTACAAACAACTTTGACATGGCGATCTCGCTTTGTTTGGGAGAACTTTGGATATGACTTTGACGCCTTTGTCAGAAGACCCGTTCAATTCCCCGATTTCCTCAGTTTTAATCATAACTTGACCCTCTATTGCAAGCAATGAACTTGCAGGATTTGCCTAGCAAAAGCACAAATTATCCTAGTTTGCCAATTGTTCGGGATTTTGGTCAAATAACGACATGAAAGTCTTTAACAATCAGCGATTATCAACCCTTGCTGCCAGTTTGATAGGCATATCTTGCCTGGCGGCCTGTGGTCAGTTTGGTCCCGAGTTTATGTCGGAGCGCCAAGCTGAGGCTCCTTCTTTAAGGTTTGCAGATTCAGAAAATCCACAGGCCAAAGGGCGAGTTCTCGGGAGTTATTTGGTCATGTTCCGTGAACAGCGGAGTGAGTCTAATCTTTTCTTCTCCACGTTTCGTGAAGAGTATGCTCATCATTACTTAAAATTAAGTGAAAGTTTTTTACAGGACAGTCGAGTGAGAGGCATTGAGATATTGTCAGCAGTCGATATGAGTAGTTTGCGGGCCGTGGAGTGGGAACCTGAATTTTTGGCTCCAAAATTACTCTCGACGATGTTTGATGGTGCGGCGGATGACTCCTCGGCGGGAGTATTAACCCGTGTTGATTTCGATTCTGAAGAATCTGCTAAGACCCTTCTCGAGCAGTGGGACGGTGAGCAAAGAATATGGTTTGCCGAGCCCAACGAGGTCTCGCGCTTTTCAGCAGGTGAGTTGAATAAATGGGCGACAGACTATGGCACATTCCAACCCTGGTATAACGAGATCAACCTGCCCAGTGCTCTCAAAGATTTGGGTGCTGGCTCCATAGAGGGAGCACAATCTGAAGAGGCCATATTAAGCGCCAATACTTTGATCGCGGTATTGGACAGCGGTGTTGATTATGAACATCCGCAGCTAAAAGATAACATCTGGACGAATACTGCTGTAGGGGCGGCCGGCTGCGCAGGTGATCTCCATGGCTGTAACACGACTGCGCCATCCAAGGGATCACTCGGAAACGGTGAAGTTTGGCCCAATCAGGCCACGGGG
>JBAXLR010000188.1:0-5170 GCA_037134655.1 bacterium | reverse complement strand
GGCTGCGGCCTTTGCTCTGTGCTTCTCCCGCCCTGAATCACAAGAGGGCATCAAGGCCTTTTTGGAAAAAAGAACACCAAATTTTGACCAGGAATGACTTTTCAAATCAGTCAAAATCAGTGTATAAAAACAGCCTCGGCTGGGGAAATACTTCCTCGGCTTCGGTACAACGCTAGGAGATCCTTGTAATGAAAGACTTCATAAAAAAACTGCAAAAAGACCTGAAGAATTTGGAGAGCGCCGTTAAGAAGGACTCTGAGGAGCTGATTAAGAAGGTCAAATCATACGCCACCAAAGAAAACATCTCGGCTGCAGGCGCTGAAATCGAGAAAATTCTAGAAAAAAAACTTAAGGATTTTGAACCCACCATCAACAAAGTTGTTGGCGAAATTAAAAAAAATGCGGCTAAAGCTGGAATTAACGTGGACACAGTAGAGGACCGCGTTAGATCCACCGTGAAGAAAGCGGCCGCTAAAGTTAGAACTGCTGCAGAGACAAGAGGCTTTGACGTGGATAAAACCGTCGCGAAAGTTAAAAGTGCTGCCAAGTCGGCTGCAGAAACTGCACGAAAAAAAGCTGAGCCTGTTGCAAAAAAAGTTGCTAACAAGGTTAAGCGAGCCAAGTCACCCTCGACCAAAGCTGCCACTGTGCGTACAAAAGTACCGACGAAAACCGCGACCAAAACCAAGACCAAGACAAAACGAGCAAAGTAAGCCCTATCTAGATCATCATGGTTAAACCATCGACAGAACTGACACCATCAAGCGCGAAAGCCTTTGATGGTGTTTTCTTTGCGGTAAAACTCGTCAAATGGTATGAGCTCAACGCTCGCCCCCTCCCCTGGCGTGAACTGTGGCAGTCTCATCGGGACCCCTGGCATATTTGGGTCAGCGAAATCATGCTACAGCAAACTGTCATTAAGTCTGTCCTAAGAGTTTACACAGAGTTTCTACGAGAATTTCCGGATCACCGTACGCTGGCAAATGCCACGCCAGAAAAGGTGAAACTAGCCGTTAGGGGGCTGGGTTATTACCGGCGATTTGACGCCTTGCACCGCGCCTGCAAACAACTCGCGGCAGAAAAACGCTCCCTACCAGCGACGCACAGTGAATGGTTAGAATTACCGGGTATTGGGGATTATACGGCAGCAGCCATTGCCTCTATCACGGCCAACGAACCGCATGGCGTCGTCGATGGAAACGTCGAACGCGTACTTTGCCGCATGCTAGACATCAGGTCAGTACCAAATTTACCGCCCCTTAAACGCCTATTCAAAAAAATGATGAGCGACATGTGTTCGCTGGTTTCACCTGGAAATTTCAATCAAGCCGTCATGGAGCTCGGTCAGGTCCTCTGCACGCCAACAAACCCTCGCTGCAGCGCTTGTCCTGTTGCGGCAAAATGCTTAGCTTTTAAACGAAAATCCCAAAGTTTGGCTCCCGCTCCAAAGCAGCAAATAAAATTAAACGACGTAAACCTGAGGCTGCACATTGTTCGTAAAAATGACAAATTTCTCCTCATGAAACGCCCGTACGACGCCAAATTCATGGCTGGAACTTGGGGGTTTTTAACTGACATCCAGCAGGGGCAAAAATGGACTCAGGATGGTTCTAGCGAGTTGATCGAAACTAAGATGGGACGTAAAGTTGGATCATTTAAACACTCCATCACAAATCACCGTATTATCGCGCTGGTTGTGCAGTCCAATTCACAACAAACCAAAAAAAACATCCACACCAAATTTCTTGGTGCGGATGACGTCGAAAAAAACCTGATAAGTAATCTCGACAGAAAAGCTTGGAGCCTACTGCTCAGAAATTCTGAGCGGCAAGCTGAGTAGGTTTATCGTTTATAGTCAAAGCCAGCCTTTGCAGGCATGCCCTGCACGACTCCTGACAAATCAAGCTTGACCGCCGACAATACTGGGACACCTGCATAAATATGTGCCCGGATTTGTAAATCTTCCACCGGAGGATTACCCATAGCGGTGGGGTTAAAACCAGCGGCGCCGTAAATAATCTGCTCAAGTTTGTGTTTATCGGGAATCTTCACATCATAGATCAAAACCTTGTCACAATGAGGGTAGACGCTACCATCAAGATTTCGGACATCTGCGTAACCTTCGTGACGCATTTTGTAGTCGGGTGTCTCATAAGTACCGTTCTCGCGAAGGTTTGCCATAAATTTGGTATCGAAGAATTCTTCGGCAAATGCCCACTTGGCGGTGCCAGTCTGCCGGCCATAAAACTGTACCGTGATGTCATAATCTAAATTCACGTTGTAACTTGGTCCCTGATCATGATCAGGAATAAATTCCGTCACCGATGCTTTGGCACTTCCAGAACTCACCATACTGGTTGTCCTGCTACCATTTTTATCAAGTTGGTAATTGGCCTTTTCTCCGATTGGATCGCGGGGAGCTGCGTGGAGGGGAACCACGCTAACGCCGAAGAGAGCTACCAAGGTCGCGATCTGCGTAGCCAGTCTTTGACTTCTCATTTAAACCTCCTGAATTGGCATAATTTTCAATGTGATGAAAAGTATACCAGATTAGAGGGGCACAAATCCAATGGCTGAGTAAACTTTACGCAAAGTGTTCTCAGCTTTAACCGAGGCTCGCTCCGCCCCGGCTTTAAGAATTTTTTCCAATTCACCGCGATCATTAAGGTATTGCGCCGTTCGCTCCTGAAGGGGCCTGAGTTCGTCGGCGACGATTTGGGCCGTCTCAACTTTTAGATGGCCATACATTTTCCCAGCATATCCCCGTACGATGTCATCGACCGGACGACCAGTGATCGCCGATTGAATATCAATCAGATTACGGATTCCGGGCTTATCCGCAGAATAACTAATCTCAGAACCAGAATCTGTGACCGCACGCTTAAATTTTTTCTCGATCTCCTTCGGTGGATCGTTCAAAAAAACAGCTCCCATCTCCGAAGATGAGCTTTTGCTCATCTTGGTTTCCGGTTCCTGCAGGTCCATAATCCTTGCGCCAATTTTTGGTATGAAAGGCTCAGGCACTTTGAACAGGGAACCGTAGGAATTGTTCATCCGCATCGCCAGATCACGTGTGAGTTCAAGGTGTTGCTTCTGATCTGCGCCCACTGGAACAAGATCTGACTGATACAGAAGTATGTCGGCTGCCATCAGCACCGGATACGTAAATAAGCCAACCGGAATCGTCTCACCTGCACGACTACTTTTGTCTTTAAATTGCGTCATTCGACCCAGTTCACCCATATAGGCAAAACAATTCAAGATCCACGCAAGCTCGGTGTGCTGACGCACATGACTCTGCGCAAAGATGGTGGCGTGATCAAGATTGATACCTGCCGCCAAGTAGGTCGCTAGAGAAAACAAAGTATTGTTAGCCAAATCTTTGGGGTCTTGGCGCGAAGTGATCGCATGAAGATCGACAGCAAAAAAATAGCATTCGAAGTCATTTTGTAGCTTCACCCAATTCTTGATGGCACCAAGGTAGTTGCCAAGGGTCAATTTATTGGTGGGTTGAATCCCTGATACCATAATTTTTTTGGGGGCAACCATCGGCTAAGCTCCGCAGCTAACTTTCTGATCATTACCATACCAAAGATTAGCCGAGACCAGAAGCATATTCCAGCCACATCAAAAGCGGCGCAGCTACAAATCCCACGAAAGCCATGGCATAAACCAACAACTCAACTCCAACCGACAGAACACTCATGGAGCGAACCTCCTTTTCCAACATCTCTTGCATCAAAATGATTTGCTGTTTTACCCACGACCTCCGCGCTAGACTTGGGTCAATGCCCGTGCGAAGCCCATCTCGCATAATTTGTCCGAGACTGCTGCTCGGCCCTTGGGCGCCCCCCAAGTCATCGACATGCCCCAAATAAGCCACAAAATGCAACCACAGACATCTTTGTCGTGCCCAATTCCAACCACTATTAAGATATCGATAAAAAAGCCACATTGATAAAATCAAAAAACATAGAGTTGCTGTCACAAGAACCATTCGGTCAAAGATCAACACGTCACCTTGAGGTTTCCATTGTGACATCACCTTACAAACATAGCGCATGGTCATTGCGGACACCACAACCACACACGACCTTAGGAGGACACCTTGCCATGCTTGATTTAACTGCCTACTCAGCTCCTCAATCGCTTCGATTTCAGGCAATAAACTGTCGATGTGCTGATGTAGTTCAAGACCACGTCTGTGGGCCGAAATGAGAGCTTTACCCAGAGTAGAGCGCTCTGATCGACGCAGGTACTCATCACCTTGTCGTCGATATAGAGCAAGGCCACTCAGAAGCTGCCGTAGAGATGGATAGTCCAAATAAATTCCGAAAAAATTGCCAACAGGTTGCTTGACTCAACTAAAACTACAGCAGCTACCTTCTGTCAGCAAAAGACATCGGAAGAAAATGAATCGTGATTTTTAATGGGTTTACTTATCCCAGAGCGTCCGATGATGGGCCAGAAGACTGTCAAAAGTTTCAGATTCAATGGCGGCGCGCATATCGTGAGCCAGACGCAAATAATAAGCAATGTTATGCAGCGATAAAAGGCGAAGACCGGTAATCTCACCCGCTAGGAAAAGGTGCCTCAAGTATGCCCGCGTGAACGTTCTGCATGTGTAACAATTGCAGGCGGGATCAAGCGGACTTTCGTCAAGCCTGTACTGAAGATTTTTTATATTGACCCTGCCTAGCGACGTAAACAGTGTGCCGTTACGCCCATTGCGCGTCGGCATGACACAATCAAACATATCAACACCACGGGACACCGCCTCGATAATGTCCAGAGGCGTGCCAACCCCCATCAAATACCTTGGTTGGTCAACCGGCAACACCTCGCAACAAACATCTGTCACTTCGTGCATGAGATGCTTAGTTTCACCAACTGAAAGACCACCGATTGCGTATCCGTCAAAACCTATATCCATGAGTCGCTTAGCACTCTCCCGACGAAGCTCGGGGTACATTCCACCTTGTACAATGCCAAACTGGCAAAGCTCGGCATCTGTCTTCGCGTCGCGACATCGCTGGGCCCAGCGCATACTGCGTTCCATGGAGGATTTCGCCGTCTCCAGATCACAAGGGTAAGGCGTACACTCGTCCAAAACCATATGAATGTCGCTACCCATCGTTTCTTGAAAACGAACGGCCAGCTCAGGTGTCAA
>JBAXLR010000187.1:0-5197 GCA_037134655.1 bacterium | reverse complement strand
TCTTCCATGGCGCTGTAGAGCACTTCTTCTACCTTGATATTTAGCCGATGAATTTCATCTATAAATAGCAAGGATCCTGGCTCCAAACCGGTAAGCAAACCTGCAATGTCACCTGGCTTATCAACCGCCGGACCACTTGTGGCCACAAATGGTACTTTCAGCTCATTGGCGATAATATTCGCTAAAGTGGTTTTTCCGAGTCCAGGTGCACCATGCAAAATCACGTGATCAAGGGGCTGAGATCTCTTCAAAGCGGCTGTAACATAAACGCTTAAATTATTTTTCACGTCGTCTTGACCTGGGTAATCTGCGAAACGCGTAGGTCGAATTGAGGGCGCAGTACGCTGCAGATCCTGATCTTCCTCGATTTCCTGGGAGATGGTCAGTCGGTCAATGATCGGTTTTGTCGCTGTCGTATGGTCCATTTTGCGGAGTCCTATTTGATCGCGGTTCTAATGCCAATCTTTTAGAGGCCAGCTCGAAGGGATTTTAAGGCTGTTTTTAGCACTACCTGAAAACCACCTGGCGAGTTCTCATCAGAGTTCTTGCGCAGCTCTGTGATGATGGGATTGATTTCCTTGTCGCGGTAGCCGAGATTTTCAAGCGCACTTCGGACATCATCAAATACAGCGTCCATCATATTAAATTCGCCTAAACCATCGATACTGGCGAGTGAGGCTGGAGACTTTGGAGACGAACCTGCGTTCCCACCTTTCATTGTGGGTGTACCCGTCGATAGATTTAAGCGTTCAATTTTCCCACGTAACTCCAAAATCATTTTTTCGGCAGTTCTCCTGCCAATGCCTGGAACCGACTCAAGGAGTGAAACTTTATTTTGCAGAACTACTTGCCTGAGTGACGCGGCGTCAAACGTTGATAATATGGCGAGTGCAATTTTAGGTCCAATTCCAGAGACACTACGTAACATGATAAATGCTTGACGGTCTTCAAAGGTGAGGAAACCAAAGAGCCTCAGAGCATCCTCACGCACATAAGTGTCAATCCAAAGAGTCACCTCCAAGCCTTGATGAGGTGTCTCACAGAGCGCGCTCAGTGGCATTTCGACGCCGTAGCCTACACCCTGGACATCGACAATTAATGAGGTGGGAGTTCTCCGTAACACTTTCCCTGCCAAATATTCAATCATGCCCGTCCTCCGCGATCTTGGATTCGCATTTTAAAGCGATTACTCATTTCGTCTAAATACTGATTAGCCAAAACAAGTTGATTTGGATTTGCTTCTAATCCAGCCAACAAGCTTTGAATTTTTTCAACGCTACCGATGTCTTGCCGCACTGCTTTAGTGAGTTCCTCGCTCATCGCATTAAGATGCCTGACCACAATTCCCAATTCGTCAAGATTTCGTTGGCGCATTTTTATGTTCCATCGACCATGAGCGATCAGGCGCAATTGGCGAACCAGATTAAAAATCGGTCCCGCGATCCTGTGGGTTAATAAAATCCCAAACATGACCTGAATAATTGAATTCAACAGGATAGCCGCAGTGATTGCCATAAGAATTGGCCAGGGGAGAAAAAAGCTGATCGTAACAATTTTAAATGCGAACAGAGGATAGATGATCAAGACGGCGGTGATCAAAGTTGACGCTAGACCTGCCATGAGTCCAGCGCCTGCGTAGCGGAGCTGAAAATCACGGTTAACGAGCAGTATGCGCTTGGGTAGAGGCCGCTGGGTCATGGCCTCATTATAGCGATTCAGACCCAGTATCCCAAGTAGAAAGATTAATTGAGAGCAGGCACAAAAAGCCGTCTATCAAGTGGTCTGAGCCTGGCCAATGCAAAGCCCGGATGCCTAGCGGATGGCAGCCTTTAGGGCGTCCACTTTGTCTAGACGCTCCCAAGGGAATTCATCACGACCAAAATGACCATATGCCGCCGTAGGCCTATAGATTGGCCTTAGGAGATCAAACGTTTCAACAATACCACGCGGTTTACAATTAAAGACAGCTCTTGCAGCGTCGGCGAGTTGGGCAGGCGAGTACTTGCCTGTGCCGTAAGTATCTACGAATATGGAGACGGGTTCTGCCACGCCAATCGCGTAGGCCAACTGAACGAGGCACTTTTCAGCAAAGCCGGCAGCAACCATGTTTTTTGCGATGTAGCGAGCCATATACGCTGCAGAACGGTCAACCTTGGTTGGGTCTTTTCCAGAGAACGCACCGCCGCCGTGAGCGCCGTGGCCACCGTAAGTATCGACAATGATTTTGCGCCCCGTCAGTCCACAGTCACCTTGCGGGCCCCCGATGACAAAGCGACCGGTCGGATTGATGAAGTATTTCGTGTTACGCAAGAGCTCTGCGGGAATAGTTTTTTTGACACAGTTCTCGACGACGTATTCCTCAAGCTTCTTGTGAGTTACATCTGGTGCATGTTGTGTGGATATAACCACCGTTTCAATGCGCGAAAGTTTGCCGGCTTTATACTCTGCCGTGACCTGGCTTTTGGCATCCGGCCGGAGAAAGTTGACGTCTTTCGTGCGACGAAGATGACTTAGTCGCTTGAGCAGCTGGTGGCTATAACTAATTGTGGCTGGCATGTACTCTTTTGTCTCATTACATGCGAAACCAAACATCATGCCCTGGTCGCCAGCGCCCTGTTCCTTGTGAAGTCCTTCGCCCTCTGTAACGCCCATGGCAATATCTGGCGACTGTTCCTCGATGGCGCAAATTACACCACAACTTTTTGCATCAAAGCCGAGTTCGCCATCGGTATAGCCAATATCAGCAATCACTTCGCGCGCGATTTTTGCATAATCAACGCGCGCTTTTGTCGTGATCTCACCAGCTATAACGACTAAGCCGGTTTTAACCAAGGTTTCACATGCGACACGGCTATACTTGTCCTGAGCAAGTAAGCCATCCAAAATTCCATCGGACACTTGATCGGCGACTTTGTCCGGGTGCCCCTCGCTTACCGACTCGGAAGTAAAGAGATAATCTGAATTCATGATACTGGATGACATTGGAAACCTCTCTTCAAATGAAGTCTTATCTGCCCATTTTCTTGAAGCATTGCACTCACGACGCCAATACTGCGGTTATCGTTTGATTTCAGCAGCACATGGGCTGAATGGTTTAGCGTTGGAAGCGCGTGATCAGCCTTTGAAACCACGACGGTTTGACCGTCTATCAGCCGTTTGAGCAGCACAATATCATCGAGATACCAAGTCGGCAAACCAATTGCAAGGCTGTCAAACGGCACCAAAAGATCAGATAAACTTGTCCCTTGA
This sequence comes from bacterium, assembly GCA_037134655.1. Taxonomy (GTDB): domain Bacteria; phylum Bdellovibrionota_B; class Oligoflexia; order Oligoflexales; family RGVZ01; genus CAMDKS01. Next base: position 1,948 of record JBAXLR010000187.1, on the reverse strand, counting down.
GCCTGAATGTGCTCAATACTTATGCAGTCTTTTAGGCCAAATCCAGCACTCTTGGTGCGGGTTAATTTTGTAACGTGCCCCGTCGATCCGAGAGATTCAGCCAAATCAAAAGCGAGAGTTCTAACGTAAGTGCCCTTGCTACATTCGACCGTCATCTGAATAAAGGGGAGCTTGCAATCATCGACTTTCAAGCTCGCTATTTCTACCGTTCTATTGAGACTCTCAAGGGGCATATCATCCGCCTCGAGGCCAGATCTCGCGTACTTATAGAGCTCTTTGCCCTTATATTTGACGGCTGAAAAGATCGGAGGCGTTTGAGTGATTGGGCCAAGGAATCGGCTGACAACCTCCGCAACCATGTCCACAGTAACGTGCCCCCAGTCAGCCTCTTTCACCACGCGACCAGACGCATCAAGTGTATCGGTGGCCACTCCCAGTTTGAACTCAAACGAATAAACCTTGGGCATTTCAAGCAAGTAGTCTTGCAGTTTTGTGGCCTGCCCAACGAGAATTGGTAATACGCCATCAGCGTCAGGATCAAGCGTTCCCACATGCCCTAACTTTAATCTTCCAAAACGCTTACTGATGAGTCGGCTGACTTCGGTTGATGTCATGCCAGTGGGCTTGAGCACCGGTATTAAGCCGGAAAATCCGTTTGCAAGGTCCATACTCTAATCCCTGGCTCGGTGACTCTTATCCGCGCTCTTTCTTGATTAGATCGAGCATGGCGTCAACAGATGCTCCACGATCAGCCGATTTATCAAAGAAAAAACGCAGATCAGGCACCCGTCTTATATCCAGAGCTTTCGCAAGTTTTGTCTTGAACACTCCACTTGCACTTTCCAGTGCGCGTTTAGTGTCGCCCTGTTTTGCCGGATCAATAATTCTGAATTGGACGGAAGCTAATTGCAAATCTGGACTCAGCTTAACGCCCGTAATGGTTACAAACGCCAACCGGGGATCATCAAGCTGACCACCTGTGAGGCAGCTAGCGATGATATCCCGAATTTCGTCAGCCATGCGCTCTTTGCGCAGTCCCATATTTCACTTTACCCTTCTCTACACGCTTATAACGTTGGTGCAGACTCTTGCATCTCATAGGCCTCGATGACGTCGCCAACCCGAATATCCGCGTAGCCGTCGATGCCAATACCACATTCGTATCCTTGAGCAACTTCACGCACATCGTCTTTGAAGCGGCGCAACGAAGACACTTTGCCGTTGTATATAACGACGCTGTCGCGAATGAGGCGTAGTTTTGATTGACGAGTGATCTTGCCGTCCAAAACCGCAGAACCCGCAATCGTACCGATTTTTGGCACGCTGATGGTCTGACGTACTTCCGCGTGGCCCAAAACGCTCTCGGTTACAATCGGTGGAAGCTTTCCAGCCATGATTGCCTTCACAGCGTCGACCAATTCGTAAATAATGGAGAAATACTTGACCACGACTCCGCGTTTGTTGGCTACGTCGTCCAAGCCCCGAGCTGCGCGTACGTTAAAGCCAACCAGCACAGCTCCCGTTGTAACCGCAAGGGTAACATCACTCTCTGAAATACCACCCACTGCGCGGTGCACGATACGGTTTTGCACTTTATCGCCAGACAGCTTATTGATTGCGTCGCAAACAGCCTCAAGTGATCCTTGCACATCAGCTTTCACAATGATCGCAAGTTCAGGACGTTCTGACGTCTGTACTTTTGCCAATAGGTCAGCCAAGCTGGCAGCACTTGATTTGCCAGCATTGCGTTTACGTTCCTGCTCATCGCGTAGTGCAACGACTTCACGCGCAGTGCGTTCATCAGCTACAGAGTTGACGCGGTCTCCTGCGCCTGGAACGCCACCAAGGCCGACCACTTCAACAGGGGTCGATGGCCCCGCGATTTCAAGCTTTTGCCCACGGTGATCGATCATTGCTCGAACTCGTCCAAACTCTCGTCCTGCAATGA
>JBAXLR010000186.1:0-5228 GCA_037134655.1 bacterium | reverse complement strand
CCCGTAGGCACTGAACGACAGATCATCGAGGCGCTTCAACAACTTAGCCCCATCCATGACTGACTAACTCTCAGGGGTTGACATGGCAAACCCGACCTCCCCACCGACCGCCCTCCTTTCAGTTACGGACAAGGCAGGTTTAATTGAGTTTGTCAAGGGGCTCCTGGAGTTGAGTTTTAACATCATGTCAACCGGCGGCACCTTTCGACACCTGACTGATGCAGGAATTACGGCCACTGAAGTCGCTGCTATCACTGGATGTCCCGAGGTTTTAGGCGGACGGGTCAAAACTCTCCACCCAGCCATCCACGGCGGAATTCTAGCGGACCGAACATTGAGCGAACACCGTAACGATCTAGACGTGATTAAATCTGGGCCCATCGACTTGGTCATTGTTAACCTCTACAACTTCCAAAAAGAAGCCAAAGAAAAAAAATTATCCCTTGAGAAAGCCATTGAGCACATCGATATTGGCGGTCCAGCCATGCTTCGTGCTGCCGCCAAAAACCATCAGCACTGCCTGCCAGTCATCGACCCGAAGGATTACACCGAGGTTCTTAAGCGATTAACACAAGATACCGTCGATTCTGAGTATAGATCTAAGATGGCCTCTAAAGTCTTTAAGATTACGTCTAAATACGATCTTTTAATCTCTGAATTTTTCGAGGATTCCCTTACCAGACCTGCCTCTCTTGAGCCTCAGCTACCCAAAACCATAAACCTTGAATTGACACAGCACCAATCCCTTCGCTACGGAGAAAACGCCCACCAGACGGCCGCCGTTTACACGGATGGCGCTGAATTGGAAGGAATTATCGACGCGCAAATCATTCAGGGCAAAGAACTCTCCTATAACAATTATCTCGATCTTGATGCCGCATGCGGCATTATCGCTGATCTAAGCCCGACGCCAGCCATGACGATCATTAAACACACCAATCCCTGCGGCACTGCTATTGGTGCTAACTCAAGCCCTAAAGAGCTTTTTCTTAGATCTCTGGCGTCAGACCCACAATGCGCCTTTGGCGGGATCGTCGCCAGTAATGTCGAAATCGACGAAGCCGCGGCGTTGGTGATGGCAGAAATTTTTCTAGAATGCATCGTAGCACCGAGTTTCACCGACAAGGCTCTTGCCATATTCCACAACAAGAAAAACCTCCGCGTTTTGAAGTCTGAAGTTGTATCGCCGTCAAACCCCAAGTCGAGCCGCATCAACATGAGATCCATCAGAGGAGGATACCTTTTACAAACACCTGACTTAGGCGAACAAGATGTCACTAAGTGGCAAATTGTTTCCAAACTTCAGCCAGATGAAAAGATTTTGAAAGAAATGGCTTTTGCCATGGCTGTGTGCAAGCACGTTAAATCCAATGCCATTGTACTGTCATCAAACCTCCAGACCATCGGTGTCGGGGCAGGTCAGATGAGTCGAGTTGACGGCGTAAAAATTGCCATGGCGAAAGCTCGCGAATTAGGACACGTGGTGCGCGGTGCCGTGATGGCTTCAGATGCCTTCTTCCCATTTCGAGACTGTGTGGACGAGGCGGCCAAGGCTGGAATCAGCGCCATCGTCCAACCTGGCGGCAGCATTAGGGACCCGGAGTCCATGACTGCGGCCGATGAACATGGCATCATTATGGTTGTAACCGGGACACGTCACTTCAGACACTAAACATTACGTGCTCGTTGTGATTGAAACCTTGACCAGTAGAAGCTCTTCTTCGGGCCCACGATAAATTGTCTCCATTTGCCGATTTGGGGCTTTTAGTAATGGCAGCTGCAAAACCTGTGACGAGTCTGATCCGTCACCGCTGCCGTCGATGCTACCTCCCCGCCAGGAAGTCACCCCTAATAGATCCAACAATTCTCCACGCTGAAGAATGAGTCGGCCATCCATGCCGAATTTGGGTGATACAAAGTAACCATAAATGGATGAGTTTTTTGCGCGCAGCTCCCAACTAGATCGGCCTACCGGGATCAGCACACCATCAGCCGAAAATGTCTCCGCCGAAGTATTCATCATGGCGCCTTGGCCTTGCGAGCGAATGACCTGCCAGACAAGGCGTATGGGCAAACCCGCCTGACTAGCACGAGTGGAGGAACGGGGGCCTGCCTTTTTTTTGCGCACACTCTGAGTTGCCACTGCCGCGTTTTCCGGCGAGGCAAATGCGAGGGGAGGCAAAACGGCAGCGGCAGCTACGGCAACATTTAAGAAAAAAATTAGGCATTTAGAGGACAAAATTACTTTAACTCCAAGATGTCATCAGGTTATAGTAATACATAAATACGAGATCCTGAACCAAAGAAACTAAATGCCTAAATCGGAGCTGTCCGGCGTGGTTTTTTCTGCCGAAAAAAATTTCCGTAAGCGCCTCGCAATTTTGCTGCTCTCCATGGCCCGGATTTTAATCCTGTCTTTGATGGGATCTGCAGCTCTAGCAGACATCGCGTTTAGCACAGGATTACACACCGCACCAATCGTTATTACTGGTAAACAGATTAATCCAGTTCTACGGTACCCGTTAGGCTCCTACCGCGTTTTTCGCAGTTCACCCAGCGGCAAAGCCGAGGTTATTCCGTTCCAGATTGACGAAATCAATGACGATACTGACTATGTGCTAGATCAAGGCACGCGCGTCACGGCAGACACTGGAAACGGAATTTTTGATGGTCAAGACGAGCTTTCGTTTATGGGTGATGATGTGGGACCGCTGATTGAGCCAACCCAATGGCCCACAACACGCCCTCATATCGTCTTCGAATTGCGAGTCCGAAACCCTAATGGTAATCCCATGGGCCCGCCGGTAGGTGCAGTCTATGTCGGGGTATTTTTTGGCAATGCCCCTCCCCTAAATCCAAAAAAATACGTGGTGTTTAACCGCAAGGAAGCACTCGTCCACACCTCACGCTACCGCTACCAGTTTGACCAAAAGAACTGGTTGGTTGCGCGAAAGGTTGAGGTTTCAAAAAACAACAAGCAACCACCCGAGTATGAGCCTGTCTTGGACACGACAACTTTTTACCTCAAAGGTGATCTCAAATACTTCATCACGGTCGAGGCTAACCATAGAAGTATTGATAGCGAACTTGAGGCTTGGAAATCGGGACCGATTCGATCGATTGTTCGGGTCTCGTTTTATTACAAGATATTGAAGCTCAAACTTGAGCTAGGCATGTACACAGAAATCAGTTTCTTCTCAAACGCCATGAATCTTCCTGCCATGCTTAGTAGCCCACTTGATGGGCGGACCTCCCTGAACCCAGGCAGCGGCATGTACTACGGATTAGCACTGCGCGACAACCCGAAAGACTATCAAATAGAAACCAACATGGACAGCTACGTCGATGGAGGCGCCTCAACCGGCGCAAAGATTCTCGAAAGTGGTAAGGATTTTCTGGACAAGTTGATTGGTAAAAACACAAGTACCGGCGAAACCAAGGGGCTTTATTGGGTCTCAATGCAAGGGAAAGACCGAAGTATTTTTGTTGAAATCACACCGTCGCCCGATCTGCGCAAGATTGGCTTAGCGCCAACAATTTACCGCGATGACAAACCGGCTAGTGATTTCAAGTCACGCGATAATGACCGCGTCTTGCCTCTTGGGAAAAGCCCAGTCAATCTCGGCATCTGGTTCGACGCCACAAAAATACCCTCCGGTGAACATATGATGGGTTTTAGAATGTTCTTTGAAAACGTTATGGCTCCTGAACGACTCGCGGTATTTAAAGGTCTAGGCGATTGGAAGTATGAGGTGAGGCGCATATGAATCATGAACATGAAGCATCACAAGAATTAAATAATGAAGCTCCAGGAGTTTTCTCCCTGCCGGTTGAAAGTGTGGCGTCGGACCCCCCCATGCCAGCGGATGCGTCACCTCGCCAAGGGGCCTCACAGTCAACCTGGAACCATGACGATCACGCGAACACTGCGGCGGAACTGTCAACTGAAGACGAGTTCCCGATGATCGTATGGCTGCGCGGCGATGAGCCTTGGTATTCTGAATTTGATATGGATGCTGACGCTGCCATGGATGCCTTAAGCATCAAAAGATCACGCCTCACGCAAATCGCCGGCAAAGAGCTGCGAGTTGGGCGAGTGCGAGTTGATCGCTATATCAGACCAGTTTTTAGATCGCGTGATATTGAGCAATATTTGAATCAAACAAGAGCCACGGCATCGCACCAAAAGTCTAGTGACGTGATTAATTCAGCGGCTGGACTGCTCTGCCAGCAAGTTGACAGAATGGAAGCTCGGCTAGAAGTCATCAATCAAAACCTCATGACCCAGATGGAATCGGCTCTACAAAAAGTTTTAACTGAAACCTTGGGCACCATCGTCAGCGGAACGACAGAACGCCTTGACGCCCTCGAAGGCGACATTGTCAATCGACTATCGGTTCTGACCCAAGACACCGTGTTGAAACATGTGGGCCTCATTCAAAAAGACCTACTGGCCACCTCTAGCGAACTGCTCAGTCAGATGGAATCTTCAAAGGAAGAACTGACTCAAGCCCAGCAGCAACATGAAAAGTCCGTCAGAAATCTCGCCGCCAAAACTGCAGAGTTAGAAGAAAAGCTTATCCAGATTGCTGTGGAAATTAAGCACTCTGAAAATGCCTTGCGTCAGGACCTACGCACCATCATCAGTGATATGGCTCATTTCAGAAAACCTGACAAAATTAACGCCAAAAAGATTCCTGACAATTCGGCCGTTTCTAGCGCGATGCGAAAACAATCGGCCAGCCGAGCGACGAGGCATACGCCCGCAAGACGCAAGCCACTTAAGATGCGGTAAATCAAAAACTATGGGAATTATTTCCAGGCAAGCTTACAGAGATTACTTTGCCATGTTCCTTCAACAGTCAGATTAACTTCGTTTCCTTTTGAAAAATCGAAGTCTTTATTAATCTTCGACTCAACCGTGGTTGTTTTGACATTGTAGGCTATGATCTCAATGGAATAACTTGCTCGTTTTATTCGCCAAGAGAATTGAGTCTTGGCCAAGTCTGTTGAGTCTGCTGCGTCTACAGGAACATTTGGCTGAAAGACATGCGGTTCAGGTTGAGTGGAATCATCCGCATCTTTGACTTGAGGCGCTACGGAAATTGCGCCCGCTCTTAAGGCAACATTAGCATTCGGATCAAGCCATTTGGACGAACCCAGACAGTTTTTAACATCAAGAGAGACCGTTAACTTTGGAGTCTGATCCAGGCTCACTTGTTCTTCGC
>JBAXLR010000185.1:0-5241 GCA_037134655.1 bacterium | reverse complement strand
CCGCGACTCGATTGGACGGCCTGACGGCGATCGTTGTTGTTTCTGGTCTGTCAGGGCGCTACTTCACCCATAAAGTTGATTATCAAAAGGATGCTATACGGGAAGATCGTGACAACCAGTGGAATCGAAAGTGCCTCTCAGCGATGGGTGAGGGCCGTTGGAGCGATGTTGAGACATTTAGAGCTGACTATTGCGGCGAAGCAAAAGTTGATATGGGGCTTAAAGCTCTGGCGATTTTAAAGGGTGCAGGCGCTTGTGAACCAGGGCGAAGGCTTGTGACAAAAGCCTATGGCCCTATCTACGGCACTGGTGCGGCTGTTCTTCTCGGGGTCTAAACTTTAATACAAAATCAAGTCCAAGAATGTCGAAGGCCACCGTCGACTGGAATATTAACGCCTGTAATATAACTCGCGCGCTCACTGGCAATAAACGCGACAAGGTCGGCAAGTTCTTCGGGTGTCCCCATTCGCCCCATCGGAATCGAACGTTTTGTTTTTTCCAGTTCTGATTCTAAAGTCGAGCCTTCACGCTCGGCTTTAGCTTTTCTGAGATTCACGATGCGGTCAGTCTGAATGACGCCGGGTAAAACTGTGTTGGCGGTGATACCGAAGGGCGCCAATTCCCTACTAAGAGTCTTCATGAAAGCCGTTACGGCCGTCCTCATGGCAGTCGAGACGACAAGGTGTTCAATGGGTTCAAATACCGATAGGGACGTCAGTGTAATAACTCGCCCAAAATTATTTTTTTTCATGGCGGGTGTTAGCGTCTGGGTCAACAGAACTGCGCTCATAAAAATTTGATTAAATCCCGTTTGCCACTGCTCGGCTGATGTGGCTTGAGCCGATGATGGTGATGGTCCGCCAACGTTATTGATAAGGATATCCACTCCGCCTAGAAGTTCCGAAGCCCTATTAGCGAATGGCAAAATATTTTCAGGCTTGGAGAGATCAACGCTCAGATGTTTCGGTGGCTTAGCAGTTGTATTTTCCCGCGCAATTTTATCCACCGCCGATTTGAGATCTTCGGCGTTTCGAGCGCACATTAAAATCTCACAGCCCTCCAGGTGAAGTCGACTAGCAATTGCGAAGCCCAGACCTTTGCTTGCTGCGCAAACGATTGCCTTTTTTCCTTTTAGATTTAGTTCCATTGCGTTCTACCCATCTTGCCAAAACGTTGAGAAACTTAAAGGTACCAATAGCCAAGGCATGCGACAGCCGTCGGTAAAATTGCGGCTATTAAAAGTTTAAAAGGATCGACCGTTTTCTCGTGAAAAGCCTCTTTTAAGAGCCCGAGCGCGATTGGATTTGGAGCATTTGCGATGACTGTCAAACCACCACCGGCAACTGCTCCAGCGACTAAAACGTAGCGAGACACCTCATCGAGGTTGGGAACCAGCGTGCCCAAATACGTTAAGGCGGCATTATCGGTAACGGCCGTTAGACCTGTCGCACCGAGGAAGAGATATAAGGGCCCCAGAGAGCTGACAATTGGTTCAATCCACCAACGCTGTAACTGTCCAAGTGTGACCAAACCGCCCAAGAAAAATCCTACCAGTAAACCCTCGCGCAATTTCAAAGGGTCCTGATACTCTCTGGTCACATCAGTCCAACCAAGAAATAGTAGAAACAGCGGCACAAAAAATGAAATACTTCCGTGATATTTGACGACTAAGCCAATAAAGATCACATGGCTTAAAAACATCCAGATCGGCATAACAGCCGAGGACGTTTTGCCCGGCAGACTCTTTTGGCCTATTTCTTTCCCATTAAGAAGGAATAGTCCGATGGTGTTGATCGTCACGGCAATGCAGCTTTTCCAGCCAAAATTTTCGAACATAAACTTTAGGTCCCAGTTCCACTTTTGCGCAACCATGATCACAGGTGGTGCAGCAAAATGGGTCAAAGTTCCGCCAATACTGACATTGACGAGGAGAACAGCCAGTGTGCCGTAACGCAAAAATGAACTAGCCTGGCGTGTAAAGACCAGTGGCCTCAATAACAGAGCAGCTACGACCATGGCCGCTGGCTCTGTGATGAATGATCCAAGGATTGGCGCAAGAATTAATGCTAAAAGAAAATACGCAGAGCTTTGCAAAGACCTAGGGGCTAAACGTGCAAGCGCCAATACACTAGTTTCACAGAAGTGCATAACAGGTTTTGTTGCTGCCATGGTCATAATAACGAATACAAAAACAGGTTCAGTAAAATTAACTGATTCAAGATACTTGACCGCGGTGTCTAGGTTATCTTTGACAATCATAAATCCTAAAAACGGAATTGCCCATAGCCCGAACACAACCTCCACTTCCGCCAGGTAGTGCAGCAGGTTCTCCATGAGGGAACCTTCCCGAAATTTTCCGGCTTGTTCTGCAAACCATCTGGTGAAAAAAGTATGGATCACAGCCGCTGCAAAGCAAAATGTTGCGACGTACTCTAGCTTGATATCAGGCATGGTTGGCAAGCTCCAAGTTGTTTGTGTTTAACCCGCCGGAATTTAAAACGTAATCAGCGCATAAGGATATCATAAAAGGTCGCTATAGGTCGAAGAATTGTGCGCTTAGATTGAGGAATGCCGTAATATTTTTCGATTAAATTACGCACATTTTTTTATTTTTGGGTACACTCCGGCCGTTTCGATAGACGGCTGATTGTGGAGTAACATAACTTGCAAGATCACGAGGCCCAGTCCCCAGCAAAAACAAAATTAGTCCCGTCACTGCCAGTGCGATTTGGTGTTGTCTCGTTTTTGAATGACTGCTCAAGTGAGATTCTAACCAGGTCTCTCCCCCTATTCCTTTCGAGCACCCTCGGTTTAAGCCCAACTATTATTGGTTTAATTGAGGGTTTAGCCGAGACAACAACGATTTTGGTCACGGCGTTTTCAGGCTGGCTAAGTGATCGAATGCCTACGAGAAAACCACTTGTCACCTTGGGGTACAGTTTGTCAGCGTTGGGCAGAACGTTGATGTTTTTCACTAGTTTTATTCCGCTGCTGGCCGCTGCTAGGATTCTAGACCGGGTGGGAAAAGGTTTTCGCACTGCTCCACGGGATGCATTGATTGCAGATGACTCCCACCGCCATAATGTGGGTCGAGCATTTGGAATCGCGCGTAGTTTGGACACTATCGGTGCTGTCAGTGGTCTTTCCATTGCTATTTTTATGGGAATCGGTTCAGCCAAGATGTCGCCAGAACTATTCCAGCGCATGCTTCTGACGTCTGTTCCGTTTGCCTGGATTGCGGTAGTGGTATTATTGGTTTGGGTACCGAATATTCCCCGCCAAACTTCGGCTAAAACTTACCTGGCATGGCACATTCCCCAAGAAATAAGACCGCTGCTTTTTGCCATCGCCGTTTTCGCTTTAGGATCCTCATCAGATGCATTTTTGGCTCTAAGAGCTCAAGCAATCGGATTTGATTTTGGTTCGATCCTAAGTCTTTTTATTCTCTATAACATAATGGCATCTGTTGTCGGATGGCTTGCTGGGCAGTGGTCTGATAAATATGGGCGCCGGCGTTTTTTACTTGTCGGATGGCTGGTCTATGCTTGCTGCTACATTTTGATGGCCGTCACGACTGATCGCAACCTCTTTGCCATCGGTTTTGTTTGTTTTGGGGCATTTTATGGTTTGACCGAGGGCGTTGAAAAAGCCCTACTTTCTGATTTACTCCCCGTTAGGAAGAGAGGGCTCGGCTACGCAGCATTTCAGACCACGCTTGCCGCTGTTGCTATTCCAGCAAATTTAATGACTGGATGGTTAGCGGCAAACTTTGGGCTTGGCCTTGCTCTCTTTGTATCTGGCATATTCTCATTGATTGGCACATTGATCCTAGCTTTGATTTACCGTCAGCTTAGACCCACAATGCCCCTGGATTCAGCCCTGTGACCGGGATGTTTTTATTCTCACAGAGGCGAATTAAATCTTGTGGAAGCGGACAAATAAGTTCCAGCTCGCGTTTGGTCAAAGGGTGTATCAATGCGAGGCGCCAGGCGTGCAGTGCGTGGCGTGGAAAGCCGGCGAGCTCTTTTACACGAGGACTATTACCCTCGGCCCGATAAAGTTCAAGAATATCTGTGTTTGGACCATACATCTTATCGCCAATCAGGGGGAATCCAGCGGTCGCCATATGCAGACGTATCTGATTGGTTTTACCAGTGATCGGAGTCGCTTCGATCAAAGAGGCATCATGGCCGCGCGTGATAACTCTAAAATTCGTGATTGCTGATGCGCCATCTTCCGATATTTCAGCACGGTTGTGCCGCGATTGTCGTTCAGCCTTGATTGGAAGGTCCACGGTCCAAAAGTTATCACTCGGTATTCCAGCAGTAACCGCTAGGTAAGTTTTACGAACCTGTTTAAAAGTCCACATGGATGTGAGCATGGCTCTGACAGCAGGTTGACGGGCGCAAAGGAGAAGACCGCTAGTTTCGCGATCAAGACGGTGGACAGGTGTCCAGCCTTGGCCCAAGATTTGCGGTAGAACACCTGCTACCGTGCGCCGCCGGTAGTACCCTGCTTCATGCATGGGAAGTCCCGCCGGCTTTTTCAGTGCCGCGAGTTCACCATCGCACCAAATAATTTCCATATTTGTATCGACGTCTGGTTCCTCATGGAAGGGATGGAGCCGCCTGAGCTCGTCACCCTGCTGTAATCGCTGGGCCGGTTTTCGAGCAACCGTTCCATTGACGGTGACAACGCCACTGTGAATTTCCCGTTGCCAGCTGGCCCGGCTGAAAAAGGGGAACTTTTCAGCCAAATAGTCATCAAGCCGCCGGCCAACCTGCTCACTTTTTACAGGAGTTCCCAGCCGCCTTGTGTCTTCAGTCCAGCTTGATTCTTTCATTTGCAGAACGTCCTAATTTGCACTATAAAGTCGGGAAGTTAAACGTGATTGCGGCTGATTTTCAACAGGTCAGCTTTATCAACTAACCGGTTTTAGGATAGACTTGCTCTTTGGTTCAACCCTTATTTGTACAGACGAGAGAGAAAACTAACCTTTTTTAAAGGCTAGTGCCATTACCATGAGCCCAACACCGACCCTAAAAGATTTGCCCCTGAATAAAGAATACCTGCTGAAGATCGCACCAGTCATTTCGGCCATGCGGGTGTATCACGAACACTCCACAATCGGGCTTGATCAGATACCTGACACTGGTGTCATCATGGCGGCAAACCACAGCTTAGCCAGCTATGATATAGCCCTCCTGATGGCCTCCATTTATGAGCATTGTAATCGGGTGC
>JBAXLR010000184.1:0-5457 GCA_037134655.1 bacterium | reverse complement strand
CACACCACTGACAGCTAGAAATCTATCTTCATGCCAAATTAGGACTGAGGTCGCGACAATTGCGACTGTCCAAAAGCCAATCAGAATGCCTTGCTTCCCACTAAAACCCAATGGAATAACTCCCCAAAGGTGAAATTTTTAAATTTTTACCAAAAAATTAGCTATCTCTACGACAGTCTATCGGTCGTTCGAGTTATAAGTTTAGCGTCATCTCTTACCTAATTTTTCCTCAGAATGATCCGAAAACCTCTTCAGTCATTTGTGAAATGGAGAGTTTAATGACAGACGGGTTTGGAGCGCGCTCATTATCAGCAAAGCTGGGCTATCTGATGGCGGCCGTCATCTGCGGCACAGTTTTGGCTCTAACCGTACAATCTGCAAGTAAGTTTAGTTCCTACATCCAACAGAACATCGAAGAATCATCAACTGCTCTCGCCGAAAGATCGGCCAGCGATATGGCGACGATCATGGAATCATGGCTCTCTCAGATGGCCGTAGCGGTAGCCAAACTACCGGTGGCTTCCGCGGGTACCGCCAAAGACGATGCTGGGTTAATAGCAGCACTTCGTGCAAATAAGGATATATGGGCAGTTAATCTTTACTCAATAAAAGACAAACAGATAAGTCTTGTGCGTCAAGCTATTCAACCACACCAGCCGAAACTCAGCAAAACATCCGGGCCACCTGCAAATGACAAAATAAATCATTTCTTAGAAAATTCTGTCAGCAAATTAGTGACTGATCCCTCGCAGTTTATTGATGGACGATTCGTTGAAAACTCAACTCCAGACCTAAATCAACCTAGTGTTTTTATGGCGATCAAACTATCTATCCCTGGTGTTGAAAACAAGTATGCGGTCATTGCATTCGTTGTCGACATGACAAAATTACAACTAGCACTACCACAAAGCCGAAGCACATTATCATACGCCGTCGACTCCATGGGCAGTCCATTCGTCGCTTCGGACGAAGTAAAAATATCAACCAAATCCGCTATCAGAAATCATCCTCTTGTGCAAAAAGCCCTACTACGCAGAGAGCCGTCGGGGTTTATTTCAATTTTTAAAGATAGCTCCGAGCGCGAGAAGATTGGTAGCTTTGCACAGATGCCAGGTAACATGCCGTTTTTTGTATTGATCGAGCGCGACCGCGCGGCTGCTTTCCAGGTAATTTCTCGTGTCTACATCAGTTCGGCACTGTGGGGTCTTCTGATTTTGCTAATAGCGACAATGGCGAGTTACATGAGTGCAGGAACCCTAACGAAAAATCTGCGCAACTTGGTCGGTGCCACCTCCCGAATCGCTAGCGGAGACTTTTCCGTAAGGTTACAAACTAAGACAAAAGACGAGGTAGCCCTCTTAAGTCATAGCGTCAACAATATGGCATCGAAGATCCAGTCTTTGATGACTTCTGAAGTCGAAAAAGCAAGGTTTGAGAAGGAATTGGAAACAGCCAGGCTCGTTCAATCAACATTTTTCCCAAAACATGATATTAACCGTCCGTACCTCAGTCTCACGGGCAGCTATCAGCCAGCGACCGAGTGCGGGGGAGATCTTTGGGGCCACTATACGGTTAGGGACAATGTGGAGCTGGTTTTTATCGCAGACGCTATGGGGCACGGGGCACCTGCCGCATTGGTTACAGCGATCGCCTTTGCGGCATGCCAATCTGTATCAACAATGCTCACGGAAAAAAACGATCTTGACGCATCACCCGTGCAGCTACTGAATCGATTGAATAAAATCATTTTCGATGCTGTTGGCGGCAAAATTACCATGACATTTTTTGCCGCTGTCATTGACTTCAACGATGGAACAATTACTTTCGCCAATGCTGGACATAATTTTCCATTTATTTTGACTTCCAACAAAGAAGACCCACGTTTGTCTGCCGCAGCAAAAAAATCAACAAATTCATCGGGCGTTTACCCGATCACCCTAAGCTTGCAAGGCAATCCACTTGGGGCTGGAGGTGACAGCCAATACTCCGAAAAACAGCTTCGACTTGTTGCTGGCGATAAAATTATATTTTTCACTGATGGTCTAATTGAAAACAGTCGCGAAGGCAATCAACCCCTTGGACGGAAATCTCTGATCGAATTGGCGTGCAAAATTGGTCAAAAAGATCCCGCCATGATCAAAACCGAACTTGAGCAAGCAGGCGCAGAGATCTTTGGATCAGGCAATTTGGCTGACGATGTGACCATTGTTGTTGCAGAAATTAGTAAAAATTGGGTGGCGGTGAAATCTCCGATCGTAACACCGAAGGAAGCACAAAAAGACGTCATGGATCTTTCTTTTGAAGGGTCTACCCTAAGCCTTCAAATTGTACCTCCGCCACCACCGGTTCCTCTTCGAAAAATAACGATGGATAGCTCACCCGCTGCTTCCACTGAAGTAAACACCACGCCCCAGTTTGATTTATCCTTTGCTGTTACTACTGAACCACAGAGCACACCAGTCGCTGTCAACGAGCCACAAGCCTCGGTGGATCCAAGCGGTATAGTTTTCGATTTAGGTGATTCGTTTGATCTCGCCCTTGATCAGAATCAAGCGTCTGAGATCTTGCCCCCTGGCTTTAAAAAACGATTGCCCTCGACTGGCTAGTCGTAGAACCTTATTGATCTCGAACTGAAAGCTTCCAGCCGCTTCCGTATTCGGTATCAAGGCGGCACTCGAAGCTTTGCTCAATTTTCCTACGCAATCGGGACATATGACTATCAATTGTACTGGTAGAAACGCGCACACCGGCCCAAACTTTGCCGATGAGCTCCTCGCGACCGATCGTTTTATTTGCTGATAATGTCAAAACCTGCATAATACGCACTTCTTTTGGAGTCAAAGACTCCTCCAGTCCAGTTGCCAAAACACGCATCCTTGCAAGATCTCGATCAACTTCAATGTCGCCGACGCGGATCATATTTTCGCTAACATGACTTACTGCCGAGGGAAATTGCTTTTGGAACTTACTTTTGAGTTGTCGCGAGAACTCTGTGTAGTCAGCAGGCTCGACAATTGTATCTAAGCCAAAATTTTTGGCCAACCGTATCTGTTCTTCAGTTAAATTGCCCACAATTGTGACTTCATGGGGCTTTAGCACCCGCAAACAACTTGAGAGACCCGAGTGCATTTCGATGAGATTATGATCAGAGTCTATGGATATCAGGCACAGAAACCCTTCGGCTGGTCGCATTTCATTCAGTTTTAACAGGCGTGTCAAACTCAGAAGGCCGGCGATTCGCCGAACAGCGAATAGACCGGATAAAAAATCGGTCAAATCTGAAGTTGATTTCTCGTCGGGGGCGACGAGCCATATCATAGACATGGTACACCCTTTGCATTTATGATGGTTCGAAGGTGTTTGGCTCTATTTATTCTAACCTATTTGGAACACTATGACGATTCACGATGACTCGCTGCCGCAAGATTGGAAAATCACCGAGAGTGAGGTTAATTTACAAGAAATTCAGGCGGCTAAGATACGCATTCAAAAATATGTACCTGTAACCCCGGTCACGAAGAGCTTATTTAATTCAGACCGACTCGGGGCCGGAGTGTTTTTCAAACTTGAAAATTTCAATATCACCGGATCATTTAAGATTCGTGGCGCTGGCAACGCCCTCTTGTCAGACCAGTCGCGCGATAGCAAATCTCGAGTAATTGCGGCGAGTGCTGGAAATCATGCTCAAGGTGTTGCTTACATGGCGCGCCTTTTGGGGAGGAAAGCTACCATCTTTATGCCCGAGCGCACGCCAATGGTAAAAGTGGTGGCAACAAAGTCTCATGGTGCCGAAGTGATATTGACCGGTGCCGTCTATGATGACGCATTCCAAGCTGCTTTAGAATTTAAAACGATTAATGGTGGCACTTTAGTTCATGCCTTTGCAGATGCGGCAGTCATAAATGGCCAAGGCACCGTCGGCCTTGAAATTATCGATCAACTACCCAATGTGGGCGTTGTTGTTGTGCCGATAGGCGGTGGCGGTTTGATTGGTGGGATTGGCTGTGCCGTGAAAGCGGCGCGCCCAGGCATTAAGGTGATTGGCGTTCAAACCAAATCTTTCCCCGCCATGAAGGAATCACTCGCGGCAGGTAAAATAGTCGGAACGACTTCGGGAATGACTATAGCTGATGGCATTGCGGTAAAACGTCCGAGTTCGAGAACGCTTTCTTTGGCTCAACACTATGTCGATGATATTTTACTGGTTAATGACGATGATATAGCTGCGGCCATAATGAGTCTTATGGAAAAAGATCACGTCTTAGCTGAGGGGGCTGGTGCCGCTGGTGTTGCTGCCTTACAGGTTTATTCCGATAAATTGAAGGAACTGGCGGGCGGCAAGGATATTTGCTGTGTAGTTTGCGGCGGAAATATCGACGTCACTTTATTGGGAAGAATCGCTAACCGCGGACTTATAGCAACTGGTCGAATGATGCGGCTGACCGTTCGCATGGCAGATCGCCCTGGACAATTGGCCGAGCTATTACAGGCCATTGGCAAGACAGGTGCCAATTTGATTGACCTACGCCACAACCGCCACTTTGGCGCCCTTTATTACAGTGATGTAGACGTGGAAATCGATCTGGAAACAATCGACTTCACCCACCAAGACTTGATCAAACAAACCCTGACAAACATGGGTATGCGTTATCAGGCTTGAATACCGAACTCCGTAGATTTACATCATCCGACTATTCCATGGACGATATAGATGATGTGGCACTCTCAGTTGCTCGAGAATTTTGCCAACACAAAAATCAATCAGATCGTCCAAAGTCTTCGGCTTTTGATAAAAGCCAGGCATGAGTGGAATCATCTCTGCGCCAGCCTCAACCAGAGCCGTCATATTGCGGAGATGAATGAGGTTGAATGGAGTTTCACGAGGACACACCAAGAGCTTTCTACGCTGTTTAAGCATGACATCTGCACTTCTCTCCAAGAGGTTTCCAGAGATGCCGGCGGCCACCCGAGCGAGAGAACCCATGCTGCAGGGCACGATGACCATCGCATCTGGCGCTGCTGTCCCACTGGCACATGGCGCAAACAGATCACTATTATTAAAAACCCTGATAATTTCTTTTTCCGACTTAGTCAGGGAGCCGTTCATAGCACGGAGTAGGAGGCTGTTTTTAGTAAGCTCGTGCCCAGCAACCTTCTCGCCAGAATCGGTCGCGACTAAATAGACTCGGCCAGTTTCCTTGACCAACAGTTGAAGAAGCCGATCCGCGTAAACGGAGCCCGATGCTCCGGTGACACCGACTAGAATTCGCCCCGGAATTTCTCTTGTTCCTTCAGCCTCTGACATAAGCATCCGCCAATGAGAAAATAAAAAAGAAAACACTCACCAAGGCGTTTAAATTAAAAAAAGCCATATTGATTTTGTCTGATTTTCCAGTCTCCATGGCGCTTCGAATCAACCAATGTTCAGAGATCAGGATCATTGCCACGGCCGCGACT
>JBAXLR010000183.1:0-5474 GCA_037134655.1 bacterium | reverse complement strand
CACCGCCATTACCACCACCATAGGTAACACCGGCAATGGACTCGATACCCATCCAAGTTGTCGATCCAGCGACAGTGGTAGGTATTTGGCGGGTACCGCCAGCACTGTTGTTGGACCCACCACCAACTGCATTGATTATAAATTTTCCATTTACCTGAACCGAACTACTACCCCCATTCCCTCCATATGGACCTGCCCTCCCACCTGTTGCCGTGTAGGTATCCGTGTCCACGAGTGGTCTATTTGCAAACCAAGCCAAAGCACCACCACCACCACCATTATCGTCGTCTTTGTTGACGTTTCGTCCGCCGCCACCGCCACCGACGCACACAGCTGATACATATTTATAACAACTTCTTTGAGCACTATTAATAGTGCTTGATGCAGCAACAGCAGTTCCTTGGACTATGAAATCAATGAAGCTGGGAGTGCTAGAACAAAGGGAGGATGGAACCGTGAAGGATGGGCAAGACGAATCGCCGCCCGAATTACGCAACGAGCCTGCGATCGTCTCACCATTAACAGAGCAAGGAACTTGTGTGGTGTACTCAGACTGATCCGCTGAACCAATAACTTTACCCATAACAATCGCGCTTGACACAGGGCCACTACCAGGCCCCTTCGTGATTGTTACATCGCAAACAGCGCCGTTAGACGGATTGCGCGAGGCATTGATATTTTGACAAATCGGAGCTAAGGGTGGAAGTTTAAAGGTACCACAGTCCGACGATAGACCATCGGCAGCAATCAGTGTTCCTTTGTAGTCACCCCCTGCGAGATCACAATCCAAAAGACGAGAACTATCGATCGTCCATGAATCACCTAACCACTGCCCCAACCAAGTTCCTGTGGAGGGGGAGTTGTTAATCTTAACTTCAACAAATTGGCTACTTTTAGTGAGACGGCGTAAACTCGCACCGCATTTCGATGGATTGTCTTTCAGCCGCGTCACACTAAAACTTCCAATCTCGCAAAGAGCAGGATCCACCGTATCCACTTTCTGCTCACCACAAAGCGACGGCGTCGCTCCCGCCCGCTCTAAAAAGACTGACATCTTGTCGACGTTCGCTGGACACGGAACATCTGCTGACCAATTGTGTTTTCTGTCTACACTCGGACCAGTCCAAACTCCCATCGCTGTCCTGTCCTCGCCGTTGACCATTACTTTGGGGTCATTATGACTCCAGTCAGTTTTTGTTATTGCGACTCTACATTTGAGAAGATTTGCCAATGATCCATTTGGCGCATTCCGATATGGAACCTGCAGACTATTTGTAACGCACTGTGGTGGTAGCTCATCAATTAATTTTTCTGGCGAACATTGAGATTCCCCCTGAGGTGTTCCTGCAGGATTTTCGCGGACCAAAAAAGCATTGAATCTCCACCCATCTTGCTCACAATCGACAGAATCCTGCCACTTGCTACCTGAAAAATTTGGTGGAAAGTTCTTGACAGTTTTCACTCCAGACGTCTTGTTAATCTGCTCCACGCGAACTTGTTTGACAATCCCCGCACCATTATCTTTCCTCAATTCAACACGGCAACTTCTTCCCTTTGATCCAGTACGCTCTACGAATAATGATCCAACCTCACACGATACAATGGGCTTATCCAGCTGTACTCGCACACCAGAGCAAGTTTTGACTTGACCATCTACAGCTGTCAGATCCACATCCAAAACCATTTCGTTGGCACCACTTGTTACAAGCGCAGACGCTACCTTGCTTGTTGGAATGTCGCTAATTGTGTAAGGTCGTTCAAATCGTGGATCGTTCCAAGGCAGGCTGATTTTGTTCGTCCCAGTACCCTTGAGAGTTTGATCACTAAGAGGTACGGTTGGAGAGACAAGCCTCACGTTGTATCCTACGCCCACGCCTTTTACATTTACCACTAGTGCAAAAGACTCTCCAGCTTTCACCTTTGGACTACTGGAGCTAATTACGCCACATTCTGGGGAGGGAGGAGGAGTGATAGAACCGAGCTCGGCATTCGCTTCGTTAACGGTAGTCGGTTTACCATTAGCATCTAGACCGCCAGCATAGTTATCAGACTTGATGTTGGCGCTTGCGCAATAAATACCAGTAAATAATTGGCTCTTTTTTCCCTCACTGTCACAATTTCGGAAAACGTAGGTGACTCTTGATTCTGTCCGCTTGATCGCGTCACTCCCACCAGTCACAGACTTTGATCCCATCACCCTATTGACATCCTGAGCACTAGCTTGAGTACGATCATTGGTAAAGACTCTTACTGTAGCTGATAATGCACCATCCTTCGTAAAATCACCCCAATTTGCGCCTGCCGGTGGATCGCGTGTTTTGTCAACACTGGCTGCTGGCTGGGCTGGTGAACCAATGACACCCGACACGTATGGCAAAGGATATACAAGGGGCATATTATTAGTTAATGGTGATTTTAACTTTTCAAATGTCCATTCAAATGGCTGGTTTTCAGCAACATGTGGAGGTAGGGATATGAGAGCTTTTGCGATCATGGCAGCCGAGCCAGGAATTTCCTTAGCTTGTTTCATACTCTGAGCCATTTGGTTGGCTTTACGCTGCGCCGTAGACCGATCCAGCATTACTTTACCGCCTGTGACGGCAATAGCAGAAGCGATCAGACCAGTGATCAGAAGCATGTTTCCCGCCTCACCCCGCGTCGCTTTGCTTTTGAATGGCTTCAGAAAAAACATGAATAATTCCCCCTGGAAGGGGATCGGCAATGACATGAAAGCCTTTAGAGAATCCTGCAACAATCCTATATCATTGGATTAATTCATTAATTAATCCACACTGGCCTAAGTTACCTGTAGATCACTTCAAGGGCGTATACTTAAACTCTGGACCAAGTCTTTTGGAGGGAGTAATTAAAACGCTGCTGTCGGCAGCGACTAGACTCGCAGATATTTGACCCGCTGTCATACCGCCGTGCTGCGCGTACCGGGGAAAAACCGGTAATAGAGTCACAACCCACCGATCGTAGCGGTTAACGTTTAGCGGTGTTGCAGCAGTACCAACGTTATATTGGTATGGTGGCCAATCAACACAAATACCCATTGCGAGTACGCCTTGATCTTTCATTTTACCGACATTTTGTGGAAATAATTTTGTGGTAACAACTGATGGCTCCCCTGACGTAGGATTAAATCTGTACATCCTAACGGATACTTGTGGAGCTTTTCCATTTGGACAAGATAAGCATTGGCCAAGTGTTCCCACCGCCTTTGTATTAAGACCCACACCTGATTGTGCTAACCGTGCGTCCAACACATCAACACATTTTGCCTCCAAAGGAAACAAGTCCAGAGAATTCCTAGTACCTCCGTTGATGTCCTGATATTCATACTTGATTGTCATCTTGCATGACGACGAATTACATGCCCAAAAGTCCCCAGGTGGAATCTCCTCACCATAACGACCGGTTACGCTGGTTATAAACTGCGGGAGTTCTCGCTTAATAATATTGGCGGCTAATTCCCTCTCATCTATAGCTTTTGATTTAGCCTCATGCTCCCAAGCTCTTTGATTGAAGTCTGTGATAAGTCCAAAAGCTAGATAACCAACCACACTTGTAATAGCCACAGACACCATTACCTCAGGAAGACTCATCCCCGAATTGTGATCCACAAGAAACTTAGAAAACTGTCCGCTACCATGCCCCATCAAAAACCTCCCTACCCTAATCAGGTTTCGGAAAGTGTTGTCTAAAATCAAAATTTTATGTTTAAATATCTGTTTTTATTGGATTTCATCTGATCCTCTACGGTCTTCTTCACCAAGATCCCTTGTTGAGCGTTCTAGTTTCATGAAAAGTAAGATTTTGCTAGGCTCCTAGCCAAGAAAACACCTTAAACGGAGGCTATAACGCCCATGGCAAAACTTCCTAATCCCAACGAAAAAGGTTCATCCGTTAATTTTAAACCTCGCTACGAGAATTTTATTGGTGGCGAATGGATCGCACCCAAGGCTGGAAAGTACTTTGAAAATATCACCCCCGTCACAGGCAAGACCTTCTGTGAGATCGCCCGGTCGGACTACCAGGATATCGAGCTTGCACTGGACGCCGCCCACCGCGCAAAAGCCACTTGGGGCAAGACATCCACAACTGAGCGAAGCAATATTTTGCTAAAAATCGCTGATCGAATGGAACAAAATCTCGAAAAGCTCGCGGTCGCCGAAACTTGGGACAACGGCAAACCAATTCGTGAGACTAAGGCAGCCGACATCCCGTTAGCCATCGATCACTTTCGCTACTTCGCATCTTGTATCAGAGCACAAGAGGGCAGCATCGGGGAAATCGATCACAACACGGTGGCCTACCACTATCATGAGCCACTCGGAGTTGTTGGACAGATCATTCCGTGGAACTTTCCACTGCTGATGGCCGCCTGGAAAGTCGCCCCAGCTCTAGCCGCCGGCAACTGTGTGGTCTTAAAACCCGCTGAACAAACACCGGCCGGGATTTTGGTCTTCGCCGAGCTCATTCAAGACCTCCTACCACCGGGGGCACTCAATATCGTCAACGGGTTTGGCGTTGAGGCCGGAAAACCCCTAGCGAGCAGCAAGCGGATTTCAAAGATCGCGTTTACAGGGGAGACCAGCACGGGCCGCCTCATCATGCAATACGCTTCAGAAAATCTGATCCCCGTCACTCTGGAACTTGGCGGGAAGTCTCCCAATATTTTCTTTGCCGATGTCATGGAGAAAGACGACGACTACTTCGACAAGGCCTTAGAAGGCTTTACCATGTTTGCTCTTAATCAAGGCGAAGTATGCACGTGCCCATCGAGAGCGCTCGTTCAAGAGTCCATCTACAAAGACTTTATCGCTAGAGCCCTTGAGCGCGTAAAAAAGGTCAAGCAAGGCCATCCTCTCGACGAAGCCACAATGATTGGCGCTCAGGCGTCCGAGGAGCAGGTCCAAAAAATTCTTAGCTACGTGGATATCGGCCGCAAAGAAGGTGCTGAGTGTCTCGTTGGCGGGAGCCGCGCAAAACTCGCCGGAGAGCTCTCTGATGGCTATTATGTGGAGCCGACGGTCTTTAAGGGCAACAACAAGATGCGGATCTTCCAAGAAGAAATTTTTGGACCAGTGCTGTCGGTCACGACGTTCAAAGATGAAGCCGAGGCTCTGCACATCGCTAACGATACGCTTTACGGCCTAGGCGCAGGCGTTTGGACCAGGGACATGAATACGGCATACCGCATGGGTAGGTCCATCGAGGCCGGACGGGTTTGGACCAACTGCTATCACGCCTATCCTGCGCACGCTACGTTCGGCGGCTATAAACAGTCGGGTATTGGCCGCGAGACCCACAAGATGATGCTTGATCATTACCAGCAAGTTAAAAACGTTCTCGTAAGTTACAGCCCAAAGCGTCTTGGTTTCTTTTGATGAGAAAAATAGTTTGGCTAATGATTGCGTTTGCAGCCTATTTATTGCTGGCTTCCGGGAAGCCGCCGGAGCAGCAGAAGA
>JBAXLR010000182.1:0-5477 GCA_037134655.1 bacterium | reverse complement strand
CAGAATTCTGTTGTTAGTAGCTTTACCGCTAGTGGCGGCGGCTATGGTGGCAATAACAATGAGCCAAACGGTGGTAATGGCGGCAGCGGTGGCGGTCAAGGGCGTGACGGCTGCGGTACAGCCGGTACCGGTACGGTCGGTCAGGGCAATAACGGCGGCGATACAGGATGCGGTGGCTGGAACGCTGGCGGCGGCGGTGGCGGCGCAGGAGAAGCTGGCTACTACGGCGGAAACGATTATAACGGCGTATCAGGCACTGCCAGCAAGGGCGGCGACGGCGTAGCTTCAAGCATCACTGGCACTTTGACGTATTACGCTGGTGGCGGCGGTGGTGGGCACAACGGCGGCAACACGGCCCAGGACGGCCTTGGCGGCGGCGGAAACGGCACGGACAGTATTGGGCAAAACGGGCAAGCCAATACGGGCGGCGGTGGCGGCGGCGGAAGAAACGGTGCGGGCGGCACAGGCGGCTCTGGCGTCGTCGTCCTCGCTTATCCAAATACCTATCCGGACTTGGCCGTATCCAGTTTACTGACATACACGCAGCCAACTCGGGCTGGGTACAAGGTGTATAAGTTTACGTCCGGTTCAGGCGCTATCGCCTTCCAGAATCAGACCGCGGCGCCCAGTGCGTCAGCTAGCGTGACTGGAGTGGCTGGAAACGAGCAGGTGAGCTTGAGCTGGACAGCGGCTTTCTCTGCGGGCCCGAGCATCAGCGATTACCTGATTGAGTACTCGTCAGATTCTGGCACCAATTGGACGGCTTTCAGCCACAGCGCGTCTACGGTTACAACAGCCACGATCACCGGACTCACCAACGACACGGCATACTTGTTCAGGGTGGCGGCTGTAAATTCAGTTGGCACTGGCTCTTACACCACGTCTTCGAGCATCACGCCGAACCTCTTCATGATCACGACGCAGCCAAAGAACGACTACGCCACAGCTATGACTCAAAACGTCACGTACAGCGTCGGCGTTGTGGGCGGAGGAACACCCACATATCAGTGGCAGTATTTTGGACCCAATTTCGACGCCGAGGATTACGAATACCGCTGGCGCAACATCTCCGGAGCAAGCTCGTCTTCGTACGTGACTAACGGCAACACGATCTCCAATTTGATTCTATACGATTTTTATTACACTGCGGCCGTAAAATTGCGGTGTGTTGTGACAGCCGAAGGTGGTGCTCCGGCTTTAACGAGCGATGCAGTAAAATTCCTCGAGCTGGATTACATGCACTACCCAAGCGTGTACTGGTACGGCAACCAAGGCGGCTACGTGAATTACGAGACCACGCAGACATTTTCACCGAGCGCTGGCGAAAACCTTGTGCTCGATCTGTACGACTACGCCATGGGATACTCAGATACTTCCTGGTACACGGGAAACGACACGACAGTCAAAGTCCAGGTCGCCACCACAGGATACACAGACAGCGCAGACTGGACTGATCTGTACACCGCTGATTTCCGGGGCAATTTCTACCTTCCCGGCTATCAGATACCGCCCGACACCGGCACAAAGTATTACCGCGTCATTGCTGTAAATAAGTGGCCGTACACCGTCAATAACGGTACGCAATCGGCCACGCACGCTACGCAGTACATCTATCCGCACTACAACTACAACGTCGTGCGGGTCACCTGGCCGTAAATCATTAAACATAAGGACTAAATGGTAACTGTGTCGCCATTTGAAGGGTCTCGCGGGTATCAATCACAGGGGTAGCGGTTTATGGGGTTACAAGACTTTCTCGCCGATACCAGGTGCTACGAGATATTATCGTGCGATGCTTAATTTCAATTGGCCCTTCACCACAACTAATGGAACTCAGTCAGCTGAACGAGTAACGACACCGAAGTTTATGGGTGGTGGAAAAGTGGCTCTTACTCTGCCGGTGACTTTCCAACCTGCTGCCAGGACAACACAGGTATTAATCGAAGTGCTCGCGTCGAGATTTACGTCAAATAATTTTTTGTTCGTATCAGACCAGTTCCGCTTGACGTCTGGCCTCTTCGTCCACACGTTCATTGTCTGGGTGCCCGTTATGGCCTTTAACCCACTTCCAGTGGATGTGGTGGCGATCCACAGCGGCTAAAAGATCTTCCCAGAGTTCTTGGTTTTTGACCGGCTTTTTGTCGGCTGTCTTCCAGCCGTTTTCCTGCCATTTATCAAGCCAGCCTTCTTTGAAGGCCTTCATCACGTACTGGCTGTCAGTCACGATTGTGACTTCGCAAGCTCGTTTTAGAGCATTAAGACCAGAGATTACAGCCAGAAGTTCCATGCGGTTATTGGTAGTATCTGGCTCGCCGCCAGAAATCATTTTTTCTTTGCCTTCAAATCTTAGAAGTGCTGCCCAACCGCCAGGTCCTGGGTTCCCTAAACAGGCTCCGTCAGTGGAGAGAGTGATTTTTTCGAGAGGTGTTTTTTTCATTTATTTTAGAGATCCCATTATTTCTTGTCGTGCTTTTCAAGTGCTTTAGCTTCTTTCCAGAGGGCTTCTAGTTGCTCTGTTCCTACAGTCTTGACGTCGAGTCCCTTGGCTAGGGCGAGTGACTCAAGACTTTTAAACCGCCGTAGGAATTTCCTGTTTCCATCCAAGGCGCAAACTTCTGGGTCTAAATCCAAATGCCTACAGAGCTGACTGACACAAAAAATTACATCCCCCATTTCTGCGGCAATCTGCCCTTTGCGGGACTTTTTTGTGATCTCTTCTTTGAGTTCAAGCACTTCACTTTCAAGTTGTGAGAAAACCTCAAGGGGATCTTTCCAATCGAAGTTAATTTTCTTGGCGAGTTTTCCGATCTCCACCGCAAGACGTGATGCTGGAGTGACCTTGCCTGCGCTGAGGGACTCAAAAACTCCCTTGGCGCCAGTTATTTCAGGCGCTTTTTGTTTTTCTTGAGCCTTAATGTCATCCCACTTGGCTTTGATGTCTGATTTTTCCCGGGAAGTCTTTGAGTTGGGATTTCCGTCTTCACCGAAGACATGGGGGTGACGTCGTCGCATTTTGGAGTCAAGATCTTTGACGACCTCTAGAATCGAGAACTCCTTGGCATCTTTTGCCAATTGAGCATTAAGGACAACTTGGAGAAGTACGTCTCCGAGTTCTTCCTGCAGTTTTTTATAATTCACAGGTTCCATGACATCAGTGGCTTCATAAGCTTCTTCAATCATGTACTTGCGAAGGCTTGCGTGGGTCTGCTCAAGATCCCAGGGACAGCCAGATTTTGGGTCTCGCAGAGCCGCTATGGTGTCGCAAAGTGCCCCGAATGCTAGTTTTATATCTTCAAGATTCTTTTGAGCGGCCATGGTTGTTAAGCCTTTAAGACAAGAGACGGCAGATAGAGATCACGCGTGGGTAGTCCCAGCAGTGTCAGCACTGTGTTGGCAACATTGGCTAAACAGGCGCTTTCCTTAGCGGCGGAGTTTAGTTTCCACTGTGATTGATTTTGAGGGTCGAAAATGACAAATGGCACAGGATTGACCGTATGCGCCGTTTTAGGTGTGGGCCTTTTAGCTGCAGTCTTCCAGTTAGGATAATCTTTTTCTTTCGCGTCAAACATTTCATCCGCGTTACCGTGATCAGCGGTAACTATCAAAATTGTATTGGTCTCACGAGCCGCGGCAATTAATTTTCCAAGCATCGTGTCAACGGTCTCGACTGCAGACACTGCCGCCTCGTAGTTGCCGGTGTGGCCAACCATATCACCGTTGGCAAAATTAATTCGTGCATAGTCAAAGCTACCTGCCCGCATTCGTTTGATGGTCTCGTCTGTGATCTCAAGGGCCTTCATGGCAGGTTTTTGGTCAAACGTGATATTGGAGTCAGATGGTATTTCCAGGTATTCTTCGAATTTTTTGTCAAAGTAGCCGCTTCGGTTCCCATTCCAAAAGTAAGTTACGTGGCCGTATTTTTGCGTCTCACTACAGGCAAATTGCCGTACTTTGGATTTGGCGAGAAACTCACCTAACGTGTCAGAGATCGCCGGAGGCGGTACCAGGTACTGAGGCGGTACGTGAAGATCACCGTCGTACTCCATCATGCCGGCGTAAAAAACCTTTGGCATACTCCCACGGTCGAACTTGAAAAAAATTTCCTCAGTGAAGGCGCGGCTTATTTCGATAGCTCTATCGCCTCGGAAATTAAAGAGTATGACTGAATCACCCGTTTTAATCGGGCCAACCGGTTTTTGCTCTTTTGTGATGACAAAGGCCGGAATGTATTGATCGGTTAATTTCTCGTCTTTGCGGAAGTGATTTAGAGCTTCAGTTAGGGAGCTGAATTGGTTGGGTGCGTCACCATGCACGTGACAATCCCAGCCTCTTTTTACCATGTTCCAATCCGCTTCGTAGCGGTCCATGGTGATATGCATTCTGCCGCCGCCAGAGGCGACCTGGCAGTCAAAACCATCTGAGCGCAGTTCAGCCAGAACCTTTTCAAGGCGAGAAACGTAGATTTCAGCACTTTTTTCGCCGACGTCGCGACCATCAAAAAGCACGTGGATACGAATTTTTTTGCAGCCAGATTTTTTTGCTGTTCGTAGCATTGAGTATAAATGATCTTCATGGGCATGCACGTTGCCGTCAGACAATAAACCTATGAAATGTAGTGTTCCGCCAGTGGTGGAAACGTGACTTAGAATTTTTTTCCAGGTATCACCAGAATAAAGAGATCCAGTGGCAATAGCATTTTGAACGAGTTTTGCACCTTGATCAAAGATGCGTCCTGCGCCGAGAGCGTTATGACCGACTTCGCTATTTCCAATGTCAGAATTTGAAGGAAGACCAACATATGTGCCGTGAGCGTTGAGCGTTCTCCAAAGAGCATTTTGTTTGAGCCAATCAAGATTTGGTTTTTTTGCATTCGTGACAGCGTTACCAAAATCACTTGCACTAAGGCCGATACCATCCATGACAACCGTCAGAACGCGGCGTTTTGCAGGTGAGTCAGTCATCAAAAAAATCCTTCATCTAGTTGTGTTGTCTGAATTGTATTTGCTGAGGATTAACCTATCACAACTTATTTTTTGCGTGCTTTCCTTTTGTTTTGAGGTCGGGCTTGTGATGGATAATTTCTGGTGCCTAGACCGCAGCCCTCGGCGGCAGTTGGAATTATTCGGGTGGGCAGCTGGGATGGCAATCTGGAGAAGCTCTTGATGAGCAAAAAATGTGCATCACCGCGTTGATTTAAGTACCCAGAAAGATTAGATAATTTTCCCATGAAAAAATGTCTCTGGGGCGCCTAGAAACTCATTGACGGCAAGCCTTTGAGTGACCTATAAGCTTGGACTTCTCGACCCCGAGAAAGGTTTTTTTAGGTCTGCATTGATCCCCCCGGAAAAAACGAATTGGTCGTTAAATTCTGCTGGACATCACGCGCATGAATCGATAAAACCCTTGCCCTCGCGAAAATCGAGTGCTCTTTGAAAACTGAATAGTGAATCGACAGAAAAAACAAGAAACCAATAAAC
>JBAXLR010000181.1:0-5494 GCA_037134655.1 bacterium | reverse complement strand
GGACATGCCTTTACAAGACTGACGAGCGCCCCTTGGCTGGTATGAGGGGTGGTTTAGGGCCACCTTTGGATCGAAAGAACCACGCAATGTGCTCTATGACCGAGAGGGTAAAGTGGTCGGCGCATGGTTGGGACTTCCTGGGGAGCATGGGCCAGAGAAGGATTTACAAAAACTATTTCAAGACGAGCAAGCGAAGGCTAATCAGTAGTAAGAACGAATTATTTTTTTGTGGGGTGTCATCATATGCGTCATTTATTGTTACTGGCAATCCTTGGGTTCTCCATGCCAGCATTGGCTGTGAAAGTCGGAGATGTACTGCCAAAACTTACGGTTCAAGATGAAAGTGGCAAATCAGTACAGCCTTGGGCTGGAAAACAAACACTCATTAACTTTTGGGCAACTTGGTGTGATGCCTGCAAAGTCGAGCTCAAAGAAATGGCGGGTGAGCTAAAAAATCTACCGGCTGATAGACAGGTGGTGTTTGTGAGTCTTGATAAAGAGCCAAAGAAGGCCAAATAATATTTTTCAAAAGAATTAAAGGCAGACCAGCCGATGCTGAGCAGCCTTTTCTATGATGCGAGCTTTCAGATGGCCGACACCCTCGGAGTGGAAAGTTTTCCCATGACACTCGTAGTGGACGTTTCCGGTAAGGTCATAAAAGTGCAAGATGGCTTTAAGCCAGGCACAGGCTCGACTGAAGCGCTGTTTGAAGCGCTCAAGAAACCTGCCAAGTAAGAATTTATTTTCTGAAATAGAAATTCCCGGGCCTCTTTAGTCGAGGTCCGGGACTTTTTGTTTCAAGGAACTCTAGTTATAACCGAGAGTATTGATTATCTATACTTAATCACAATATCGACGACTTTCTGCGGATCAAGTCCCGTGATCGAAACTTTTGACGTACCGTCAAACTGATAATTCATGGTTGCAACTCCGTTCACTTCAACGCCAGCAATGGCGCTTGCCCTAGCTGGTAGGAAAAAATCCGCTGAAGTAATATCTGCTGGCGTCGAGATAATCTGCTCCATGACGGACGAGTAGTTATTTGATCCTAGGGCAATATTGAACCACTTGCCGAGGGATTTATCGATGACCAGCTTATAGGGTAAGACGTTTAATGGGATTATGTCCACTGTAGCGGTAGTACTCGGCGTTATGCCGTGAACTTTAACTGAAGCGACGCGGCTATTTATTTTGATAGCAGCCTCAATCCTCGCAAGAGCACCAGCAGGATCACTGCGGTTGCCTCTTGTCTCAGGAGCAGCGCACCCGGCCTGTTCATCAGAGATAAAGACGATATTGACCGCTGCATTATCACGGAACAAAGATTGCCCCTGCTGTTGGTGGCGCTTGATGATTTGCTCCAGGGCCAGCAATCCAGGCTCGCATACAACTGCATGTCGTGGATTTTGGAAGGCCGCTGTGAAACAGCGTTTGCCGTTGCTGTTTACATCGAACGGCTTGAACCAGCCAGTATCACACACCGGTTCGGAGTACTTGTTTGCGTAGTTATCAGGGACTGTCGCGCAGGATTTAAATGACTGTACAGATGCTTTGGTTACCAAAGAAAGAAATCCAGGCTCCTTATTGATACAGGAGCCATACCCTGCTCTGTTAATATCTTTGTGTGCAATCAAATTAGCGGCCAACGGATCAGCAGCGGCCATGGTGGTCATGACACCGATTTGAGTCGCTGCAGGGAACTTATCTCGGCTAATGGCACTTAATCCAGCTGCAACCCTGTCCAAGTCATCTTTCATGGAAACAGAGTTGTCCATGACGAATAGATAGTCGGCGACCAAAGGTGCGGCTTGTTTTCCATAACGAAATTTTGCCGACTGTGTGATTGGGACCGGAGGCAAAGCCTTAACACTCACCGTGGCTGAGCAAGTAGCTGTTGCTGATGGATTATGTATTGTGCCAGTCATTGTGAATACACCAACGGCGGCTGGTTTTAAGTTAACACTTCCACCAACAGTTACAGGGCGGCCGTTGATATCCGCAGTAACCATAGGCCCGCCTGTGGATTGCAGTGTGACGCTAATATCTTGGCCGAGATCGATTGAATTTACGTTAGTTGTAAGTGTGCAAGCTGGCCTGGCGATTGCTGGCACGACTGCCACACAAGTACGAGTACCAGCCGCATTGGTGACAGACGCATTTAATGTTGCTCCAGAAGCTGCGCAAGCCGAGGTTGCAGTCCAGTTATTGACGCCTGCAGAAGTGAAGGTAACGCCGGCAAGGCTTGGTGCACTCGTAATCGAACCCCCGGTTGATCCGATCGAAATATTGCACTGTAGTGATGTGCTATTAATACGACTGGCAACCATTGAGCAGCTTGGCGCGACCGTGACAGGAACAGGAACAGGAACAGGAACAGGAACAGGAACAGGAACAGGTCTAGTTTTCACGGAAACGGTAGCTGCACAGTTTGCCGATGAGCGCGGATTCGTAATCACCCCGGACATTACAAAAGGCCCAGCGACTGTCGGCGTGAATGTCACGGGGGTATCGATTGTAATTGGGGAAGAGTTCACGGTGCTAGATGTTGCGGGGCCACCAGTTGAGCGCATGATCACTTCAACGGGCTGGCCAATTTCAATGGAAGCCAGGTTTGTTGTTAGGGTACAGACTGGCGCTGGGATTTCAGCGACCGTGGCAGAACACTCTGCAGAGACGGCAATATTCTTTACCTTTGCTACAATTGTCTCGCCCTCGGGAACACATTCCACTTGGCTGGTCCAGCCTTTATCTTTCTTGGTTAAGGCTTGGGAGCCCGTGATAGAAGGATCTTCAGACATTGCTCCGCCGGTTGAAGCGACGAAAACGTTGCATCGAGTTGAGGTGGCATTTTCTCTTGTTACAATGATGGAACAACTGGGTGGTACACCTCTGGCAACAACCGCACTTGCACAATTGAGGCCAGCATTAGTCGTGACACTTGTAGCCTGTTCACTGGATTGGCAGGTTTCGGGCTCTTTGGTCTCCATACCGGATGGACCTGCGAATTCAGCTTTCCCACAACCGCCTAACAGATGCAGGACGAAAAAAAATACAAGATATTTATGTATATTCATGATTGCTCCCCATAAAACTGGCGATCGGCTTGAGCGATTACTGTCTTTAACTTTGTTTTTTTACGATGGAATAACGGGAAGTTAACGTAGATTGTTCCAAAGAACCAATGGGCTGCCATCGTTTTGGGGTTCTTCAAGAAATCAGGACTTTACTGAGGCGTTATTTGAGACGCTTAAGAAACCTACGAAGTCGGAATTTATTTTCTGTAATAAAAAGTCCCGGGCCTCTTTAGTCGAGGTCCGGGACTTTATTGTATCAAGTTGCTCTAGTGCTTAGATGCCCGAGGTTTTGACTTCCGCACTGGCGCCGCTAAACTGATAGACCGTGTTGGTCTCGTTTTTTTGAACGACTGTTTCAACTTTAAATTTCGCGTGCAATGCCATTTTAGCAACCGGATTATCCGCTGATCCACCGTTGGTTGTGGTGATGTTTTCAACCGAATAGTTAACCGTGTAGCCCCAGAGAACGCTGAGGTTGCTTGGAACTACGGAAACGGTCTCAAGGTACTGGCCTTTGCCGTTGTACTGCCCGCCGTATTGGTGAACGGCTGTGAGTGTCACATCGTAAACTGTAGCGCCCCACATGTTGGTGCCCCAGATTCTCACGCTTTTGCTTTGGAGGTCAGAAAAACCATGGAGTGCACTGCTATCGCTTAGGCCCTTTGGAAGAGCGTTTGCAAATTGGAATTTAACGTTGGCGACTGGCGCGTTTGCTTTGATGATGTCCCAGGCTTTTTGTGCAATGTTGACAATGGCATCAACGTCCACATTCATGCCTTCGCCGGCAAAAGGTGCCGCTTCAGGAAATGTATTCACGCGGTCGATGTAGCTGAAAACATCATTGGGTGTTTCCACAACTTCAGAATGCATGGTGATCGTTTGAGTTTCGTCTGAGGCTGCTTTAATTGGGGTCTGAATAGCAAAGAAAAAGAAGGTCGCACTTAAAACAGTCCATCTCAGGGGGGCAAAACTCATAAAGACCTCGATAAAAAATGGTTTAACGTTCTGGTTACTTATAACAATTTAAGTCCTATGTGCCGCTTAGTAATGGATGTAATTAATTATGTCAATAAAACATATATAAAACTCATCTTTAATTTAATGATTGTAATATAACCCCCCAATAACACTTCACAAATTATAGGCCCTACCTTAGACTATGGGAGCGGAACCGGCCCCATTTTGGTCGCTTAATAATTGATTTTTCTCTGATGAAATCGTTGTCCAGTGAGACCGTTAGATCATGAAAATCCTCATCATTCAGCTTAGGCAACTCGGCGATATACTTCTGACGACGCCGGTGGTCCGTGCGATCAAGGATCAAATGCCTGAAGCGGACGTGGATTTTATGACGTACCCCATGGGTAAGCTGATAGTTCCAGGCAATCCATTGGTTCGAAAGCACATCGTCGCGCCGCAAGATGGAGTGATGGCAGCGATGTCGTTTGCGCGCAAGCTGCGGCAAGAACATTATGATGTAGTGCTTGATTTCATGGCGACACCGCGGAGTGCGGTGATGGCAAGGCTTGTGCCTGCCTATGAGCGCATTGCATTTCAGACAAGTCGAGCGCCTTTGTTTACGCAAACAATTCCTCGTGGTCGATCTGAGCAATATATCGTGCGTGAAAAATTCCAGCTCCTCAAGCCCATAGGTATTTCGTCAGAAGATGTCCGCATGACGCTTCCCGTTGATGAATGCGATTATCATGTGCCTAGGAGTTTTATTAACTCCACTCCTGAACTAGCTGAATCCAAACTGCGCGTTATCTTGAGTCCCACTCACAGACGTGAGGAACGCAAATGGCCCCTAGAACGGTGGGCCCAGTTGGCGGTTTGGCTTGAGCGTTCTCGCAATGCCAAAGTGATTTGGATTTGGGGACCTGGTGAGGAAGAAGAGATTAATTCTGTCATGCGATTGTCTCAGGGTGTGGGCGTAAAAAGCCCCAAGACAACATTTCATGAGTTGGCCGCGCTGATCGCTGAGAGTCATTTATTTATTGGCAACAGTAACGGACCAAGTCACGTAGCTGTCGCCATGGATACGCCTTCGATTCAGCTGCATGGGCCCACGAGTGCGGTCAGTTGGTGTCCTATGACAGAGAGGCATCGGGCCGTTCAGAAGGCATCTATGTCTGCTATCTCCTTGAGTGACATCCAGCAAATCACATGATCGTCTTTTAATTGGGGACACCCGACTGATTGGCTATTGATTGAACTAGGGCAAGACATGCTCGTGTGAGTTGAAGTTTTTTGTGAGGTATTGCGTACTACTTAATTGATGAGAAATCCTGCTCACGGGCCCGCGATGCGTAATCAATACTCAATCAGTCGGGTGTCCCTAATTTTCTAATTTCCCGAGTTGAAATTTTTTGTGAGGTATTGCGTACTACTTAATTGATGAGAAATCCTGCTCACGGGCC
>JBAXLR010000180.1:0-5521 GCA_037134655.1 bacterium | reverse complement strand
AGGTTCCACGTGTGCACTGCGACCCAAGTGACCCCAGCTCCGGCGGCAGCTTTAGCGGCGACCGCTGCAAAAGCCACAGCCGACAAGCTTTCCGTGTCCACAGCCAAGTAGCCAAAAATGGCGCCAACCATACTACCGAAAATCAATGCCGCAACCAGTGGTCTCCATTTTTGTTTAATCGCCAGCAGTTGAAACCCAAAGATGAAGATTGCAGCAAAAAAGATAGTTCCAGCTCCAAGTATTAATAATACCGACGCGGCATCAGTAAAAGTCGGCCCAAAAATAAAGGAAAGTACGGCTTTGTCAAAAATGCTCAGCAAAAATATCACGGGCGCCAAAATAGAGATGATCCAAAACAAAGAGGCCTTTACTAGTTTCTCAACTGACTCGGATTCTACTTGTGCAAGCATTTCTGAATAAAAAACGGCAGATACAGCTGCGATGATGGGTGTGATACTGCCAATCAGTTTGCTTGCGGCCGCGTATAGACCGGTGGCGGATGCTCCGAAATAGTGTTCTACCAGGTATAAATCAAATCGATCCACAGCCCAGAAAAGTATAAATGCCAGTGCAAATGGAGCGGCAGTGAATAGCGCTCGTCTTACGTTCTTCCATTGTGGCAAGGAAAATCCCACCAAGCCAACTGCCACGAAAAAAGATGCAACTGCGATGATTGCATTGATGAGACTTGTAATGACGACGAAGGTCACGGCGTCTTTTGGTGCGTGAATTAATGTGAAGACTGCCACCACTGAAAGAAGCTTGGCAATAATAGAGATTAAACTTAACACGGCCAGTTTTTGCTTTGCGGCCAAAATCCAGGTCGATTCTAGTGCACTGGCGATCAAAATAAACGACGAGTAGAACACGGCATTTTTATAGGGTAGCAGCTGGTGCTGGGTTTCAATCGCGATGACCAGTATGAGGGTTGAAAGCGCCGCAAGCATAAGTCTGGCCACAACAACGCTTCCGTTGACATGACGTTGATCTTCCGGCGAAGAGGCATTTCTAAGCATGACAGGTGCTACCTGGGAGAAGCCGAAAGTCGTAAGGATGATTCCCCACTCCAATAGCCAGAGGGCGTATTGAGATAGTCCAAACGCTTCCACACCTAGTCTATTTGCGACCAAATGCAGAGTGATAAGAGGCACGACCTTATTGGCGATTTCACTTAGGAAGGCCATCAACAAGGTTAGTGCAATTCGCTTCTTGTTCAAATGCTCACCATCAGCTGAACCTTCTCAGCTTGTTAGGTTTTGGCGTTTGCGCGAGGCGCAGCCTTTGCTTTTTTTACAGCGACGTTTGCCTTGGCGGCTCCAGTTTTAACTTTAGTTTTTCCGGCCGTCATCTTCGCTGCAAGCAATGGAAGTGCCGTTTCAATCGTAACTTGGGCAGGGTCAAGATCTTTGGGTAATGAAGCCGATACCGTGCCGCACTTGATGTATGGGCCGAATTTACCTTCGTAGACTCCCATGTCTTTTCCATTTTCGGGGTGTTGACCAAGCTGTTTTAAAAGTTTTGCCCCAAAACGTCCCCGCTTTTCCTCGCGTAGAAGCTCGATGGCCCGCTGTAGAGCAACCGTATACTTATCATCAGTTTTTTTGAGAGAGCGCATATCCGAACCGCATTTGACATACGGACCAAATCGACCGTCGTAAACGGTGATCATCTCGCCGTTATCCGGGAATTTACCGAGATCTCTCGGCAGGCTAAGGTACTTAAGAGCCTGCTCAAGTGTTAATGTCTTAAGATCTTGTTCTTTGGGGATAGAGGCGCGGCGCGGTTTTTCTTTGGAACCTTCCACCTGCTTGCCAACTTGAACATAGGCTCCAAATCGACCGGTCATTACATAGATATCGTCGCCGTTAGGTGGGTACTTGCCGATACTTTCTGGCCCCTTGGCCTTGGTCTCAAGAATTTGCTTGGATTCGTCCAAAGTGAGATCGGCTGGTGCAATTCCTTCGGGTATGGAGGCAAATACGCCCTCCTCATCTTTAAGGTCCGTCTGAGATAGGTATGGGCCAAAGCGGCCGATACGAATTTCCAGCTCTTTGCCAAGTTGAGGTAAGGTGATTGACCGACTGTCTTTTGGATCGATTTGTTTTATTTTTTTCTCAACCAGTTGTTTCAGCCCGTTGGGTCCAAACCAAAACTTACCTAAGTAATCGAGGTGATCGAGATTGCCTTCTGCGATACTGTCGAGATCCTCTTCCATCTTCGATGTGAAATCTAGATTCACGAAATTATCAAAATGTTTTTCTAAAAGTTGAACGACCGCAAATCCAGTAAAGCTTGGGACGATCGCATTGTTAGACTTTGTCACATATTTTTTGTCAAACAAGGTGGAGATAACGCTGGCGTAGGTGGATGGCCGACCGATTCCAGCTTTTTCCATCGCTTGAACAATCGAGGCTTCATTGTATCTTGCCGGTGGCTTGGTTTCGTGTGCGTCCGGTGTGACTTTGACCAGTTTTGGTTTGTCGCCGGTTTTCATGGGCGGCAACAAGACATCACTACCCCATGACGCGTCGCCAGACTCCAAAGCTTCGTCGTAAGCCTTCATGAAGCCTGGAAATACAATTTTTGTACCCGTCGCATTAAATAAAGTGTTTTGAGCAGCAATCCTGACCGACATGGAGCTTTTCTTGGCATCTGTCATTTGCGATGCCAAGGTACGCTGCCAAATCAAGGTGTAAATATCGAGCTCTCGATTTGTCAGTCCGGTTTTATCTGGTGGAAGAAAAGTTCCAGCGGGACGAATCGCTTCGTGGGCTTCTTGAGCACTTTTTGACTTAGCCGAATACTGCCTCGGCTCGTTCGACAGATATTCACCACCGTAGGTGCTCTTGATGATATCTCGCGTCGCGCTCAA
Organism: bacterium; assembly: GCA_037134655.1. Lineage (GTDB taxonomy): Bacteria > Bdellovibrionota_B > Oligoflexia > Oligoflexales > RGVZ01 > CAMDKS01. Next base: position 2,649 of record JBAXLR010000180.1, on the reverse strand, counting down.
AGCCTCCTGGGATAGGGTCGGTGAATCTGTACGCATGTAGGTAATGAAACCTTGTTCGTAGAGATTTTGTGCGACACGCATCACATCGCGCGCAGAAAGTCCTAATTTTCGGTTCCCTGCCTGTTGCAGTGTGGAAGTGATGAAAGGTGGCTGTGGTTTTGCTGTGGATTGCTTTTCCTCGATACTTTGAACCTGCCAGGTCGCTGTTTGAAGGGATTCTGCTAGGGATTTAGCCTCACTTGCTGCCAAGACAATCATGTCTTTTTCTGCGTTGAGCGCTCCGGTCGTTTCGTTAAAGTCTTTGCCTTGAGCGACCCTTTTCTCACCAACTGAAATTAATGTGGCTTCAAATTCTTTTCCTTCAAAGTTCAACTTCGCCGACAGGTCGAAATAGTTCGCTTTTTTAAAGCGCATCCGTTCACGTTCACGTTCAACCATAATTCTGAGTGCTGCTGACTGGACGCGACCGGCTGATAAGCCATAGGTAACTTTTTTCCACAATACAGGCGATAAAGTGTAGCCCACGATGCGGTCTAGAATTCGACGAGCCTCTTGAGCGCGGACTAATTTGTCGTCGACCGTGCGCGTGTTTTTTAAAGCTTTTTCGATGGCAGGCTTGGTGATCTCGTGAAAAACCATCCTCTTCACTGGGCACTTAGGCTTCAAAAGTTCAATTAAATGCCAGCTGATACTTTCGCCCTCACGGTCCTCGTCAGTCGCGAGATATAGTTCATCAGCATTTTTCAACTTTTCTTTGAGAGTTGAGATGATTTTTGTTTTGTCTTTGGGGACGATATATAAAGGTTCAAATTTGTTGTCACAATTAATTCCAGTTTCTTTTGCCCAGGGCTCTTTTTTGTATTTAGCCGGGATATCAGCCGCTGATTGCGGTAAGTCGCGAATATGTCCCATGCTTGCTTCCACCGTAAAGTTTTTTGGTAGAAACTTGCGAATTGTTTTTGCTTTTGTGGGTGATTCTACAATGACCAGATACTGTTTTTCCAAAACCTACTCCCATAACAAGCGGCCGCCCAACGCACTATCTAACTGATCCCTCTATTATATATGTAGGGAGACGCCTTAGGTTGGATTGCCGTGTTCGCACGTCAGATTGTTGATAATGTGCATATTGTTTCGGGTATATGCCACAAAATTTTTAAGGTTGGCGGCTAACTGTCCAAATTTTTGACGAAAGTCTGGTCAGGCATTCCGGTACTGTGCTGAAAAAAAGCGCATAAAACAACCGCCAATCATTAGAGATTGGCGGTTGATTAAACTTCGGAGGATTGTTCTATTATGCTTTTACGCCAGCTTTTTCGTACTTGCGCTTGAACTTCTCGATACGACCAGCAGTGTCCACAACTTTATGCTTACCGGTGAAGAAAGGATGGGACGCGCTCGTTGTTTCAACGATAATGAGCGGGTATTCCTTGCCATCTTCCCACTTGGTGGTTTCCGTGGCGTTAACTGTTGAACGGGTCAAAAACGACCAGCCATTGGAGGCGTCTTTGATGACAACGTGGCGATAATTGGGGTGGATATCTTTCTTCATGGTCAATGTCTCCATAATTTCTCAGTATTTACGGGCCGTAAAGGTGCGGCCCACCCAGAGAACAGGCGGCGAACATTAATAAAATTAGGCTCCAAGCGCAATAGGAAAAGTGAGTCTGATGTAGGGGGGTTTACACCACCTAGAGGGTCGGTTATCATTTTTCAAGGCAATAACCTGCAATTACGATGTTTACCTTAATGACCCGGAACTGGTCCCCCTTTCAAAATAGGGGTTTTAGTGGAGTATGATCGCCGTGAATACGAAGAAATGCCCACGATGTGAACATCAAGCGATTCTTAGGCCTCGCCATTTTAGTGACCAGGCAACAGCATCCCTTGTAGCCTTGGGTGACATGGATAAAAAAGTGGTGGGTCACCCCATTTGTGATGATTGCCACGAGGAACTTCGAGACGCATTAATTGATCACCAGCGAGTTGCCGCCGAAAAGGAAGTGGCAGCTGGCCGGGTCCGCAATCGCCGCGCAGGCTAATTTTGACTAGATTCTTATAAAACAAAGCCGAACTCAGGCTAATTTTATTGATTTCATTGAAATTCTATGGTTAATGAGCTCCCGTAAGAGTGGGAGCCTCTATAAGCATGCGTTATGACTATAAACTGATCGATTCTGGAGATTTTCAAAAGCTGGAACAGGTGGGTCCCTACCGGATTGTTCGCCCGGCCGCTCAAGCTGTCTGGAAACCCCGTCTTGATTCTGAGCAGTGGAAATCCGCCGATGCCACGTTTCACCGTTTCAGTGGCGGTGACGGCAAGTGGACCATCCGTAATCCATCTCTTCCCAAAAAGTGGAATATTGAGCAAGGCCCCGTAAAACTCGTCATCTCCCTAACCGATTTCGGGCATTTGGGAATTTTCCCAGAGCAAGACGCCAATTGGGAGATCTTACACAATTTGATCGTCAAACAGAAAAAGGATTCGGAATTCAACGTTCTGAATTTGTTCGCCTACACTGGTGGATCAACTTTGGCATGCGCCGCTGCCGGAGCCAAGGTCGTACATCTGGACGCGTCCAAGACAAGTGTAGCTTGGGCTAGAGATAACGCACAAGCCAGTGGACTTGGTGATAAACCAATTCGATG
>JBAXLR010000179.1:0-5765 GCA_037134655.1 bacterium | reverse complement strand
AAGATGCCTACTGGTCACTGCAGTCCCTTGCCAAGTACCCAACGGGCGTTTTCCCGCGCGTAATGCAATGGGTTTTCTCTTTTGTTTTACCGCTTGTGAGCGTGGCTGCCATTCCCGCAGAAGTGTTCTTTGGCAAGCAGTCCACTCAAGATGCGCTAATCCATCTTATTGTGGCTACCGTTTTTATGTGGGGTACGGTAAAATTTTACGAACTGGGCGCTCGGCGCTACCAGTCAGTTAATACTGGAGCTTGATCAGCTCTTAAAATCGGAAGTTTAACTCGTGGCCACTGGACAGCACACATCGTTTGATGATGCAAAAATCACCCTGAAGCATCTCCTAGCTGCAGGATACCCTTCGATGTTTGCCGGGGGTTGCGTCCGCGACCGGCTCCTGCAGGCCCTGCCCAAGGACTATGACATCGCATCGACGGCGACGCCGGAACAAACTATGGCCGTTTTTTCTAACTTGGGTTACCGCATTATTCCGAGCGGCATTGATCATGGCACTGTGACGGTGATCTCTAAAACTGGCCCCATCGAGATCACCACTCTAAGACAAGATATTAAAACCGACGGTCGGCACGCCACAGTAGACTTTAACAATGCGACCTTTGAATCAGATGCACAAAGGCGAGACTTCACAATCAACGCTCTATACGAGGATGAACATGGCCAGATCCACGATTTTTGCGGCGGTCTAGATGACCTCAAGCAACGGCGCTTACGTTTTGTTGGAACACCAGCTACTCGCATCACAGAAGACTATTTACGCATTCTTCGTTTTTTCCGTTTCTGGTCGAGGCTCGAATTCACCCCTGATCCGCTAGCCATAAGTGCTATCAAATCTGAGGCCAGTGGCCTTAAAAACATCTCACAGGAACGTATAACTTCTGAGCTTTGGGGGATCCTCTCCGCAAGTGGGGCCCCTGCCGCCATCAACAGCATGATTGACACCAGAGTCATGGCGCTTGTTTTGCCCGAGGCCGTGTCCTTCTCAAAAGCGCAAGGCATAATTTTCTTGGATGCGGCCGCCTTGCCTGAAAACCTCCGCCCATGGGTCAATCTTGCCGTACTTTTAGGTGTCACTCAGCAACGTCTTTGGACCAAAAACGATCTTCAAACACTGTGCAAGCGTCTACGCTTTAGCGATAAACAATCGAAGATTTTGATTGATATCATCACGGGCTGGCAGTCTTTATCGTCTTTGCCTCGTCAAACTGCCGCTGCATTGTCATTTGCCGCCGCGGTTGAGCACCATGGCGAGGAGTTCAAAATCATCAATTTTTTCTCCCCGTTATGGATGTTTTTTGGACGCCACTGTCAAACTGTAACACAGCTTGAATCCCTGAGTTGGATGGTGTCAGTTGATCTAACATATGGGGAACGCCGTCACCGGGACTTACCTGTAACTGGGCACGACGTGCTCCAAACCTTGCCACACCTGAAGGGAGCCAATATTGGCGACGTCATGCAAAAATTGAAAATAGCATTTTACAATGGCGAATGGACCAGTCGACAAGAAGGCTTAGACTATCTAATGGCATTTCATCAAGAGTGACTTCTAAAATATAAAAGCCTTGTGCAAAACCTTGCACGCATCATCTGCCTTTGTTGAATCAACGACACATGAAATCTTGATTTCAGAGGTGGAAATCATCCTTATGTCTATACCAGCGGTGCTAAGCGCATGAAACGTGGTAGCTGCAACGCCTGGGTGACTATGCATCCCTACCCCCACCACACTGACCTTGGCGCAATCCGTTTCCACAGTGTAATCACCCACACCTTTGTTCCAAACTTTTTTCACCGCAGCCAAGCTGGCATCGACCTCAGCTTTTGTGGTGGTAAATCCAAGGTGCATTGATTTGCCACCGGGTTCAGGCAGGTTATGGACAATAATGTCGACATTCACACCAGCCTCGGCGATGGCTGAAAATATTTTACTAACCAAGCGAGTATCAAACGGCAACCCAAGGAGAGTTATTTTGGCCACATCACGGTCAAGGGTCACGCCTGACACGACTGCGGCCTCGAGATTTGATTTGTCACTAAGATTCATAACACGTGTTCTCCGGTGATCATTCGGTGTAAAAGTATTTCTGACGACGATGGGCATTTGAAACTTCGCGCCCAACTCCACACAGCGTGGATGCAGAACTTTGCTCCCTAAGCTGGCCATCTCAAGCGCAACCTCAAAATCCATTTGTTCAATCAGGCGCGAAGCTGGCACAACCCGAGGATCGCAAGTGTACACGCCGTCAACATCCGTATTGATCTCACAAAAAGCTGCATCAACGGCAATCGCAAGGGCTACTGCACTCGTGTCACTGCCGCCTCGACCTAATGTGGTGATCTCCAGGGATTCGGTTACACCCTGAAATCCGGCCACAACGGGAATGGCACCGCGTGCCCAACAGGCGTTAATTTTTTCCGTGTCAATCGATCTGATGCGGGCTTTGCTGTGGAAGTCGTCCGTCATGATACCAAGCTGGTGGGATAAAATCGGTTCGGCCTCAACTCCTTCTGCTGCTAACGCAGCTGCCATCAGTGCAACCGACACCTGTTCGCCAGACGCAACTGCCATGTCGTAGGCCTTTGGGGGGGATTTTGGATTGACGGCATTGATGAGAGCCACAAGCCGATTAGTCTCTCCCGACATGGCACTCACAACCACCGCCAGTTTTTGCCAACCGTCGCGATATTGGCCCGCTATGCGCTTGGCCACATCCCGAATTCGATCAGTGCTTCCGACAGACGTCCCACCATATTTTTGCACCACTGGCGCATTTTTTGCAATTTCACTGTACATAACTTTGAACCTGACAAAACGTAATCCGTCCCAGAAATTCCAAGATTAGTTCGTCCGGCGAAATGACGCAACGCAGAAGTTTTAAAATGGTAGGCCCAAGAATCTATGGGCTTAAAAGCGGTAGTTACTCATCAGACTAAAGCCGATCGATGCGGATGATTTTAGCTCTAAGTGACTGGCCAACCATGCCTTGACAGCTTCATCTGACTGATCCGTCATAGATTGCCATACGGGCACGTGAAAATCAGGCCCCGCACTGAAATTCAAGGCATTGGAGCCTCGAAGATTAAACTGTAAACGACTACGCAAGGTCAGAGCGTCTATACCCACTTGACCGATGGCGGTTGTTCCACTGGCTTCACTCAAGGTTGTATCTGCACTCCCTCGGTCGTAGACAAGAGCGATATCTGCAGTCCACGGAGCTTCACGATATCGCTCTCCAAAAACCCAACCAAAAACGAAACCTGAGGAATTTAAAGAAAAATCATCCACGGCCCAGGTCTGCTGATTGATCATCAATGATCGTCCCTTAATTCCTGGATGCCAAACATCCCGGCGAAATAACGCGCCGACCAGAACCCCGCCCCACTTCATCGCGTATTCAAGTTCGCCACCGATCATCGGTAATGTGTGAAAATAACTGGCGGGATGTGGGTCGGACTTAACGTCAGGAAAACGCGAATTAAATCGCAGCGGCCCACCGGCCTGGTCACCGACAAAAAAGGCCAACCTCATTTTCATGGGGGTGTGACTATAGCGCCAATTTGGCGCACTCTGCGGGGTGCCGATCAGGTCATCCGGCTGATTGGACAAACTCGGTTCATCGCTCTGAGAAGGCATTATTTCAGCGCCAGGTAGAGTCATGTCCGCGGCGAAGACGCGCCCCATCAAGCTCTCCGTGAAAAACCCTATGACAAGGAACACACAGGCCATCCAACCATGCCCCTCACTTCGGCGGCCATTTTCCCTGCTAATAATCATTGGGGGACCTCCTAGCTTTCTTGGCATCAGAACGCATGCGTTTGGACTCGATGCGCTTCCGCTGAGACGAGCGCGTGGGTTTTGTAGCAATGCGCTTCTTGGGCGGTATCCAAACTTTCCTTAGCATATTGGTTAATTTTTCCATGCATGACTTCTCGTTTGCAAGCCTATCCCGACTTTCGTCTGAATGGATTACGACTTCTCCAGAGGAATTTACCCGCGAGCCAAAAGCCTCGCGAAATCTTGATTTGACATCATCGGGCACCCAAACCGCACGGTCCAGGCTCCAGTGTAAAATGACTTTACTCTCAGTTTTATTAACGTTTTGACCACCAGGGCCACTGCTCCTGGCGTAGGAAAATGTCACTTCTGAGGTGGGAACAACTATAAACAAAGAGTGAGTCTCCCCTAATTCAATTGAACCTGAATCAGGGTAACCTAAGTCACTTATCTAGGCTATTGAAGACATGCCGAGGTCAAGGGCTAGTTCAACGATGGTATCTGCGCCAACCGCTCCCTGGTCGTAGCCAGCCGCATGCATAGCCTCCAACACATGTCCAACCAGCAAAAACTCATCTTCCTGAGTCGGAGCTCCCAAAATTCCAAACGGACTCAGTAGGTCACTCATTGAGGCAGGCTTATTTTCCAGTCCACGAAGAGCATCAACATAATCTGCGTAATCGAGCCGTAGGTTCATTTGAGCATCCTTGCTTGGTGTTCCGTTACCTTTTAAGTCGAACTATTCCAGCTACTCGGCAAATTTTGCCGAATCTTAACCAATTGCCCCTTGGAGGGGGGATAAATCCCTGATATGAATGAATTTAGATGGTTTTCCGCCTACCCAGTGCGGCCTCGATAAAGGCGTAGGCGGGCTACGCCCCACCCCACTTGCGGAGGTTTCGACCGCGAATGTTTAACTCGCCGAATCACCAGTCTAAACCCTTACCAGAACGGCTTAGACCCCAAAATTTGAACCAGATTTTTGGGCAAGACCACCTCGTCGGAGAGAACGCACCGCTGAGGCGCCTAGTGGAACGCGATGCCCAGAGTGCTTTTTTATTCTGGGGCCCTCCCGGAACCGGCAAAACAACACTGGCACAGATTGTTGGGCACTTAAGCGGGCGCATCGTCCACAGTGTTTCCGCGGTCCATGCCTCGGTCAAGGACTTACGGGCGATCATCGAAGAGTCTGCTGTGGCTGTTAGCAGCGGCGAGAAAAACCACATACTCTTTGTCGACGAAATCCACCGCTTATCCAAAAATCAACAAGACGTTCTCCTGCCCGGTCTTGAGGATGGATCCATTCGCTTTATTGGCGCAACCACGGAAAATCCATCATTTAGCGTCAACAACGCTATTCTCTCGCGCTGTTTAACGTTCAATTTACAGCCTCTCTCAGAGGTGGCTCTTACCGCCATGATGAAGGGGGCTCTTTCTTCAGAGGACCAACTTTTACAAAAAGTCGTCATCTCCGATGAAATCTTACATAAAATAGCAGCTGCAGCAAAAGGCGACGGGCGCCAATGTTTGAATCTCTTGGCAGCTCTCGTTGCATGCGCGAACAAAAATGATGCCGGCGAAATCGTCGTTGATCAATCAACTCTGTCCCAGTTGGGCAGTTGTTTACCACTTCGTTATGATCGCGATGGCGATCAGCATTTCGAACTGACGTCGGCTCTGATCAAGTCCATTCGCGCAAGCCATCCCGACGCGGCCGTCTATTATCTAGCCCGCATGATTGAATCTGGCGAAGATCCTCTTTTCATTGCGCGCAGGCTACTTATAAGTGCCAGTGAGGATATTGGTAATGCTAACCCCACGGCTCTGTTGATTGCAGAAGCGACATTCAGGTCCGTCGAAGTTCTAGGTTTACCCGAGGCGAGAATCCACTTGTCCCAGTGCGCGACTTACCTGGCGGCATCTCCAAAAAGTAATCGCGCCTACCAGGCCATCAATGACGCACTCGCAGACGT
>JBAXLR010000178.1:0-5774 GCA_037134655.1 bacterium | reverse complement strand
GGAATATGCTGATAAGTTGAGTAGTTGATAAGTTGATTTGTTGGGTGGTTGAATAATTCTTTGTTCCATCTTTATCAATAGCTTCAATTCTGTAGTAAACGAACTTACTGTCGGCTGTCGTCAGTGGACTGTCGTCTATAAACTCATACGCATTATAACTTTTATTCTTTGCTTTAACTGTGCCCACAGTAGTAAAGTCTTTAGCGTTGGTACTGCGTTGTATATTGTAGTGATTAACATTTATTTCATCAGCCGTTTGCCATATATTCTCTACTTGTTTTTCATTCATCATTCTTAATTCATAATTCAACATTCTCAACGGCAACACCACATTCACCCACACCGTATCTCTGCTGTAACAACCATTAACCGTTTGCTCAACCACATACATATAACTACCACTAGCACCAGGTTTTACCCAAAAGCCCGGGCGTGTGCTATCTATAATCTGCCCTGCTGCATTGTACCATTTTATAGTATCTATACCATTAGTATAACTGCCAATGTAAACACTATCATTTATGTTTATGGTAGTATCTCTGCCTGCATCTGCTTGCAGGCAAAAGCTATCTAAATCATACACCGCTACATCATCTACATAATAGCCTGCATTGAAAATACCAGTAGGTTGTATGATTTTATATTTGGTATTAGCGTCATAATAAAAATTACCCAATGTTAAATACTGCTCCCCACCCTTAGCTTTAAAAATACCACTTACTTTTACCCAATTTAAAGTATCTGTTATAATAGGGTTACCAAAGTTTACAACTTGTGGTATTGCAAGCATTAAACTTTTTGCATAGCTTGTATCTGCATATTTAACATTATTAGTAAATAGCATTCCTATGTTGTCACAGCCTCGATTCGGTGACTGCGCTTGAGGCTCTACTGCGCGATGCCGTGGGGCAGCAGATGATGGCTGATGTACCGCTAGGAGCATTTTTGTCGGGCGGCATAGATTCATCAACCGTTGTGGCTCTTATGCAGTCACAATCGTCGAGACCTGTGCGCACATTTTCCATCGGTTTTCATGAAGCAGGATACAACGAGGCAGAGCATGCTAAGGCAGTTGCTCAGCACTTAGGAACCGATCATACCGAGCTTTATGTGACATCCGAGGATGCGTTGGCGGTTATTCCTAAGTTGCCATCTCTCTATTCGGAGCCGTTTGCCGACTCATCTCAGATCCCAACGTTTTTGGTGAGCCAGTTGGCGCGGCAGCATGTTACGGTGTCCTTATCGGGCGATGCGGGGGATGAGCTGTTTTGCGGTTACAACAGGTACCAGATGACGAAGAGTGTCTGGGGTAAGTTATCGCGCCTACCGCGACCACTGCGACAGTTGGTAGCCGGCATGATTACCTCGGTGCCGCCTGGTGCGTGGGACAAGGTAGGCGGGATGCTCTCCATGTACCGTACGGGTGACAAGTTGCACAAAGGGGCGGCCCTGTTAGACAGTCGTTCGGTAGCAGACCTATACCGGGGAATGGTGTCGCATTGGAAAGACCCGGCCAGCTTAGTGCTGGGTGCTAGCGAGCCCGCTACTGTATATACAGACGCAGTTGCTGAGTTGTCAGGCTTGGGCGATGTAGAGCGCATGATGGCTCTGGACATGCTCAGTTATCTGCCCGATGACATTCTGGTTAAGGTGGACCGCGCCGCTATGGGGGTGAGCCTGGAGACGCGGGTGCCGATGCTTGACCACCGTGTGGTGGAGTTTGCTTGGTCTCTGCCTCTGGCGTACAAACTCCGCGAAGGGGTGACAAAGTGGCCACTGCGCCAGGTGCTTTACCGTTATGTGCCACGCGAATTGATTGAGCGGCCCAAAATGGGTTTTGGTGTGCCGATTGACCACTGGCTGCGAGGTCCGTTGCGCGAATGGGCCGAAACCCTCTTAAGCGAATCGCGCTTGCGCCAAGAGGGCTACTTCAACCCAGGTCCCATACGTCAGAAATGGTTTGAGCACTTGTCAGGTCAGCGCAATTGGCAATACTATTTGTGGGATGTATTGATGTTTCAAGCATGGTTTGAACATCAGCATGGTTGAGAAGCGCATTGCCTATGTGGTGAACCACGCAGCCTTTTTTGTGTCGCACAGGTTGCCTTTGGCAGATGGTGCGCGGCAAGCTGGCTTTGATGTTCGATTGCTAACAGGGAAAGCTGGCAGTGATGAGATGGAACGGACTGCAGTGATGCAGTTACAGGCCGCAGGTGTAATGCACCGCAGGTCAGTGTTCCGTAGCTCAGGTATCAATCCTTTGATTGAGCTGATGGGCTTACTACAGCTTATGTGGTTCATTCTCTGGTTCACGCCTGACATAATCCACTGCGCATCGCCTAAGGGGGTGCTTTATGGTGGACTGGCGGCGAGAACTTGTAGAGTTCAGGGCCTATTGCTGGCCATTTCAGGCATGGGTTACGGGTATACAGCGGGCACGGATCGCGGTGGCCTACGTTATTTTGTGAGGAGAGTTTATAGCGCATTGGCTGGCTTTGCGTTTCATCACCCTAATGTTCGGGTAATCGTACAGAATCAAGACGATTACCAAGCAGCTATTGACAAGGGACTAACGCGGCAATCCTCTTTGTACTTGATTCCGGGTTCCGGCGTGGATTTGTCGCTGTTTGAGGGCTGCACCGCTGGCAATAAGTCGAACATGGTTTTATTGCCGGCGCGCATGCTCAAGGACAAGGGGGTAGAAGAATTCGTTGAGGCTGCACGCCGAATCAAGACTGTGCTGCCAGAATGGCGATTCATATTGGCCGGCGCGGCAGGATATGACAATCCTTCATCTATTAGGAACGCTCAATTGCAGTCTTGGCAAACCGAGGGTTGCGTTGAGTGGTTGGGGCATGTGAACGATATGACCCCTCTATTTCGTGAGTCAGCGATTGTTTGCCTGCCATCCTATCGCGAGGGAATGCCCAAAGCACTTTTGGAGGCTGCGGCGGCTGGGTGTGCGGTTGTTACAACTGATGTGACTGGCTGCCGTGAGGCAGTTGAGGCGGGTGTGACGGGTGATTTAGTGCCTGTGCGGAACATTAATGCGTTGGCAGATACCCTCTTGTCGTTGATGCAGGATGAGTCGCGCCGACATGTTTATGGTGCCAAGGGGCAGGAGCGTGCGAGGGCGCTGTTTTCAGTCGATTCTGTTGTGAGTCAGACGATAGAAATTTACAAGGAATTGTTAAATTATGAATAAAACTGAGAACCGACTTATTTTGCTGGAGCTCAATGAGATTAATTTTGATGTTGTTGATAAATATTTGGCTAAAGATTCAGCCCGCTTTCCTGCCCTCAAAAAGCTACTGACAGGAGCTCGTATTCGAACCAGCTGTGAAAAGCAATATGAAGAACTAGAGCCTTGGATCCAGTGGGTTTCTGTACACACGAATATGACCTACGCCGAGCACGGTGTTTTCGCTTGGGCGACATCGTGGGTTCAGGCGTTCCTCAAATATTTGAGCAATTAGAGCAGGCTGGTTACAAAGTTGGTGCCATATCAGCAATGAATGCAGAGAACCGACTCAAGAATCCTGCTTATTTCATACCCGATCCGTGGACACAGACGCCTGCTGATTCGTCTTGGTGGAGCCGATCACTGGGTCAAGCCGTTTCTCAAACGGTAAATGATAATACACAAGCACGCATTACTCTTAAGTCTGCTTCGCAAGTGTTTTTGGGCTTGCTTAGATTTGCACGAGTAGTTCACTACAAAAAATATCTTTCCTTAATCTTTGCAAGTCGCCAAAAGCCTTGGCTTAAGGCCTTGGTACTGGACCTGTTGCTGCACGATGTGCACTGGTCAATGTTTAATGCCGAAAAGCCAAATTTTTCAACACTATTTTTAAATGCAGGGGCACATATTCAGCATCACTATTTTTTCAATGCTGAACCTGTTCGCAAGGACTCTAAGAATAAAAATCCGTCTTGGTACGTCAAAGAAAATCAAGACCCATTGGCAGAAGTGCTTGGTCTTTATGACATGATCGTCGGGGAGTATTTTTCTCGGGCAGACACGGATGTAATTCTGGCAACTGGTCTTGCACAAAAGCCGTATGAGCGCGTCAAGTTCTATTATCGTTTGAACGCCCATGCAGATTTCTTGCGAGGACTAGGTATAGAGTTCAGCGAGGTGTTCCCGCGTATGACTCGGGACTTCTTGATTAATTTTGATAATGAAAAGCTCGCCTTAGCGGCACAGCACCTTCTGGGTACCGTAAAAGTGAGTGATGGCGATGCCCCTCTTTTTGGTGAGATTGACAACCGTGGAAGCAGCTTGTTTGTTACGCTGACTTACCCACTAGAGATCACGGCCTCAACCAATTATTGTGTGGGTGATCGTAATTTACCTTTACTGCCCGAGGTAGGCTTTGTGGCCATCAAGAACGGAATGCATCAAGAGGAAGGTTTTGCTTTTTTCACGCCGGGTGTTGCACCATATGCGCCAGACGATAAGTCGCACGTGGCGAAGCTCGGCACCACCATCAAGGACTATTTTGGTTTAATCATCAACTGATGGTCCTCAAATAATCGCATCTGCATAACTCAAGTCAGCGCATTTTTCTGGTTTGTAATGAACCTTACAGGAACGACCAAACACCAATTGATCATAATAATTTACGGTGATTAAATATATTATGTGTAATTGTGGCTGACAAATTATCTAACAGTTGACGTGGGCTACAAACTTGCAGCAGTTTGGAAAGGGCTACGGGCTTGGTAATTCGCTAAGCAATCACGCCAACTCCACCGCCGCCTTGAGCAAATTGGGGCTGCTGTAAAGGTAGGCAGCGGTGGTGCTGATGCTGCGGTGCCCGGCCAGCGTCTTGAGCAAGTGAATCGCAATGCCTTGGTTGGCCAAGTGCGTCAAAAACGTCCTGCGGCCGCTGTGGCTGCTTGCACCTTCCAGGCCCGCGCCCTCGTAGATCAGTGCAAAGGTCTGAGCCAAGCTGTTGGCGTTGAACCCCAGCTTGATGCTTTTTTGGCTGGCAAAGAAAGGGTAGCTGCGGTCCACGCACGTGGCTTGCGCTGCGTAGGCTTGCAGTTCCGCTTTCAGTTTGGCGCTAACAAACACGGTGCGCGCGTGGCGGCCCTTGGTCATGTCGGGCAGCAGGCGGATTTCGTCCTTCACCAGCCCGTCTGTGGTGGTGACGTCGCTCCAGCGTAAGCCCGCCACCTCGCCAATTCGCAGGCCCGCCCAGTGGGTGAGCAGCATCATCGATCTGTTCCGGGCGGCGTATTTGCGGGTATTGATGAACGATAACAATTGCTCTATCTCTGCCGGGGTCAGTGTCTTTGCTTGTGCCATGGTATGCGTCTCCTTGAATCATGTGTTTGCGTTAACTGCATTGTGTTTTCATATATTTATCCGGACAACCAGATACCGCATGAGTCCCGTCAGACCTTCGGGTTACCGGTGGTTGGCCATGGGGAAAAGAACAGGCTGTGGATAACTTTTTGGCGAAAATTTTCTTCAATGAAATCAACGCTCAACCACCGAAATCATGGAAAAGCTAAGTTTTCATAGATTTTTTGTGGATAACTCCGCTGCGCTGTGGATAACTTTTTTGGGTTGGGCGCTGCAAGCCCTACAAGCGTTGATCGCCTGGATCAGCACCCAGCGCCTTCGGGCACCGGAAACGATGCGCTGTAGGGTGTTTTAGCGCGTGGAAAATGCGGGGCCGCTTAACAGGCCCACATAGTTTTGTGACAAAAAGGAGCTTTGAGGCTCTTTTTTGCGTTTTGGGGCTGTAGGCCTAAGCGCAATC
>JBAXLR010000177.1:0-5813 GCA_037134655.1 bacterium | reverse complement strand
GCCTTCTTGCAAGGAGGGGTAAGCCGATAGGTCTGACAAACCTGCGTCACGTCGGTATCATGGCGCGTATCGACGCCGGAAAGACCACGACCACTGCGCGTATCCTCTTTTATACGGGAAAGATTCACCGCGTTGGAGAAGTCCACGAGGGCAATACCACAACCGACTGGATGATCCAGGAGCAAGAGCGCGGAATCACCATCACCGCGGCTGCGGTGACATCATTTTGGAAAAACCACCAGATCAATATCATTGATACTCCAGGTCACGTAGATTTTACGATTGAAGTGGAAAGGTCATTGCGAGTTTTAGATGGTGCCGTCGCAGTGTTTGATGGTGTCAGTGGAGTTGAGCCTCAGTCGGAAACGGTCTGGCGTCAGGCGAATAAATATAAAGTGCCACGTATCTGCTTTGTTAACAAAATGGATCGTATTGGTGCGGACTTTGACGCCGCAGTGGAATCCATGCGTGAGCGTCTTGCGGCAAATCCCGTACCGTTTCAAATTCCAGTTGGTCGAGAAGACCAATTTGCTGGGGTTGTTGATCTAGTTCGTATGAAAGCTCTGATTTGGGGTGTTGGCGATACAAAGGGCGATAAGTGGGACGAATTAGATATTCCCGCCGACATCAAGGACGATGCTGAGTTGGCCCGTGAATTTCTGGTGGAACAGTTGGCAAATGCTGATGACCAGATTGCGGAGAAGTATCTAAGTGGTGAGCCAATTACAGAGGCTGAAATGAAAGCCGCGGCTCGAAGGTCTGTTATTGATTTCAAATTTGTTCCGGTCTTTTGCGGCAGTGCCTTTAAAAATAAAGGCGTTCAACCCTTGCTCGATGCAGTTGTCGACTATTTGCCGTCACCGCTTGAGCTTCCTGCGGTGGAGGGAATGGATGTTGAAAATGAGGATAAAAAAGTCATTCGCAAAAGAACGCCTGAAGAGTCCTTTTCGGGTCTTGCTTTTAAAATTATGAGTGACCCTTTCGTAGGGCAGCTGACCTACGTACGAGTTTACTCTGGGAAAATATCGGTTGGCGAGGTTGTTCTAAATACAAGGACCGACAAAAAAGAGCGAATCTCTAAAATCCTTCGAATGCAGGCTAATGACCGCGAAGAGCTTGAGACCGTGGGGGCTGGAGAGATTGTAGCTATCGCGGGTTTAAAAGGTGTCGCGACGGGGGACACAGTTTGTGACCATCGGCATCCGATCCGTTATGAAAGTGTGATTTTCCCAGAACCAGTGATTTCGATCGCAGTTGAGGTTAAAAGCTCGTCCGACACGGATAAATTACAAAAATCACTGGATCGCCTTCAGAATGAGGATCCCTCGTTCCGCGTGAGTTTTAATGCCGAAACAGGTCAGACGCTGTTGTCCGGCATGGGTGAGCTTCATCTTGAAATCATCGTCGATCGACTGGCTAGAGAGTTTAAAGTTGATTGTAACGTTGGCAATCCACAGGTGAGCTATCGCGAGACTATCTCCATCGCGGGTAGGGTTGAAGAAACCCATCGCAGAGAGGGTGCTGGCATCAATCAATATGCGTTCGTGAGTGTTGAATTTGAGCCAGGCCCAAAAGAAGGTGGGCTTGTATTTGAGAACAAAGTTAAAGAGGCAAAACTACCAAAGCAGTATGTTGACCAGGTCAAGAAGGGTCTTGAGGAATCTCTCCTTGCCGGCCCAATTGCTGGATTTCCTGTGGTCGGAGTTAAGGCCAAACTCGTTGATGGAAAGTTTGACCCCGCTATCCCCGACCCAAATGCATTTAAAGTTGCGGCCAGTATGGCTCTGCGAAGAGGATTGCGAGACGCGAAACCATTGCTGTTAGAGCCGGTTATGGCTCTTGAAGTTATGGTGCCTGAAGACTATTTGTCGAACGTGATGACTGATTTAAATAGCCGTCGTGCTCAGGTGAATAATGTTACCATGAAGGGCCACTTGCAGTGTGTTGAGGCTACGGCTGCATTATCGGAAATGTTTGGCTACTCGACTCAACTGCGATCAATTAGCCAAGGCCGTGCCACATTCACCATGCGTTTTGCGAGCTATGAACAAGTATCACTGCAGACGTTGCGGCGAATTACCGGTCAATAACTACTACGCTCAGGAGCTTTACCAACGCATGGACTCTTACAAGAAGATGCTTGAAAACAACCGAAAGTGGGCGGCGGAGATTAAAGCCAATCAGCCAGAGGTTTTTGCGGATCTTGCTTCCGGACACTCTCCAGAGACACTGTTTATTGGTTGCTCCGATAGCCGCGTACCAGCCAATTCGATTATTGGTCTCCCGCCGGGTGACGTGTTTGTGCATCGTAATGTTGGAAATTTGGTACATAACGCCGACATGAATATTCTTTCTGCGGTAGATTTCGCTGTGACCCATTTGAAAGTGAAAAGAATCATAGTCTGCGGGCACACGCTCTGTGGTGGTGTGAAAGCAGCCATGGAAGCTCGAGATTACGGCGTGCTCAATCCATGGTTGAGGCAGATTCGGGACGTGTACCGGCTTCATTTTGATGAGCTGGATGCCATCCATGACGAAGAGCAGCGTTTTCATCGGCTAGTGGAACTGAACGTCCAGGAGCAGTGCGTCAATATTCTTAAATATATCTCGGTACAAAACGCGATTGTAAATAACCCAAACTTTTCGGTTCATGGTTGGGTGTTCGATGTACGGACGGGTCTTATTGAAGATCTAGAGATCGATTTTCGGCAGATTCTAAAGGACATCAGTAAGATCTACGCTCTGAGCGGCAGTCTCATAAAGAGACTCTAATTTTTCTTGCGACCTCTGCTTCGCTCCGAGCGCCAGCTCAAGATACCAAGAGTCCATAAAATAGCCAGGGGCACATAAATAAATGCCGCTCTGGTATCCTTTTGTGTGAAGGGGGCTAGCTAAATTGTTTGGAGTAACCAAGAAGACCGCTCAGTCCACCAGTGTGTATGATGAGAATTTTTCCTTTTAGGTTCTGGCCCTCGATTAAATCAAAGGCCCTTGCAAATAGTTTTGCTGTATAAACGGGATCAGTCAGAATTCCGTGATCACGGGCCAGTTCTTGGATAAATTTGAAGACAGAGGCGTTAGTCGCCCCGTAAGATCTTGGGCTTAGTGGCCGATAAACTCTCACCATAGTGTTGACATGGTCCCAGCTGATCCCGGTTGCTGGTGTGACCCAGGCAGAGAAAGCATTTTGGATTTGCTCGTCGAAACCTGCCATTTGAATCACATGCACTTTAATCGCCGCTTTTGGCGCGTTTAATCTTAGACCAGCCAGTAAACCAGCAGCGGTAAGTCCGGTTCCTGAATCAATAAAGATATGGTCTGGGAGGGTGCCATCAGACCATTCCTGTCGTTCTTTCAAAATCTCATCTGCCAATGTGAGGCAGCCTTTGACTGCTGGAGTGCAGCCGCCACCTTCCTGGAGTACCAAAGTTTTTTTGCCCGAATGGGCTATTTTCTTGGCAATTTCGTCCATGCGCGCGTTGATGGACTGTCTTTCGTTCCTGGGCACCACCACGAGACGTTCGGTTGAAAGCGCCGTACGAATAATCATTCGGTTACCCGTGGCCTGACTGTGATCATGTTCGTGATCGTCCACAGCAAGAGCTGTTACATTAATTCCAAACTCTGAACACAACACGGCGGCGGCAGCTAAATTATTACTATTGATGCCACCGGTGCAAATAATTTCGCTGACATTTTCACGAAGGCAATGCTCAATAATCGAGGCGTATTTACGAAATTTTGTTCCCCAAAAGCCACCCAGCTCGTCGTCTCGCAAAACCCAAATGGAGCGACCACTAGTGGCAAGATCTAATCCGGTGATGCTTGGTGATCTTGGTTTTATTGCTGTGAGACGCGAGGAGAGGTTAAATTGCGACATTACTGCGCTCTTGCTACCTGGAGCAAAATTGTACCGCCCTCATTTCTTCGGAAGTATGCAGCGCCGCCGTCCTCGGCTTCTGTTAGATAACCAACACAAATTAGGTATCTAAGCCCATTTTCCTGACCTATTGCTGCAGTAATGTATCCATTTTTTGATTTTATAGAATTAACCGGATCGACAGAGCCGTACTTGATGATTTGGTACTCGAACTGCACGGAGAGCGTGTGTCCAGACTGTTCGATGCCAGCCGTAGAATGGAAAGTTGACTCTGCCGCTTTGTAGTCCGATGCAAAATCAAGCTGCTCTGTACCACTAAATTCAAATCCGGCAAATAATTTGTCATTTATGGCTATATGCATTGGGGCAGACCACCTGGTTGTTCGTCTTTCTGTATTCAAGACAGAGTATTCAAGCGCCAGGTGAGCCAATGAACTGCGATATTCGAACCCCATAGTTTGTTGGCTAGCGTCACTCTTTGATGTGAAATCCGAATCCTCAGGCTTATTTGAGATAAAAGACTTGTAGTACTTACGGCGCCAATCGGCATGAAACCCAGCCCAAAATCCGGGTGCCAACTGTAATCCGAGGCCAGCACCCGGGATGATTTCGTCACCATTTCTCCGCAGGCTATACTGAGTCTCGGGTGGTTCTGAAAAAGTTTTTGTTACGTCAGAGGTAGTCAGATCTCTCATGGTCATCGCGTTCGCATGGAGAAATATATTGTTTGAATTGATGAGTGAACGATAGTTTAGGACGACTGCGCCCCGTCCGATCTTTGAGGAGATTTTTTCCGATTCAGTATTTGTAGTAGAGCTTTCTTTTTCTCGTCTCTGTTCGATGATGATCCTGACGTTAGAATAGGATTTTTCAAAAATTTGTCCTGGAGTTGCATCCAGGTCTAGACCGATTAACCATCCTGGGGGTTGAGAGTTAAGTTTGGTTTCTGATGTAATGCTATCAGGCTGGCTGGAAGTGCGTCCTTGGCTCACATTTTGCGCCAGTACTTTTGAGCTCAGCGCGCTGAAAACAAAAAATAGACAAAGGGAGTGTATAAACATGAGGTCGCTCCAGATATCGCCTAAGTGGTTGCCTTTACAAGTCCAGCCAGTGACCACTTAATCGAAGCAAGAGCAGCCCGAAACGTTCTGCTTTCGGACCAATTATTACTGGTGCTGGAGGATGGTGCGGGTACGCTGACTCGAACAGCGGACCTCCACGATGTCAACGTGGCGCTCTAACCAACTGAGCTATACCCGCGCAGAAACGAGAGAACAGAGGTTATAGACTGGCCCCGAGGTCTCTGTCAAGGAGCGAAAGTCGAGGGCCCCGTTGGCTAAAAAATCGCAATATTAGGATGTTAGGCGTTGAGAGTGCCGGCGCCGTGTTGGCGGCAGTATTCACCAAGAATCAGCGCGGCAGCGACGCTAACGTTGAGACTTTCAACCTCGCCAGTTCCGGGAATGGCGATGAGACCTGTGGAGGCCTTGCGAGCCTCCGGCGTCAGTCCGCGCGCCTCATTTCCCATGATAATGGCAGCACGCGGTGGCAGCTGGCCACTTGAGCCCTGTTCATAAAGTCTAATTCGGCCTTGCGCGGCAGTGCCAAGGACCGAAACATGCCGATGCTTCAGTTCGGCGCCAATGACGCTGATTTGGGGTGCACAGATTAATTCAACCACTTCACCGCCTCCCTCAGCGGTTCTAAGCAAGGCGGCCGGTGGTTTATAGGTTTTTTCATTGGCTAAAATCAAATACTTGCAGCCGAAATGAGCAGCGCTGCGCATAATAGCGCCAAGATTGTGAGGGTTTTCAACATCCTCGATAATTAGAGAAACAATCGGATGGTCTGGGTTCTCCTCAAGCCATTCTAGAAATTGATCCCAGGTAGTCGGAGTACGACGCTTAGCAAGGATACAAACGCCCTCGTGGTG
>JBAXLR010000176.1:0-5827 GCA_037134655.1 bacterium | reverse complement strand
AGCGGCGTGCCGTCCAAGGTCCCCCTACCGGCACAGTTCCTTAAGTCTGCGGGAATTTTAGCCCTGCATTTTAGCGAGAGAAGCAATGCCTGCGAGGGGGAAGTCTATTGCACAAGGCGGCAATTTATACGAAAACAAAAAGGCCTCGCTCCTGGACTTTGGCTCGTAGACAAGTCAGAGACAGTTTTAATCAGGTACAACTCTTCGGACGTGGCTGATATCTTTTCAAAAGAGTTGCGAGACGGCATACAACGGCACAAGGTTTTAGATTAATGCCCATCTTAACTAATGAAAATCACCTGCATCTTTATGGCTGCCTGTCGGCTGAAGACCTATTCAAAGAAAGTTTTCAGAGGGCCAAAAAATACGACGCAAGGTTTCAGTGGTTTTTATCGGAATACAAAAAAGCAACCGGCATTGTAATCAACCCCGAAGCGTGGTGGAATCGCAGTGATGGCTTTGATCAGTTTAAGCGCCATTTCATCTGTGGCGCCGTCAATAAGTTCGATATCTTTCAGGCAAAGTTCAATCTTTTGATAGCTCTTTTCCCGCCGACTCCCGATGATCTGACGTTAGCCAAAAATGTCTTCGCGGCCCATGCCAAAGAGATCGGCTACAAAGAATATAGAACATTCTTGCCCTTATACCTTCCGCCCCATGAAAGGGCCCAGTATCTTCAAAATCTAATCAATTGTGCCCGCTCATATGAAACAAACGACTATCACCCAAGACTTGCCATATCATTTAGCAGACAAGACGTAGACGCGTGGGACTCCTATAAGTTCCTTTTGGGATTTTTGGCCGACCATCCTGACTTAAAACCTTGGATCACGGGGATCGACTTTTGCGGCAATGAACGGGGGCATCCGCCCACCGTCAAAAAGAAATTATTTGAGCAAATTAATCATGACAGAAGGCAAGGGCTCCATGCGCTAGAAATCCTATATCATGTGGGAGAAATGTGGGAGAATGTCGCCTTACATTCGGCAGCAAGGTGGTGTCTTGAGGCATCAGAAATTGGTGTACGCCGACTAGGTCACGCCTTGGCCCTGGGGATGTCTCCCGAAGCTTTAATGGGCCGAACAATTAATGAACCCCTTAGGGAAACTCAAGCCCATTTAACTTGGCTTCGTACGTGGCATAATGAGCTCTCCGAAGGCGACTACACCACGAAAGACTACGAATGGCTTTCGCAACGAATCGAAGCAAACACCAATAACGAATCCGTAGCGTGGCACTACGACGAGGATTTGATTGACCACACGCGAAGGTTTCAATCAGCCGCCCTCAACGCGATCAAATTAAAAAATCCCATCATAGAAACCTGCCCCACTTCCAACATCAGGATAGGTGCTATGGGAAAACCAAGTTTTCACCCCCTCAAAAGATTCATGGAACATGGGCTTCAGGTGACGATCGCAACTGATGATCCAGGGATTTTTGACATTAATCTTGAACACGAAGAGAATCTCGTAAAACGTCAGTTTAAGATCACTGATGAAGACCTCAAAAAAGCTGAAAAACTTAGTGAGTCACTCTTTTAAATTGAACCCAAATATCGCTCCTATATCTTGTATTTCTAGGGGTTTAGATTTTCTCGCAAGTCGCCGTCAATATTGCCATATCTAAGACCTCTCAAGGCCAGCCACTGTCAGGCCGAACCCCATATAAAAGAGAAGGGGCTACTGCGGTTTTTCCGCTCTATGGGGATTTCTACCTATGCAACGGTTCACTCATGCAAGTCATCTAACCAATATCCATTCATGGTTATGGTTAGCATTAGTTTTCACATCTTGTGAAGACTCCTTTATGAAGCAGGCCACCGCCAACAAAATGGGTGCTGTGGCAAACCTCCAGACCACCATTGATAGCGAAGGTAATTTCGTCTCACAAATCGACCCGACCAAAGCCGAGACCCAACTCATGCGCATCACCGAAGGTGCCATTGCCGGTGCTGCCGTGGCGATTCCCCCTTCTGCCCTATCCATTCCCGTTTCGATCATGGTGGGTGAAGGGGTGTCACTGGCAACAAGCTCCTTTAGTCAAACGCTAGGAATTACAGACAACAAAATAAACGTGGGCGGACCAAGCGTCAGTTTTACTGCAAGCCAAGACGTCGTAGCCACCAACCCTATGACCCTATCAATTCCTTTTGGATCGCTGTCTTTAAGTCTAAATGACGCAAATAGCGATAACATTGTGGTGATGTACCGCTGGACGATCATTGAAAATGGCGAAACAAAGTTCGAAGCTGGAATTCTTCCTGGTGAAAATGTAACGCGCGCCAAAAATAAAGTTTCGTTTCAAACAACGAAGTTTGGAACATTTCAAGTTGGTGTGGCAGAGAAGAAAATAACCACTGCAGTAGTCGCTAGAACAGAGGAGCCGCCTGCTTTAAAGTCATGTGAACGGTATGCCGCAGAGATGTTCCCAAGCTGCACCACTCACGGTCAAGTTGGGTGCCTAGCAACGGATGCGTTCAGGGCGGTCGACATGACGTTCTTGAAGGCCGATTTTATTATTTCAGGAATATCCATTCAAGATCTGCGAGGTAATGTCATAGTACCTGACAGCTCAAAAGTCCGAACAGGGACCCTCTACGGACCATCCGCTAATCAGATCGCTGGCACGTTCGCCTTGACGTCCGATAATCCATCTCTAAAAGCATGTGAACGATATGCGGGCGCGGTTTATCCTCCTTGCGTCAAAGATGGCCAAGTGGGATGTGTAACAAGTTTAGGATTTAAAGCTGCTGACATGGCATTGATAAAACCTGAGACAATCCTAGCAGGCCGAGTCATTGCCGGAGTCCCTGGGACTGTCACCCTGCCCTCGAAAGATAAAGTTATCATCGGCACAACATATGGCCCCGCGGGAGCCACTATTGCGGGGACAAGTTTTGCAGACAAGCCCACACTCAGTTATGTGGGCGCAACTGGTACAAAAATAAAACTCGGCCTGACTATGTCGGTTGATCCGACTTCTTTGGCAAGCAACGGCTCAAATATTACTGCGTGTAATACTAAAACCGGAACGGCAACCTTACCAGCGGGTTTAATTATCCATCCGACTACCTGCGTTATTTCGGGTATTGCTACGCAAATTGCGCTTCCTGCGACCTATACAATAGTAGCAACAAACGGAATGGGAAATTCCACCGACGCAGACGTAACTCTGGCAGTCCTAGATACTGCTGCAGCGCCAAAGTTTTCCCTAAATTCTGGGACTTATGGGCCTTCGACGCCTATATCATTAAGTACATCGACCCCTGGTGCTGCAATCTACTACACGACGGACGGCTCTTCACCAACAACGAATTCGGCACTTTATTCATCTCCGGTGATTTTAAGCTCAACGTTAACGTTTAGGTCCATCGCCACAAAAAATAACTTTTTTGACTCCGTGGAATCCGCAGCGTCTTATACAGTTGACGCGACACCGCCGTCCAATCCCAGTGTTGTAATCAATAACGGGACAAATTACACAGCCACTGCAACTGTTGACCTAGCCTTCAGCGCCGCTGATGCTTCACAGCTTTATCTGACAAATCTGCCGGGATGTAATACAGGCGGAAACTGGGAAACGTTTGTGACTTCAAAAACTTGGACATTGGGACAAACTAATAGTACTGCCGGGGTTTACGTGAAATATAAGGACACCCTGGGCAACGAGACTGCGTGCGTCAGTGATACGATCATCCATGACACAATAGCTCCACTCATACCTGTCATAGCAGATCCCGCTAAATCATTTTATACAAGCTTCGGCACGTCTATCCAGCAAAACGCCCCCACAGATATCAATTTCAAAGAATTTCGCTATACGTTCAACAATACAGATCCGACGTGTTCATCTGGCGCGGCATCATCGGCTCAGCCTACTAACGTGACGATCCCCGCTGCTACGACCACTTTAAAAGTAATTACCTGTGACAATGCCGGGCTAGCGTCCCCTGTGCAATCTGTTACATATAATTACAGCCGTATCGCACCGACGGTAGTCATCTCGGCGCCAACCATGGCCAACGCAAATTCTATCCCTGTCACAATCACATTCTCTTCATCAGTCACTGGATTTGACATCAGTGATATCATTGTTGATAACGGCATAGTGGGAAGTTTCTCAGGATCAGGCAACACATATTCGGCGAGTATCACGCCAACATCTCAAGGAACCGTCACCATCAGTGTCGCCGAAAACTCCGCTCAAGATACATCTAACAATGTCAATATCGCGGCTGCGCCCGTCTCAGTAATCTATGATAGTACGTTTCCAACGGTTGAAATCACCTCGACATCTATTTCTAGCCCCACAAATAACCCTTCCATGATGCTAAAGTTTACCTTCTCCGAGCCCGTCACCGGTTTTGATTCAACGGATGTCTTGTTAAATAATGCCACCGCCGGCTCTTTTACGGCGATAAGCGCGACGGTTTACACCTTACAAATTAATGCCACAGGGCTAAACGTTACTGCGGCAATTGCGGCGCGTGCAGCGAACGACAGTGCTGGTAACGGTAACATGGCGTCTTCGCAGTGGAGCGTTATTTATGACAACACCGCTCCGACTGTAGCCATCACATCTAATCGTGATCCAGGTCCGACTAACAATTCAGAAATCACGTTGACATTTACGTTCTCCGAAGCCGTTACTGGATTTACAGCTTCTAGTGTAGTGTTAACAAATGCCACCTCAGGCGCATTCGCCGCCATAAGCTCCACAGTTTACACTTTGGCAATCAATCCAACGGGCACGGCGGTATCGGCCAGTGTACCAGCTAATTCTGCCACAGATACGGCGTCTAACGGCAATATCGCGTCCACACCTTGGTCGATAACCTACGATATAACGCCACCAAACGCCCCAAAGGTAACTGGTACAACGCCGATAGCCAATACGACTGCGCCTACTTGGAGTTGGACTAGTGGCGGCGGCAACGGAACATACCGCTTTAAGCTTAATAACGCTGACTTAACCACAGATGCTTCCCAGACAACGAATACATCCTTTACGCAAACGACACCCCTCACTATAGGCAGCAGTCATACTCTCTATGTCCAAGAGCGCGACGAAACGGGGAATTGGTCTGATTCTGGAAGTTTTGTAATCCAATTAGTCACGATTCCGGCGGCTCCCGCTTTGACCGCTCCGACGCGATATAATTCGTCTCTCGGGCTTTCTTGGGCATCCGTACCAGATGCAACGGCTTATAATCTTTATTGGTCAAACAACCCTGGAGTAACCACAACGTCAAACAAAATACCAAATCTTTCGTTTGTATTTACTCATGTAGGTCTAACGGGCGGGAGGACCTATTATTACAGGCTCGCGGCCGTCAAAGCCAGCATTGAAGGACCGTTATCCAATGAGGTGAATGCGGCACCCTACAGCTACCCAGCTCCAACTATAACCACCATTACTCCTGCTATTGGGCCGGCTGGTGGCGGAACAACTATTTCAATAACGGGTAATGGATTTATAAACGGAACGACCGTTCGTATCGGTGGAAACAGCGCGACAGGGGTCAATTTTGTTTCGTCATCGTCCATAACTGCAATGACACCGGCGGGTATCGGAGGTGCTCAAGACTTAGTTGTTACCAATCCAGACGGACAAAGCGTCACGTTATCGTCCGCTTTCAGATATGGTTTCCCTTTGGAGTACCTTGTTGTTGGAGGCGGCGGAGGTGGTGGTTCCGCTATTGGTGGTGGTGGAGGCGCTGGAGGGTTTAGAACAGCCACAGATTATTTGGTTTCCTCGGGTGGCAGCTACACGGTTACGGTCGGAGGCGGCGGTGCTGGCGGAGCTGGTGGAGCTACTCAAGATG
>JBAXLR010000175.1:0-5834 GCA_037134655.1 bacterium | reverse complement strand
GATGATGACACTCGTCAAAGATAACTAAACCAAACTTCGGACCGAGGCGCTCAGCATGGATCGCTGCAGAATCATAGGTGGCAACGGTCACATCTTTAACCTCTTGAGACCCACCACCGAGCATACCAACTTCAACAGCAAAGAACTTCTGTAGCACTCCTCGCCATTGGTGCATCAGGTCAATGGTTGGAACACAAATTAAGGTTGGGCGTCCGAGCGTTGACATACACATCACAGCCAACACAGTTTTACCGGCACCCGTGGGCAAACTTACAACACCGCGGTAACCGGCTGATTTCCACGCCGAGATGGCCGCAGATTGATGAGTTCTGGGCACTAATGGCGCCTGTAACTCAAGGCTAAGGAGACTGTAGGCTCGAGCGTGATCGGTAAATACGACCTTCATATCTCGTAGCAAAGTTGCAACATCGCGGTAGCATCTGGCTTCGGCGCGCCAATTTTTGGTGCGTTGATCGTATTTTACCCAAGGTTCAAGACGTGACATGACAGCATCCGAAAACCCCTCAACAATAAGGGTTCCACGATCAAAGCTAAGTGCTGGCGAGCTCTCACCGGTCATCAGAAAGTCCTGGAAAATCAGCAAATGATTCTGAGCTAGAGAATACCTTTTGCGACCATGGGGGCAACTATAAATTACCCCTCGCAGACACTTACAAGACCCCGTAAATATTATAAAAAATATGATCTGTTGGACTCTTCAATTGAAAAATCAAAATCAGATTATTTTTTGCACAGGCATTTTAACCGACAAGTGGCAATTCGCGAAGGACGACTTTAATGGGAAACGTCCCAGCGTCCTGGGTTTCGACCGATAATCACCGCGGCCATAAACTTGGGGACATACTCCGCAGTTTCCTTTGGCAGCATGGATCTCAAGTGCCAAAAATCACTTGATCGCTCCTTGTTGACAGTCGCTGCGATCTGTAATCGTTTCACTCGGTTCTGACCTGTATTATATGAAGCGACAGCCAGAAGGTAACGTTCAGTACCGAACATCCTCAATAAATCTGTGAAATAATCAGCTGCCGCTACAGTTGATCTGGCGAGGTCTTTTCTCTCATCGAGTTTACTTGATACGGTTAGTTTATACTCGCGGGCCGTTTCAGGCATGAACTGCCACGGACCAAAAGCCCCAACGGGACTCAAAGCGTCACGTTGAAAATTTGACTCCACCCAGACGATAAAACCGAGCTCAACGGGTAGGCCTTTGAGGATTAAACCCTTCTCAATTTCAGGCCACATCAATTGTTTGCGCTCAAGTAGCTGTTTATGATACCCGCCTCGTGTGAAATTTTTCAAATGCCGCTCTACCTCTCGAACAAACCGAGGATCCATGGCCGTGGGTGGAGGATCACCAAATCGGCGCGAGATTGCGACTATCTCATCCCAGATAAATTGGCGCTCAGGCGTAATCTCCACCCGCGCTCTCGCTACTTTTTTTGGTTTCGAGAAAAATAGCTTTGCGCTGAGTGCGCCACTGAATATGCCAAGATCACCTGATTCGCGCGGACTGCGCACTGCTCCATCTACCGGACCGGCCTCAACCACCAAATCACGGTGCGCCGCCAAATTCCAAAGGTCACTCCGAAAAGCCACCGCGGACACCAACACAAAAGCGAGACACATACCAATAAGTACGCTTTTGTTCGCAAACAACTCGGTCAGTGAACCCTCGGAACGATTCAATGCCAGACCCTGCGGTAGAACGCTGAACCGCGTGAGCCGAGTCATTTGCAAAGCATTCCACCAAGCACTCTGGAAAGTGGATATTTGACCAATAGTAATTCTATCACCTGGCTTCAGCACAACGGCACCTGATATTTTTTTGCCGTTTTTGAAGGTTCCAAACTGGCTACCCATATCTTTGAAACGAATAAAACCAGATGGATCATGGTAAATGCAGGCGTGGGTCTCGCTGACGGAAGGATCTTCTTTGATACGGATGACGCAGTTCTCCCCTGATCCTATAAAAAAATACTCACCAGGGCCAACAGAATAGCTCTGCCCCGCCGCTGGACCAGTCTTAAATTTCAGGGAAAAACGTCTCACCATCACTCCTCACTCGCCCAGCTATCGAACACCCGTCTGCTGCTTCATCTCGAATCGCAAATTTTGGTCGCCAATCCTAAGAACCCCACCAACACCTAGAAGCCTTGGCTCATTGACCAACCAGCCATTAATTCTATCCCTAGCAACTTTTACAGGCGTATAGATGGCCTTGGTTCCTTCAATTGTAATCGTGCCATGGTGAATCCAGTCGACCTTTCGTCCCAGTACCGCTACCCCGTCGCCACGGAGAGGGAATCGCGATAGCTTGGTAGTTCCTGCTAACAGAGGTATGGTTTTACCCGCGTTTGGACCACCTATGTAAACCAACCTTGCCACGCAAGTTACCTTTCTAAAAGGGCAGTCTGAATGATCACGCGAAACTCTCAAACTACAAGTGCTGCAGGCTGTGGTCTTGGCGCGATGTTTAATGATTGGCACGCAGATGACGCCAGCAATGCCTAAGAAAGCTGTTACACCCAAGGCCCACAAACTAACGTTAAGAGTCGAACTATGGCTTTCTCTCAACTCCTGGGCATTGTCACCGCCGACACCCACGCTGCCTGGCATATGAGCCGAGGGCGAAGCGCCAATCGCAAGGGCAGGAATGACAAATCCAACATCAAAAACATGACTCTCAAACGATGTGTCGTGATAGGCAATACGAACTTTTAACTCCAGAGGTTGATCCTCCTCTGAAATTGCAGGCGCCGTCACATCAACTACATATTCGTTTTGTAAAAGTGCGATAATGTTTTTAACGGCTGCATTCATCTCCACCGGCCCACTGACACGGTGTGCATAGCCGCCACTTTCTTGTGCCACGTCAGCAAGATTAAAATGACTCACACCAGAAGACTCCCCAAAGGAGACGAAGAACACGCGCACGCCCTGATCAAGTAAACTTCTCCAGCAGTTCTGGCCACGAAATCTTTCCTTGCCGGGAGCGTCTCCGGGAGTCGAAAGCATAATCAGAATTTTTTGGTCTGATTTTTTGAATGAACTCAGGTCCCATGCGTGAAATCTCTCTGCCGCGACACAAAGCGTGTCTGCCAAAGCTGGTCCCTCGCCCTCTGGCTCTAACGCCTGAAGCTGCTGAGATATGCGATTCACGTTGTCGCTTTTCTGGGGAGTAACATCCGCGATGACTCTCGCACTATCCTGCGCAATGGAGGCAACAGTGAGCATTTCCGATGGCAGCTGTTTAATCAGATCTCCCACATCTGCTCGAACCTCCTCGATGGCGCGACTGCGAAGCTTTCGATGCAAACTAAATCCAACAAACATCGCCCGTCTCAGTTCGCTTCCGCCGGAACCGTTTAGCATTAATGACTCGGCATCAGCGGGGGGCGCTGACACATTTATAAAATCAACCTTGACCATTGATCTATCAATGGTAGTAATGGGAAATCGCTGCGTGCCATTATTTTCTTGGGCACTAAAAATCAAACGAATTTTTTTATCCCCAAGATGCTTTACCTCCAGAACGTCGGCGACTCGACTTATAGCACCTGTATTCCCACTTTTCTGGCTGTTGGCGAATAGCTTTGAATGACACCCAACGACTGACAGGCAAGCATAGCCGTACAGGATTTTTCTCCCAATATTACTCGTCATACTTGGAGCCATTTTAGATAGGCCTCCATATGATCGAATATGATAACGTCTGAATCCCTTAAGGCATGGTGCGGCTGAACTTCGTGGCCGTTGACCCTTAATTTTTTTGGATCACTAATCCAAGTGATCTTGCAATCGCGTCTTGAAACGGACAGTGTCAAAATATGCTTGGAAAGGTTGGCATCAGGCACACTCACCTCCATGCCTGGCTCGGAGCCAATCCGACATTCACCATTGATCAGGCGGAAATCCTGCCCCATGGACGGACCACGCGAAAACACCAGCCAGCCACAAACCATCTCCATTGGCAAAATCTGGGCCGGCATATTCTGGGGAACGGGTGTCGCCGGGTACGTGTATCCGGAAGAGTAAGCTGACGCGAAACGGAAAATGCAATGCACTTCGCCAATGGTCAAAAGGCAGCCATCTTCGAGAGATTGGCGCCCCGATATGGGTGAGTTGTTGACCTTCACTAACCTGTTAGCCGCTGATGGAGTGATCGTTGCTTCGTTCGCGCCGACAGTAATAGACGCATGATAACTGCCAACTCCAACCCCAGTTATAACCGAATCATTTTGCCAGGCTGATCCAACTTTTGATTCACCGACCGGAAGTCGCATATCTTCTCCGCGGTGGCAACCATTCAAGAAGATTAGCCATCCCGCCACTGTCGGTCCATGAAATCCTACGGGACTTTGGTTTGCACTGAGACAGTGGGATAACCCTCGACTGTTTATATGGGATAAACCCCAGTCGCTCCGCGCAAGCATCGGACAGGTTTCAAACTTTTTACGTGACGCCTTTGCCATGAAGCCATCTACCCCAACATATAATAGTCATTTCGACTCGTTGGCTTATCGGGCACTGGACGCATTCATTAATGGGCCTGGGGATTTACCCCAGTTAACACTGTATTTTTTGTTAAATTTTTATTTTTCACCAAACGACGTCAGTGCTGATGACGTTGGCGCAGAACTTCGTACATAAAAATTCCGCCAGCTACCGACACGTTAAGGCTATCACAGATACCTTGCATAGGAATAATGACCGGTCGATCAATTTTGGCGAGCAGTGTTTGGCTTAGGCCGTGCGCCTCGCTACCAAGTGCTACTGCAATTGGTCCACTTAATTTTTCATCGTAAATGGGCGCACTCACCGCACTCAGAACCGCGGCAACTAATTTTATGTTGTTTCTAGCACACCAGGCAAAAAACAATTCTTGGTCGGGGCAGTAAAGAGTTGGAACCGAAAAGACTCCGCCGAGGCTTGATCGTATAACATTGGGATTCCACAGATCGATATCTTTGCCAAGAATCACAACACCATGAACGCCGCAACCATCGGCAGTGCGCAAAATAGCCCCGAGATTGCCAGGTTTTTCCAGGTTCTCAAGCACAAGCACAAAAGGCGCATTTTGCCCTGCGCGTTTTAGAATATCCTCAAAAGTAAATTCTCGATGAGTAAAAACACCTAGAACTCCGTCAGTTGATTCCCGGGTGGCTACCTTCGAAAAAGCCTCTTTAGACAACGTTGTCGTCCTAGCTTTGCTTAGTTTGCCGATGATAACGCTAGTTTGCTCGGTCAATAATGCAGGGCAAACAAAAAAATCCTCTAGGAAAAACCCCTGGCCTAAGGCTCGCTCGATCTCTCTGGCGCCCTCAACAACAAACGATCGGCATACCCGATCTCCCTTTCGGTTCTTTAACTTTACAAGGTCTTTGATGATTTGATTACTTGGACTTGTGATCAATAGACTGGACATTGCAAATGCCCTCAACGACGCACGTAGAGCGCGCTTGCACCGCTAGGCAGAACACGTCCAGAGTCCTGTTCCCTGACGATCATTTCGCCAACCTCAAACGTTCCTTCTTGGTTATTGACAATGCCCAATAACAAGTTTTGAAGGGCGAGCGGTGTGTACCCATTACTATGACTGGAAAGCAGGATAAATAGAAAGTCATCGGCAAGAATCTGCTTTAGATTTGCCAACAAGGGAACCAAATGATCCTCAATTTGCCAAACTTCGTTGTTGGCACCTCGCCCAAAGCTAGGTGGATCTAGAATGATCCCTTGGTATTTACTTCCTCTGCGCACTTCTCGTTCAACAAACTTTTGTACATCATCAACAATCCATCGAATTGGTTTATCAC
>JBAXLR010000174.1:0-5976 GCA_037134655.1 bacterium | reverse complement strand
CCAACTCAATCGACACCTGCATTGAATTCAACCATGAAAACGCCGATCGAGGAGAACACATCACCCTACCATGGCCCGTTGACGAAGAAATCCTTCAATGGTGATGAATATGCGCCGTTTTCTCTAGGTAGTAGTCATAGTTGCCATCGAATATTCGCAACTCGCCGTGATCAATCTCAAACACGCGGTTGATAATACCGCGAAGGAAATATCGATCGTGGCTAACAATCATGATGGTGCCATCAAAATCCTTAAGAGCGTTAAGCAAGATCTCGCGACTATCAATATCGAGATGGTTGGTCGGCTCATCTAAAACCAAAAAATTGACTGGCGTCGCCAAAATACAGGCCAACATGACGCGACTTTTTTCCCCGCCTGAGAGCATTCTAATTTTCTTTTCAATGTCATCACCAGAAAACATAAATGCGCCGAGTAGATTTCTAAGATAACCAACAGACGCCATCGGAAGGCGATTGCTCACCTCCTGCCAAATTGTGTTTTCTGGATCCAACAAATCACATGAATACTGCGAGAAATAGCCAACGTTGACGCTTGCCCCGATCACCGCACGACCCACAGAGGGCTCGGTTGATCCTATAACGCACTTAAGTAAGGTACTTTTGCCTGCGCCGTTTACGCCAGTTACGGCAATTTTATTTAGTCGTTGCACCACACCCGACACGCCACTAAAGACTTTCTTGTCGCCACCTTCTGGCAACGCAAAGCTTTTGGCGAGATTCTCGAACCTAACCACATCATTTCCACTTCGCGGCGCTGATGCAAACTCGAACGATAATTTTTTAGTCTCAACTGGCATCTCCAACCGCTCAATCTTATCAAGTTTTTTAACCCGAGACTGGACCTGTGCCGCATGCGATGCCCTCGCGGCAAACTTTGCTATAAATTCTTCTTCTTTTGAAAGTTGCTCTTGCTGCCGCTTGAAGGCCGCGATTTGTTGCTCGCGCCGTAATTCACGCTCTCGCAAATAAAAATCATAGTTGCCACTGTAAGTTGTGATCTGTTTATTGGCAATTTCGACTGTTCGTCCACAAATTCTATTCATAAAATCGCGATCGTGGCTAGTCATCACAATTGCTCCGGGAAAACCCTTAAGCCACTCCTCAAGCCAAACAATCGCTTCAATGTCCAAGTGGTTTGTCGGTTCGTCAATTAACAAAACATCAGGATTTAGAAGGAGGATTTTAGCCAGTGCGATGCGCATCTTCCAACCGCCAGAGAAACTCTCGACAGGCCTATTGTAAATATCAGGTCCAATACCCAATCCGGTCAAAATCGCCTGAGCCCTGGACTCAAGATCGTATCCTCCACGATTTTGAAACTCCATTTGTAGCTCGCCAAACCTTTCCATGAAGGTTGCCATTTCGTCGTCCGACATGGGGTGTTCACCGAGCTGCCCCATACGCTCTTCCATCTTTGCCAACTGAATGCCAATCTCCGCAACTTTTCCAGCCCCAGAAATACACTCCACCAATGCACTGCGACCGACCATCTCACCGACATTTTGATCAAAATAACCCACTAAAACACCAGGATCGACAGTCACTGTGCCGTCATCTAAATGATCATGCCCCGCAATGATTTTAAAAATTGTGGACTTACCAGCTCCATTTGGACCGACCAAGCCAATCTTATCTCCAGGACGCACAAGAAAACTTGCACTAGAGTAAAGAACCCGGTCGCCAAAACGTTTGGTAGCATTACTAATATTGATCATTTAAAAGACTCCAAAATCCCTAGGCATATTGCTGGTGTCCGGCCAAACAAATAAATAGAGCAGGACGATCCGGCAATCTACACGACAAATCAATAAAATTAAAGGAGGCAGTGAGCCTCCTTTTGATTCTTTTTCTTTATTAATTCCAGGATCTTACAGGTTTAGGCAGCGACCGAGTTTGAGCTGAGCGCCATCTCGACCGCTCCGTCACTTCTGCGAACTTCATCAAGATGCTGCGGCGCAAAGATCCTATCGTTAATATCGACCAGCCGTATCGCTCCGTTGTTCGCCAAATTCCGGATTCGTCCCAATATACGCATCTCCGAAATGCGGTACCGACTCTCTTCAATCGCAGAGCTCTGTTCGATGTCTTCCAACCAACTCTGGGCGAGCTCGGAAGGTGCCTTGCTGAGGAGTAAATCTCGAATGTGCTCGGGCGCCCCCACCAAGAACGTTAAAAGCTCTGGTCGTTCAAGACCCATGACGATTTCCAGCAAATGTCCATCGCGAATATATGGCAACATTTCCACCGTCACCAATTTTAACTTTATTAATCTCGCCGCCTCGAGGTTTGTTTTTACCAAATCTGCCATCAAACGACGCTGATCAAGCAAAGATGATTTTTCCAAAAGCTCGATAATGATATCACTTGAACGCAACTGCTCGGTGTCAAACTCGGTCCTAGACAAAACCTTCTTATGCAGGGCTTTTGCTACGTTAGCTAGATATTCTTTTGGTATAGCATCCGCTTTGCAAAGCTCACGCATCAAGGCAACACGCGCTTCGCCCGCATAAAGATCAAACACGTTTCTTCTGCGAACATGGTCAAGCTGCGTTAGAACGATACTTTGGATATGAGGCTTTTCCTCGAGTATGAGGCTGAAAATCTGCGACGCGTCGAGATGATGTAAAAAGTCGAATTGCTCCGATCTTTTGCGGGCCATAACCCGGATCTCGCTGGCCGTGACCTTAGTTTTAAGGTTATTCAAGAGCTCTAGAGTTTGATCATCTGAGAAGGCAAAAGTCGACTTGTAGTAAAATTCACTAAGATCATTCAAATCGCGCTGCAGGCTTGGATCACTCATCAGATCAAAGATAATCATTGGTCCGAACAGATGAACATATCGAGACGTCTGGTCGACGCCCTCTTCCTGCAGCATTCGACTAAATGTATCACGAGCAACCTTTGGATTGTCTACAAAAGCCCTCAACAGCTCCTCACGTAACCCTTCGATCTTCATCTTAATGGACAATGAGTCTTTGCTGACGAGGCCTGCGTAGGCTCCCGCAGCCTGATGCATACTTAGCCCGCCTTGAGCTTGTTCGACGCCATTATAGTGCCCCTGCTTGCCTGCTTGACCGTTTGGCATCGTATCCATCAAAACGCGTGCATCGCGCGAAGCTGACGCAAATCTGATGAAAACGGCCCCAAGAACTAGCAACAGGACAAGGAAAGCCATTATATAGATGAAATACTGATTATCTATGCCCTGGTTTTTTTCCGAGGACGATGTGGTCTCTGCCGCTTTTTCACTTGAACTGTTTGCAATTGATTTTTCTGAAGCAGACATTTTTTCGCTACTCAAAAGGCTGGAGCTTTCTTTCATTTCCCTGGCTTCTGTTCGCTCAACGCTCGAAGCCTCACGGTTGCTGGTAGAATTTGAGTTTGTTGCTGAGCTATTTTGCGTTGTATTGGTGATGATCTCCTTCGTACCAGCAAGATCACGGAATATTTGCAGGGTTTGCCGCAGACGGTCGAGACCCCAAGGGTCTTTCGCTGCACTGTTGTTTGAAGTTTCAGGAAAATCCACCGGAACCACGTTAACGTTAACGGGAGAAGCAAAACGGGTTTTGGCTTTGATCAGGTTGAATATCTTGGACCTGTTGGTCTCTGGTAATTTCTCATCCATACTGACGTCTACGTCAACATTCAAAATACGTAAAACACCTCTACCACTCACATCGCGCACCAGCTCTCGTTCGGGAACACCACGCGTTTCATCTGGAGATGCCAGTCGTCCGTCGACTCCAACATTCGCAAGAACGCATTCACTAGAACAGTAGCCATCAATTACCTGCTGAACGGCATCTTGTATCCTCTGTCGCAATTTTTGTTTCAGACGATCTTCAACCTCGGCAGAAACGCCAATCTGAGGGAATGCCACGGAGCTCCACCTTACGGAAGCCGCAGAACCAAGGCTACGCAATGAATTCACAATCAGCTTGCCCAGTCGATCTTGATCGGCCGTGCTAACCCGATCATCAACTTGAATATCTACGGTGAAATTATTTATTTTTAAATCACGAACGCGGTCACCCGCGACGCCTTCAAATCCGAGGTCCTCAGATTCAACAACCTGCTCTCCAGCACTCGCCTCAACATTAATTAATTCACAAGCATCAGAACAATAGCGTTGAAGAACATTTGATATTCGGTTGCGGGCCTCTGCGACTGAATCACTTTCAAATCTTGCACGCTCAGCGGCAGCTCCAATGTGCGCCGGACTCAGCACTGAGCTAAGACATATCGCTAGACTTGTAAAAATGTACCTCACACCAACTCCCTCAGTAATCCTGCCTTTAGGGAATCGGACACGAACAGAAATACTTAACAGAGCAATTTTTACCTAGCCCTCAATGCAGCTACTAACAGGCATGAGGGCTGCGGCGGGTAGAAACACAAATTATTTCAGGGCCGTTTCAATTTCTTTAGTTATGGCCTCTGGAGTATGGGCACCCATATATCGGCGACCATTAATCAACAAGTATGGTGTACCACTGACGCCAATCCTCTCACCTTCGCTAAGTGCCTTTTCCACAATAGACTTGCCCTTGGCAGCGTCGAGGCAAGCCTTGAACTTCTGCTCATCAAGCTTTATCTCACGCGCCAGCTTTGCAGGGGAATCCTTATCAAGGGTCGACTGTGCATCGAATGCCTTATAGTGAAAATCCCAAAACTTGCCCTGTTCCATCGCGCAGTGTGAGGCTTCAGCAACCGAACGACTGATACCACTTGGATTTATGGGGTAATCCATAAATACGAGCCGAACTTTACCCTTAAACTTTTCTGTAACCTTTTTCAAACTTTCA
Organism: bacterium; assembly: GCA_037134655.1. GTDB lineage: Bacteria > Bdellovibrionota_B > Oligoflexia > Oligoflexales > RGVZ01 > CAMDKS01. Next base: position 1,151 of record JBAXLR010000174.1, on the reverse strand, counting down.
GCAGCAATTTTGCAATGTGGACATTGATAATCAGCAAATTCAACAATAGTCACTTTAGCCCCATCCTGGCCCTTGGCTGGAAAACCCTCAGTTTTAACGTCAATCAATGGCGCTGTCGGCTTTCCTAGGTTCAAAACAAACTTGCGGTCTTTCTTGATCTTCGCAATGACGTCATCACGACGCTTCCGCATTTCTTCCTGCTTAACAATCTTGGCTATTTCACCCTTAACATCCTCAAACTTGTAGGATGGTGGGATTCTCGTCTTGTTAGCCTCAAACCATGCCTTTATAGCTCGCTCTGACGGCTCCTTGACGTTCAAGATTTTTGCTTCTACTTCATCGCGTGACTTATTTTGCTTTTTTGACTCTTCCATAACGTGATTGTCAAAAATGATGCCGTCAACGATCGACTTGATTTGCTCAAAATTTTGAATGTTTGACTCGTAGACTTGCTGCTGCTGGGCAGGGGTCAAATCCTTGTCGGAATAAGCCTTTCCATCAAGATTGAATAGATCCTCGGCGCTAGCCGCACTTCCGCAAATAACCAAGCCTAAAACCAACAAAGCAAACGACTTCAAAGTGAGTACCTCCATAAATATCTCATAGCAAAGTACCCTGACTACTCACCATTGCGCAATCAAAGAATTGAGCTTGGCAGCTTAAGGCCAGACAGGGATTCGTCGCAGTTTTGAGTATCAAGTATGTGTGGAGGCGCCTTAGAGGCTTTGATTATCCACAGGTGTCGCCGTGCTGGCTGTAACGCCTTTTTCAGGCTGATTGATCGCCGCACCCTTATTCAGGCCTGCAATATCTTCGTTGGAAAACTGCACAGGCCGCATCATAAAGTCATCAAATAGCTCACGAACGATTTTCCAGGTGCCATCTGGATCACGACGTAAATAAATCAACTTGCGCCCGTCAGACTTAAAGCGATTATCTCCAGAGAAAATCTGATTCATCATGGCTACCGCGTATTTTGGGTGCGTCACAACTCTTAGATTGGTCATTTTTACGAGCATGTTTTTGTATGATCCAAAAACAGCTCGCTTGTAGGATTCATACTGGTTCTTGTTCTTGCCCTGATTATTAAAATCGTGGGCATAGTGACTAATATAACGCCCCACATCACGTGAAGCCCAGGCGGCAATCCA
>JBAXLR010000173.1:0-6022 GCA_037134655.1 bacterium | reverse complement strand
TGTTACTTGAAGTCAGACGTGTGCTCTTTCGGTTTTCTTAAGAGTTCTTCATAGGGAACTTCCAAGAAAAGAACCCGGCAATCGGCCGGTTTCTGGGCAAAGGACGCCAATAACATTAGGGCCTATTTGGGGAACCTGTCCAGCGCTCCAACCGTTAAATTAACGCGGCTGGACGTTAGACGATCATTAATCGCTTCCACCATCTCGTCGCCAAGCTTGAAGATCTCATTTGCGTAGTCGAGAACCATTTTACCAGCTTCGGTCAGCCTTAAAGTGCGGGCTTCGCGCTCAAACAGTTTTTGACCTATATGGTCCTCAAAGATTCTTAGCTGAGTACTCAATGTGGGTTGGCCGAGGCGGAGTCTTTTAGCAGCCTTTACGACGCTGCCCTCTAGGGCGATGGTTCGAAAGTAGAAAAGGTGGTGATAATTGAGCCATTGTTTCATGGAATTTAGCCCTGAAAAATTGATCATCGCTAAAATAGATATTCTGTGATCATTCTATCAATTTTAGAGTACATATCAAATCGCCTTGAAAGGAAACTCCTTGATTAAGGAGGATCGCTTATATCCTGCAGAAATTTTTTATAGGTCAAGTTTATACGATAATTGATGCATTTTGAGTTTTTTTGGAAATTAGCTGACTTGGTGCCAGCCCGTCAGAAGCTGATCTTACCGGTATCAGCTCTCCAGCCAGTTCAGATCCTTGCCAAAGCTTTCTTTGAGTCGCTTTAAAGCAAACAACCCGATCGCGACACAGACCATTCCAACCGTTAAAGCGCTTTGTACAATTCCCACTTTTGCCTGCAGGGCAGTGAATGCGGTTGTAATGATGACCACACTGCCGCGAACAAAGTTTGGTACTGTGGTCGCTACGGTCGCTCGTAAATTCGTTCCGAACTGCTCAGCCGCAACGGTCACGAAGATAGCCCAATATCCAACGCCGCAGCCAAGCATGAAGCAAAGAAAGTAGTAATAATTAGGCGACATGTTGGTCGAAAATAAAAACAGCAAAATCAAAGCAGCGCTAGCGAGCTGAAAAATCCAAAGGGTGGCTTTGCGTGATTTAAGCCACTGGCTGACAAGTCCGCTGCCGATATCACCCACTACGAGGCCACTATAGGCCCAAAAAATTCCGTCACCGGCACTTACAACGCCTGTAGCTCCCAGTGCCTTACAGATTTCGGGGCTAAAGGTGACAAGAATGCCGATAACAAACCAAAGAGGAATTCCGATCAGGATGCAGTCCATGTAGCGACCAAAACGCTCGAGGTTTGTAAAAAGCATTCTAATGTCACCGCGACTAATGTCGGATTCGTCGCGCATTTGGCTGAACATGCCACTTTCAAGCATTTTAACGCGCAAGATCAAAAGAAGTAGGCCAAGGCTACCACCTGCGATGTAGGCAAACTGCCAGGGGAAATGTTTACCAATGGTTGCCGCCAGAAGGGCTCCTGATACGCCCACGCCTGCGACAATTGAAGTTCCGATGCCGCGGCTTTCTTTCGGTAAGCTTTCACTAACAAGAGTAATAGCGGCTCCTAGTTCACCTGCAAGTCCAATACCGGCAACAAGTCGTAGCCAGGCGTAGGCGTCAACACTCGATATCAGGCCGTTTGCGATGTTTGCAAGGGAGTACATGAGTATTGAACCAAAAAGGACTGAGACCCGGCCCAGTTTGTCTCCCAAAATACCCCAGACGATTCCGCCGACGAGCATTCCGGTCATCTGCATATTCAGCAAGCGAATGCCGACAGAAAGTAAGTCAGCCTCCGCAACACCGAGGTCACGAAGGCTGGCAACACGCACGATACTAAAAAGAACTAAATCATAAATGTCGACGAAATAACCTAAAGCGGAAACGATCACTGTAAGGTTGAGCACATCCCGCTTAAGGTTGATTCCCTGCATTTCTTAGAATGCCGAGTACGGCATATTGAGCGCTTCAGCCACTGCTTTATGCGTCACTTTGCCACCGTGAGTATTCAGACCTTTGCGCAAGGCTTCGTTTTGCTCAAGTGCTCTTGCCAGGCCTTTGTTGGCCAGTTCCAGGGCGTACCGAAGCGTTACATTTGTCAGCGCGTAAGTTGATGTTTTTGGTACGTCACCCGGGATATTTGTAACACCATAGTGCAACACACCCTCAGTCTTGTAGACCGGGTCATCGTGCGTTGTAGGCTTGATTGTTTCAATGCAACCACCTTGGTCGATGGCTACGTCAACCACTGCGGAATCAGGCTCCATGTTGGCGACATCTTTGCGGCTGACTAACATCGGAGCCTTCGCTCCTGTGATCAAGACTGCGCCGACGACAAGGTCAGCTTCGCGTACAGCCGTGGTGATATTTTCAGGGTTTGACATCAAAGTTGTAACGTTGTTGCCAAATACGTCATCTAGATAGGCAAGACGGGCCGCATTGACGTCCAGTATTGTGACGCTTGCGCCAAGACCAACGGCCATTTTTGCGGAATTAATTCCAACGACGCCACCACCAATGATGACAACGCGACCGCGTTTTACGCCAGGAACTCCACCTAAAAGTAGACCTTTTCCGCCGTTATGTTTCTGTAGGCATTGAGCTCCAACTTGCACGGCCATGCGCCCGGCAACCTCAGACATCGGCGTCAGCAGAGGCAATGATCCGTTGGCTAACTCGATTGTTTCATAAGCGACGGCTGAAACTTTGCGATTCACCAGCTCTTTAGTAAGTTCTGGAACAGCCGCGAGGTGTAAGTAAGTATAAAGAATCTGGCCGTCGCGCATGAGCTTGTACTCAGGCTCAATCGGCTCTTTAACTTTCATAACCATTTCGGCCTGGCCCCAGACGTCCTCTTTGGTCTCGACAATTTTCGCGCCAGCTGCGACGAATTTTTCGTCTGGAATTCCGGCTCCGATACCCGCACCTTTTTGAATGATGACCTTGTGACCGGCGGCAACAAGCTGGGCAACGCCACCTGGTACAACTCCGACCCTATTTTCGCGGTTTTTAATTTCCTTAGGTACGCCGATTAACATGTTGTCATTCCTTCCTAGATGGAACGGGTTATCAAGGGTTTTAAAGGGCCCCCATTTTTGCTAAAGGGAGGGCCGCTACGTTACCAAAACGCAGGTGTGACGGCAAGACGTCATGGGTCATTAGGATATCTCAACGCTGGCAAATTCGCTGGCCGATAGGCAGCAGGTGTCATCGACAAACCAACTGGCCAGCAGGGAATCGGCTGTTTTTGTCAGTTCCTGTATTGGTCTGCCGATTATTTCATCACCCAGGTTGAAGTCCAGACGTGCAGCGCGAAGGCCAGCTCCGTTAATTAGATGTTCATAGACGGCGTGTCCAAACACGAGATCCCTACTCTGACCCCTCGGGGAATTGAGACGGATAACTCCGCCTTCATCAAATATGGTCAGTAAATCTTGAGTTCGGGTCCTATTCTGCCCCGGTGTTATTCCATCTGGGGACTCAGAGCGATGACGCAAGGCTAGGGCAGTTTTTGCCAACGGGAACATGACAAATGATAGTGCGTTTAAAAGATCATGGAGTAGGAATTCACGAATAGGAATTTTTCGTTCCTCAAGTACGAGGTGGAGGTAGCCGCTTAGTGACGCCATGCCCTTCGAACGCGCCCGGCTGGGTATTTTTTCCTGCTTCATGAAAGTCCAGGGAAAACCTGGCTCTTGACGGGACGTGACGCGATTAAGGGCGTCTACATCCGGCCAATCCGCCATTTCTTGGGTCAACTGACCAAGCCAGGGCCGAAGATCGCCTAGACGGTGATCGTTTGCGCATAGGGCGCGAATTTCCATCCAACTTTTAGGCTTAGTTTTCATTTTCATCACTTTTTAATGCACGATTTCCCGACCGATGCCGTTTGTTTCGGGCCACGGCTATGGGCAAATTTTGCCCGTTCAGTTACCAGAAGATACGCCGATAGGCGAGACATAATTCGGTTGTTCGTAAACTTTGTGTTTTTAGAAACAAGACATAAATTTTTGGAATAAAGATTTGGAAGCATTAGGAGGTGTCCCTTGAAAATCGCGAGAATGGTTCTTTTAGGAACTGTGGTGATGTCAGTGGTGGAGGCGCAGCAGGTTTATGCAGGTGATGTTGTTCGTAGGCTTGTTCTGGAAGCTGATCCGATCGCACCAGCATCGTCTGTTTATGAGCAGAGCGTCAACGGCGTAACCACAAGTAAGTATGGTGCAACGGTTGACTTTAATATCGGCGCTTACATGACAACTGGCCCAGAGTTCTGGACAGGTACGTTCTTGGTACGTGGCGACGATAGCGGTGCTACTTATCGCCGAGAAGACCTATGGCCAGGAGAGCGCCAGAAGCTCGATGCGATGAGATTTCGATGGACGTTCGGTGTTTTTGAGCAAGGTCAGTCCATGCGTGGCTGGTTTTTGAAGGGTGCTTATAGTTGGATGCGAATTAACAGTCGCGCCAATCGGTACACAGAAGATATGTCAACAGCATCTTCATTGTCGACCGGCTCCGTACTCGATCAGCCAAACGACGAGACAGATTTGATTACAGACATGCGCCACGGCTTGAGTGTTTCATTCGGTAATCGCTGGATCTTTGCTGACAGTCTGATCGCTAGTGTTGGTGCCAGCATCACCCATAACTTTAGACGCTCCATGACAGTTGATAGTAAAGACCCAATGGCTAGAGCCGATTATGAAGCATTGATCAACAACACGCTGCCTGACACTCGGATGGCGACTCGTCCAATGCCTGAAGTTAATATCGGCCTGGGTTACAGCTGGTGAAATCTTAGTTTGAGTCATATTCCATAACGTATGGGGCAACCGGCAAATGGCTGGTTGCCCTTTGTGTTTTGCATGATATAACTTTGACCATGCTTTTACTTTATTATGTGCCATTTTTAATTTTTGCCGCGAGTCCTTGGTGTAGCTCCCCGTTGGCTTTGGCATTGGGTATGATCCTCAGTCTCGCCTTGCAATGGTCACTGCCAGCAGCTTTAAGAAATGCAGGCAGACTTTGCATGCAAATATCAATCGTGGGTCTAGGTTTTGCCTTGGATCCACACGCGGTGCAAAAAGCTGGACTACAATCTGTGATTGTTACGTTTGTCAGCCTTATTGGCATCATGGCTCTGGCGCTCTTCGTCGCGCGGGTCATGGGAGTTAAAAACACTACGGGTTCTCTCATCGCGGCTGGTACAGGAATATGCGGTGGCAGCGCCATCGCGGCCATGTCACCCGTTGTCGGAGCCAGTTCAGCAGAGACGGCTGTCGCCATGGCAACGGTTTTTTCACTCAATGCAGTGGCCCTGTTTGTATTTCCGCCGCTGGGCCATTTTTTTAATCTGACGCCGGAGCAATTTGGTTTGTGGGCTGCGATCGCGATCCATGACACCAGTTCAGTAGTTGGTGCTGCCACTCAGTTTCATCCTGACAGTGTCGCGGTTGCTATTACCACAAAATTAACTCGTGCCCTTTGGATAGTGCCCATGGTCTTTGGTACAAGCTTGTTTTTAAAGATGAATGGCAAAGGTCAAGGCGGAAGGGCCGGAGTACCTTTGTTCATTGTCCTCTTTGTGTTAGCTGTTGTGCTGCATGCTTTGCTACCAGATATGCCAATGGTTTACGATGTTATTAATACGCTGGGCAAGGCGATTTTAAAGGTTGCAATATTTCTGATTGGCGCCCAGCTAACCCGCGAAATGTTACGCAATGTTGGAGCGCGTGCACTCGGCATGGGTGTCGTCTTGTGGTTCTCCATGACCTCATCGATCCTGATTTGGTTGAAATCTACCTGATGGAAATTTTAGGCCGACGGATTTTTGAATAGCATTTTTCGATAAGCCTTAAGCTCATTAATTGATTCTTTAATGTCGTCTAAAGCTCTGTGGCTACTTTTTTTATCAAGACCTTTTTCAAAATCCTTTGGAAACCAGATTTTTCCAAGAAGTTTAACTGTACTCACATCGATCAGACGGTAGTGCAAAAATGTGTCTAGTTCACGCATTTGCTTGGCTATAAAACGTCGATCCTGCCAT
>JBAXLR010000172.1:0-6022 GCA_037134655.1 bacterium | reverse complement strand
AGTCGCTGTTCGATGTCTTTGAAAGGGGCTTTATCCATATGGGATTTGCGGGAAATGACCATGTTCGGAAGCTTGAAGCAAACCTCGATCCGTTTGAAATATATGACGAAGGGATGATTGACTCGGAGCCTGCAGTTAATCTTGCCGTCATCCGCTCGCCGACACCCGCAGAGTGTCCTGCACGGGCAGCCAATCTGCGTACAAACGATAGACGCATAACTTCTTTAGGCTCAGGCATGAAGAAGTCCATCAAAAGAACAATTGCTGCATTCTTCTCAAATCGATCGATCGTCCTGTTAGTTGCAGGACTTGCGGCTTTCTCGATATATACATCAAAGCCATGGTCATACTTCGTTCAGCCAGATTTAGTTTATGCCTACTTCGAGGTTAGGGCGGTTGACGCGGATGGTCGGCCCATCGCCGGGGCGATAGTTAAAAATTCGGGTAAACGAGTCGGAACAACTGATAGCTTCGGTGAATGGCGACGCTATATGCGTGTACCTCTAGGTGGAGCGGTGCCCATAAGTCTTACTAAAAAAACTAATGAGCAAATCCTATTTGTCACAAAAAACTTTGCTATTCCACCGTTTAAACCCGAAAAAAGTGAAATCGAACTACGGTCTAGCGTTCAACTGTTACCATCCAAAAATCACGCAATAAACGACGATGTAAATACTCAGGGTGCTCGCGAGGAAACTGGGGACATCGTCAAGCAGGACCAGAAATCATCTGCACAGTCTGCGGAGCAATTGAATAGTAGTCCGTTTAAATCTGTGATCGTAGATTCGACGCTGACGGGCTCCGCCGGTGAAAATCCAAAGACTAGTCTCAATTCGTTTAGATCCGATCATGAGACGATTTGGTTTGAAGTGACTAATTCGGAACGGAGTGGTTTGGCAAAAGAAATTCTACCTGCTCTTGTGCAACGTGCAAAAGAAGTGGGGCTTCGTGTCGAGCGCGATGCGCCCTGGGTTATACGTCTTACTGGTTTGATCGAGAAACCAGCCCGACTTGCAAAAGATGGTGGTGGTTTGATTCTTGTAACTTCATTTAATCGTGATGGTTCCAAGAGTGATACTTTTGAATTTCTGCGTAATTACCAAGCCGACGCACGTAGTACAGCTCGGGGTTTGTTGTTTGGCTTGATTAATCATGTGAATAAAAATGTTTTATTACTTAAAACCGGCGATCGCTGGGCTGCCGTTTTGCCGAAGAAATCAGCAAGCATTTGGCAATTATCAGCTAATAAAAACCTTCGAGTGGGCGAAAAGTCAGTAAATCTCAGTGCAAACGCCTATTCTGATGAAAATGTCTCGGGATTCTATCTTCAAAAAATCAGTATTTCGCCTTGTCGGGAATCTGTCTCTGAATGTACTGCCGTCACGCCGAGTTTTATCCAGGTGGCACCTGTTGCGAATTGGGTGAAATTACGTTTGAAACATCCCGTGCCAGCAAAAGCGTCAAGTTCAATTTTTGTAGCGGGATATCCGGCAAAATCTCTTGGCAGCGATGTCTTTGAGTATTGGGGGCAGAAAAACAGCCGAGTAAATGTCACGGTTGTAGAAAATGGGCGTGTTGTTGTAAGGGGAAGCGTCTTGAACGCGGCTGAAGGTTTAGCCTCGTTCAACGGACAAAATATGACCCGCAGATAGTTGGGAGTCATGAATCCCTGGCAAAAAGGTGAGAGTCACCTTGGAGAATAAAATCGTGTCTAACGTCAATGTCCTAATCACTGGTGCGTTACACCAAAGCGCGATCGAGCAATTTCGGTCTCGCCCGGGACTGACGATTAATTATCGGCCAGATTGTGACAGGCAAACTCTCCTTGAATTGATTCAAGATACTCAGGTCTTGGTGACCCGAAGTGAGACAGATGTTGATAGATCTGTATTAGACGCGGGTAAGCATCTAAAGGTTGTGGCTAGAGCGGCCGTAGGTGTCGGTAACATTGATATCCCTTACGCCACTGATAAAGGGATTCTTGTTATCAATTGTCCTGGTAAAAATACAAATAGTGCTGCTGAGCTTACCATGGGATTATTGCTGTCTATGCTGCGGAAAATACCGCAGGCCCACGTAAAGGTTAAATCGAGGGGTTGGGATCGACATGCGTTTACTGGGCGTGAATTGCGTGGTAAACGCTTGGGTATTGTCGGTCTAGGTAATGTTGGTCACCGTGTCGCGAAATTCGCCCATGGATTTGACATGGATGTTGCGGCATATGATCCATACCTTGCAGCGAAGATTTTTGAACAACATGGTGTCACGCGTTATTCTTCTTTGCTCGAGTTGGCTTCGAATGTTGATGTACTTAGTTTCCACGTGCCGCTCAATAAAGAAACTAAGGGCATGGCAAATAGAGCAGTGTTTCAAACTATGCCAAAAGGGAGTTGGGTTATTAATGCCGCTCGTGGCGGCGTTTACCGCGAGCAGGACATTCTTGAGTTTCTAAACAGTGGACACCTCGCCGGACTTGCTGTGGATACCTTTGAAGCTGAGCCAAATCCATTGCCGGAGCTTGTCGCAAGTAATCAAGTCTGGTGTACTCCACATATCGGTGCCTCAACCGAGGAAGCTCAGATCGCAATCGGCGAAACTGTGTTTGATCAAGTCATAAAAGCGATTGATGGGGGCGTCGTTGATTATCCAGTTAACCTGCCTCAGGTTGGCGTCATTCAGGACGTTCGAGTCAAAAGTTACGCAGTGCTTGCAGAGAAGCTCGGTAGTTTAGCTGGGCAAATCGCGAATTTTAACGCCAGTTCGGCTGAGATATCGTACCGGGGAAATTTGGCTGGAGTGGATCCATCTCTGATTCGCCTAAGTTTTCTTAAGGGCTATATCTCGCATATTGTGAATGACTATGTTTCATTTGTAAATGTTGAGAAACACGCCGCCAAGATTGGTTTGAATGTTAGCGAAAATGCTGACCCCCAGTTCGATAGCTATCGCTCGGCACTGAAAATCACATTGTCAGGCTCTAATTCAAGCTCTCTTCGGGTTGGGGGGCTTGTTTTTGACGATCAGATCATCAGGCTGTCTTTGATCAATGATTTTTATTTTGAGGCCGATCCAAGTGGTCATATGCTTTTGGTTGAAAATGAAGATAAGCCTGGGGTGATCGGTGATCTTGGGCATTTTTTAGGTGAAAAAAATGTCAACATCGCGACTTTTGAACTAAGTCGGAACAGAAAAGGCGGCCGGGCTATGGCGGTTATAAGAACTGATCAAGAGGTGTCCGGCGAAGATCAAGGTGAAATGCGACGCATTCAGAACATCAGAACTGTACACAGGGTTTTCTTATAAGTGTTCAGACCTGATATGGTAGCTCTAACCGGGAAGAAGTTGTTAGTGTTTTTATGAGTTTTGGAAATTAGTATTCGCGTCGAAATATTTACGGAGGTATTCGCAGTGAGTCACGTTTGGTACAAAGCCTATGAGTCTAGTGTTTCTCAGCAGATTGATCCCAAGATCTACGATAATATTGTCCATATTTTTGATCAGTCTTTTAAGACTTACGCTAATAAACCAGCGTTTCATAATATGGGAACCACGCTGACCTATGCTGAGTTGGCTGACCTTGGTAAAAGATTCGGTGATTACCTACAAAACGAGCTTAAGATGAAGCCAGGCGACCGGATCGCGATCATGATGCCGAACATATTGCAGTATCCAATCGCTCTTGTCGGCGCTTTGTACGCTGGTTTGGTTGTGGTCAACTGTAATCCCCTTTACACGGCGCGGGAGCTTGAGCACCAGCTCAAGGACTCTGAAGCTAAAGCCATTGTGATCTTCGAGAACTCGGCATCAGTTTTGGAAGCGGTCCTCGCCCATACTCGTGTTGAGCATGTGATAACGACTGGCATCGGTGATATGCTTGCATTTCCAAAAAATCACATTGTCAATTTCGTTATTAAGCACGTCAAAAAAATGGTACCTAAATTCAATCTTCCAAAGTCGATTAGATTCAACGCAGCCGTCGAAGGGGGGCAGGCAAGTCGCCTGAAGTCACCCAAGCTTGGACATTCCGACTTGGCGTTTTTGCAGTACACCGGTGGTACAACGGGCGTGTCCAAAGGGGCGGAGCTGACGCATGGTAACATTGTTTCTAATATGATGCAGGCTCGTGAATGGATTAAGAACGCTTTGCGTCCTGGTGAGGAGGTGATCATCACTCCGCTTCCGCTCTATCATATTTTCTCACTAACAGCGAATATGCTGACGTTTTCCTCCATCGGCGGACTAAACATTTTGATTACCAATCCGCGCGACGTCCCGACCTTCATCAAAGAGCTCAAGAAATGGCAGTTTACTACCATTACAGGTGTAAACAGTTTATTCAACTTATTGCTCAATCACCCTGGTTTTGATGGCGTAGATTTTAAGTCCTTACGCTTGGCGCTAGGTGGTGGAATGGCGGTTCAAAAAGCAGTCGCTGAGCGATGGAAGAAAGTTACAGGCGTCGCGCTGATCGAAGCTTATGGGCTTACGGAAACTTCACCAGCTGCTTGTATTAATCCCCTTAGTAATAAAGAATATAATGGATTTATAGGTGTTCCCATTTCTTCAACCGTTGTTTCGATTCGCAACGATGACGATAGTGTGTGCAAGACAGGTGATGTTGGTGAGATCTGTATTAGTGGCCCGCAGGTGATGCGCGGTTATTGGAACAGGCCAGAAGAAACCGCTAAAGTTATGACTCCAGATGGTTTTTTTAGAAGCGGCGATCTCGGTTTTATGACGAACGACGGATTCATTAAAATTGTCGATCGGAAGAAAGACATGATTCTTGTCTCTGGTTTTAACGTCTACCCCAATGAGGTTGAAGACGTGATAATGGCGCACCCCAAAGTGCTTGAGTGCGCGGCTGTGGGTGTAGCTGATGAACACTCTGGTGAGCTGGTTAAGCTATTTGTTGTGAAAAAAGATCAAAGTCTGACTGAGGAGGAGCTTAAGGCCTTTGCTAAGGCCAACCTCACGGGCTACAAAGTGCCGAAGTTCTTCGAGTTTCGAAAGGAACTCCCGAAATCAAACGTGGGTAAAATCTTACGTAAGGAACTGCGGAAGTAGTTCTTGCCAAAATAAAATCCCGTGGAGAGCCGTTCGGTTCTTCACGGGATTTTTTTATTAAACTAAAATTAGCTGATTTTTCTTCCGCTCTGGGCGCCTTTTACGCACATTGCAACCCAGCCATGTGCTTGAGCTGATTTGTAGCTTGACGGTGATCCAGCCGCCCACTCGGTCTCTGATTTGAATCGACGAGCAAATTTTTGGCAGCGTTCAAGGGTCCAGATTGACTTCTTTTTTGCGCGTACTTGATGAACATGCACAATACTCTCGTCGCCGGCCGCCTCTGGTTTTTTCTTTTCCTTTTTTTCCTTTGGTGCTTCTTTATTGTCGCTCATCTTCCCACTCCTTATGGTCCGGTTTGGTTTGACCACTAATTTAAACGTCCAAAGCCCATCCGTGGACAGTAGAGTTGTCGGACTCGTGGCTCGGAACATGAGCAAAAATTTTTTGGTAAAAAATCAAAATAAAGCGCGTACGCCAGGGATTTTGAGTAGTTCTTGATAAACGGCGTGAACCTCTAAGCCGTTTTTTACAGGGACCGAAAGGGTGACGGATGTATGGTTGCCTGCGGCTGACTGCCGCGAAGAATGCTGAACGTCCCGGTCTTGGCCTAAGGCTGCCAAAGCCGAGTTTAGTGCGTCAGCCGCAAAGTCAGAGCGACTATCCCCGATAACTTTAAACGTAAAGTCACCCGGGAATTTGTGGATGGACTCGATTAATTCAAGACTAGGAAGCTGAGGTGTCATTTCATTGGTCTTTAACGGGTAAGTCGGCCAGTAGCATGGGGTGTTCCCTCATGAAATCCGGCCGGAGTTATTTCCATAAATTGGGCTTTGCGTTGCAGTTGTTTAATGTTGAGAGCGCCGCAATAAGTCATTCCAGACCTAATACCGCCCATGACATCCAGTACAACGTTTTTAACAGGTCCCTTGGCTACGACTTCGACGGCAACTCC
>JBAXLR010000171.1:0-6099 GCA_037134655.1 bacterium | reverse complement strand
AATAGGATTGCGCCCACCACGAGAACGCTGGCTGCGAAAAATCGACTTTCGATCATCAAATGCGGAGAGCGAAACATTTTTTTCATGGCGTGGGGCTGTCCCCCTTGAATCTATACATCCAAGATTGAGCGAGAGCCATGCCTACCACCACACAAAGTGTGACGCGGATAGTTTGTTTTGCGAAATGAAAGAAATCAAGTTGGGTTGGGTCTTGACGTACGAAAATGACCGCGGTCTCGAAGTTGGCTAGAAAAAATGAGGACACAAAGAACGTCACAAGCCAGGGCACGGCGTGGCGCCAGGAGAGAGTTTTTCGCGTCAGTGTTAGTACTGCAAAGATGACCCAGTAGCCTGTCATATAGAAGCCGCGTGGCGCTCCAGTGCTGGTTTCGATCAGCAGGGAGCCGATCAAAAGAGCGATAAAGGCGGCCTCGGTCTTGGCGACGATGAACGTAACAACCAACCAAGGCGTCATCAATCTAAACGGTAAAACATTATCTGTTACGGCTGGTAAAATATATGTATCTATCGCGCCGATCACAATGAGCCATAGGATGTCGGCCCATAGAATCCCTGTTGCGGGACGCATCGGCCACCACCTGCGACGCGGCTCGTCGTTGGTGGAGAAGTTCGGTGACTCTAGAGCAAATTCGATATTCACGTGGCATTGACCTTTAACGTTCAAACTTGATCGCGACCAACATTAGACTTTAACCTCCGCTGGTCGGATTCATCGACTTATCCAGCCAGTCAGCACCGCCAGCTTCGGCGATCCGCCCTAGTTCAGGGTCGTCTCTCAGTAGGACGATGACTTCTTCCAGCCGACGATGATCGATCCAGGGCTCCACATAAATGATCTGGCTGACGTTATCAGTTTCAAAACTGATTCTGACCACCTTGCCAACTGGCACTCCCTTGGGAAAGCTTCCGACAATTCCAGAAGTGACCAGAGTATCTCCGATTCGAACCTCTGATCCACGTTGCAGTTGTAAGCGGCAATTCTCGTTAGCGAAACCACCAAGAACACCGCGGATCCTGTTTCTTTGGATTAGAACGTCAATATTTGAGTCATAGTCTACTAGCAGCTGGACATCCGAGAATTTAAAGCCCGAGCGAATGACTTTACCTACGATTCCACGCGCCGCGATCACTGGCATTCCAGTTTTGACGCCATCAGCACTGCCTTTCGAAATGCGTATGCTGTGAAAGGGTAGCAATTGTTGGCCGGTGAAAACTTCGGCCGCAACAAACTTATCCTGTAATATTTGCGCGAAGCCCGACAATTGTCGAAGCCGATTGACCTCATTCAGTCGTTCATCATAATCCAGAGTTTTCGCCTGAAGAGCTAGCAGTTCGGATTTTAAACGTTCATTTTCCCGGGATTTTCCCGAAAGATTAACGTAACGTTCCCAGGTCCGATCAAGGCCTGTCGATAATTCATGCCAAACCCATGCGAAGGGATAAGATAAATCTTGCACCAAAGTCGCGGCTCTCGAGCCACCTCCAGCTCCCCATGGGGTCAACTGGGTGGAGAAAAACATGAGCGGAACAATAAAAACTCCAGCCAGCAGCAACCAGAAGCGTATGCGTTTTTGACCCATGTCCTGAGACCTCCCAGTGGCCGGCACCGTAAACTAAGAAAGATGGCCGCTAGCCCAAACATTAAAGAAGGGTCGAAGCTTGTCTTTCAAGACCTCGACCCGTCTCTCTTGCTGATGATACCCACAGATCCCCATAACCTTATAGCCACGATAATCCTTGGGTTTGCGGAGCGAATTCTTAGCCTTGAACTGTGACTTGGCTCAAAATGTCGATCTGATCGAGAGCTTTACCCGAACCCAAAACTACGGCGCACAGCGGATCATCCGCAATCATGATAGGTAGTCCGGTTTCTTCGCGTAGAAGAACGTCGAGATTTTGAATCAAGGCGCCACCACCCGCGAGCATGATGCCTTTGTCGACGATATCTGCCGCTAGTTCCGGAGGAGTTTTTTCCAAAGCGACACGGACAGCCTCGACGATGGTGTTGACTGGTTCCATGATAGCTTCACGAACTTCTTCACTGTTGACTTCAATTGTTTTAGGAATGCCTGCCACGAGGTCTCGGCCTTTGACGGCCATCGTTTTCAGGTTTTCGTCTGGATAGGCGGTTCCAATCGTGATTTTGATCTGTTCGGCGGTTCTCTCGCCAATCAGCAGCTGATACTTGCGCTTGAGGTAGTTGACAATGGCTTCGTCCATCTTGTCACCACCGACGCGCACAGATTTCGAATAGACGATACCGGCAAGAGAGATCACCGCGACCTCGGTCGTGCCACCACCGATGTCTACGATCATGCTGCCACTTGGTTCAGTGATGGGGAGGCCAGCTCCGATGGCGGCTGCCATTGGTTCTTCAATCAAGTATACCTCGCGGGCGCCAGCTGATTCGGCAGACTCACGAACGGCTCTTTTCTCCACTTCTGTGATGCCATAAGGTACACAGATGATGATTCTTGGCTTTACCATGGTGCGGCGATTATGTGCGCGCTCAATGAAGTAACGAAGCATGGCTTCAGTGACTTCGAAATCTGCGATGACGCCGTCTTTCATCGGGCGTATGGCGACGATAGAGCCTGGTGTTCGTCCCAGCATTTCCTTCGCCTCTTTACCCACGGCAAGGATCTTCTTGCCGCCACGCGCGTCGCGCTGTACGGCGACGACGGATGGTTCATTTGTTACAATGCCGATTCCCTTGA
Source organism: bacterium (assembly GCA_037134655.1). GTDB lineage: Bacteria > Bdellovibrionota_B > Oligoflexia > Oligoflexales > RGVZ01 > CAMDKS01. Next base: position 3,361 of record JBAXLR010000171.1, on the reverse strand, counting down.
CGTAGACGAGCGTGTTGGCTGTTCCAAGGTCGATAGCAAGGTCATTCGAGAAAAGTCCCGCTAGCCAATCAAAAATCATAAGTAATGCCTCCGTAAGGTGTCGGAATATTAGGTCCAATCTAACAAAAAGCTCAAAACAAGAAGTGTTTTACAACTTCACACGCCTGACGTGCTTTTCATTATTAATCTTGGCAAAATTAAACCTCAAGCGGGCTTGGTGCGCAACATCTTTTCCCGACGGGATTTGCGGGATTTCAATGTTTTTTTTGATTAGAAAATGATCATTCGTCGACACGTTTCATAATATGTTAGACAAAGATCAGCAAAATCAGGCATTTTGGAGATTGGTCGTGTGGGATTCTTGTTGGGATAGAGTTTGTTTTCCCTGCATCGGTTCTGCAGCAGTTACCAACTTGTATTGATCATGTTCTTATTTTGCCGTGCGTGGTTTTACGTACTGATGCCAAAGCCGAGGCGAATCAAAGCCCGTGAATTGATTTTACGGCGTCAGGAATTTTTAGTCAGGGAGACTTGTTAGGATGCTACGTTGGAAAGACAAAGTTCTTGCGGATGTGGACGGGCAAAAGTTGTTTCGCAATTCGGGTGCCTACCTTCTCCTGGGATTATCGGTCATCGCGATGACATTTTTTGGGATTTGTACGCCTGAAAGCGACATGATGATGCTACCGTCTGGAAGTGCCGCTAAAGTCGCCGGTGAAAAAATCACAGCGGCTGAATTTCAGAGAGCTTATCGGAATATGTCGGAAAGATTGCAGGCACAATACCAAGAGGGATTTGAATCGCTTCGGGGGGAAATTCCCAAATATGTGATGCGTCAATTGGTTGATGAGCGGGTCATGTATCAAGCGGCAGTGCGTGCTGGGGTGCAAGCGCAAGAAGACGATGTGGTTCGCATGCTCCGTGAGGCAAAGGCGTTCCAGGATGAGCAGGGCAAATTCAGCACGGAGTCTTTTGAAAACTATCTTCGCCGTCAAGGATATACAGAAGCGACTTTTACCGAAGAGATTCGGCGTAGTTTGACGGTTCAACAGTTTAGACAGTTCGTCTCAGGCTTGGTGTACGTTTCAGAAAAAGCCTCGGCTTTGGACTACCGGATTTCAGAGGGCAAAATGGAAGCCGACTTTCTGAAGCTGGAGCCTTCCATGGCGGAAGTGACGGTTTCACCTGAGGACCTTAAAAAGTTCTTGGATGATGCAGGTAAGGCTAAAGTCAAAGGCTACTACGAAAGCCATACATCTGATTACAACACCAAAGAACGCGTTAAAGCGCGCCACATCCTTGTGAGCTACAAAGGTTCGCGCAACGCTTCAGGTGCGGGCGCTCTTAGAACCAAGGCGGAGGCGAAGTCTAGAGCGGAGGATATCCTTGGGCAAGTAAAAGCCCCAGGTGCTGATTTTGCAAAAATCGCCACCAAGATGACCGATGAAGAGTCGGGGAAGTCTCGTGGCGGTGATCTTGGATTTTTTGATCGCGAGGCCATGGTAAAAGAGTTCAGTGAAGCCGCATTCGCACTTAATGCCGGTCAGATCAGTCAGATTGTTGAGTCACCCTTCGGTTTTCATGTCATTAAAGTCGAAGAGAAAAAGAAGGCAAAGCAAACAACTTTAGAGCAGGCAACAGATGAGATCGCTCGTAAATTGATCGAACAAGAACGAGCACCCACCATACTGCAGCAAAAGGCCGATGCAATTTTGGCGGACTTAAAAGCTGGTAAATCAGTTGATGAGTCAGTAAAAAGTTTAGGCGCGAAGTGGGAATCAACCGGCCAAGTTGCCGCGGGCGCTATGTCGTTACCAAAAGTTGACGGCGACCAGTCCATGGTTGATGCCCTGGCACAGCTATCAAAGGCGGGTTCTGTGGTTGACCGTGTCTTTGATGTGCGTGGTAGCAAAGTGATTTTGAAACTAAAATCCCGCCAAGAAGTCGATGAATCAAAACTAGATGAGAAGAAGAAAAAAGAGTTGGCTGAAACGGCGGCCTCAAGCGCCGGATATGCGCTCATGAGTGCATACGAGAAGTCTTTGCGCAAGGAATTAGAACAGAAGGGCAAGATTTGGGAAAATCCTGAGTACTTGAGCTTGGGTCAGTCAAGAGGTGAAGGTGCTGATCAAGGCGCTGGGGGCTAGGCTCGACTGATGGCAAAAGTTTTGCTCGTTAGTAAAACCTCGGGTTGGGACTGGCATGGATCTTGGTTTCAGAGCCAGTTTCAAAAGGGCACGCTTCCTGCGGAAGACTTCGACCGTATTAAACTTGCCCACGACGAGCATCAAGCGGCCTTGGTTAAGACAAGGGCCGCATTGGAAAACTTGCGTCTGCAGTACCGCGAGGTCAACGTCGATCAGGCTGAATGGATGCCTGATACTGACACTGAGTATGTGATCACCCTTGGAGGAGATGGGACGCTCTTGGCGGCGAGTCATAGGGTGCAGACCACCAGAATCACACTGATTGGTATTCGATCTTCTGGCACCAGCGTCGGTTACTTGTGTGCTGGGGGTGTTGACAGGCTTGACGGAATTTTGGGTGATCTACTCAGTGGAAAACTGAACATACTTGAGTCCAGCCGTCTTCAGGTGGAAGTTTTTCCTACCGATGGTGCCCCTTCATACAAGACCCCTCCCGCTCTCAATGATTTCTTATATTCGAACGCCAATCCAGCCGCGACGACGAAATATCGCCTGTCGTTGGGTGAGCGTTCAGAGGTGCACAAAAGCTCGGGGCTTTGGGTCAGCACAGCGGTAGGTAGTTCCGCTGGCATTTTTGCCGCTGGCGGAGTCATCATGCCCAAGGGCGACCAAAAGTTTCAATTTGTTGTTCGTGAGCTCGTGCGAGCATCAGGTCGAAATTTTAGTTTGGTCAATGGTTTTTTTGACCCAGATGAGAAAACTCTCGTGGTTGAGAATCGCTGTGAAAGCGCAATCGTCGCTGCTGATGGCAATCATGGCGTTACGCGGATTAACTGGGGCGACAAGTTTCGGTTTCTTCGCGCAACTCCAATTCGTATCGCCCAGGCTTGATTTCTGTGTTGATGTAAAAAAGTGTGAAAGGTTTGAAAATTATGACGGATGCCAGCCCCCAAAAGCATGACTATGTTCCAGCCCAAATCGAAAAGAAATGGCAGCAGTTTTGGGTATCCGACAAGACGTTTAAAACACCACAGCCGGACCCGGCAAAACCAAAGTATTATGCTTTAGACATGTTCCCTTATCCGTCTGGAGATGGTCTGCATGTGGGGCACCCAGAGGGCTACACGGCGACTGACATCACGTCACGATTTAAACGCATGCGTGGTTTTAATGTGCTGCATCCCATGGGCTGGGACGCCTTTGGCTTGCCTGCC
>JBAXLR010000170.1:0-6258 GCA_037134655.1 bacterium | reverse complement strand
CAGGAGAAAACAAACTTAGACAGCGGTGGCTAGGGACAATTACGTCAGCCAGTTTAAACGTGACGCATCGCGTCAGCAATCACCATTTTTGCAGCCTTACGAGAACACAACCAAGCCGTCCCAGCCGCCAGGGTTGTTAGCCAGAGGGTGTTTAAGATCCAAACAACAGGATTTAGGGCGACAGTGAGAAAAATGGGCGCCGACAAAAGCCCAGCTTTATAAGTGATGCCACTAAAATTAATGGCAATCGAGGCTAAAATGGTAACAATCACGCCAAAAAGACAGCTGAGTAGAGCCAGGAAGACTCCTTCAAAAGCAAACATAGTTGCAATTTCACGCTGTAGAAAGCCAAAGCTTCGCAGCGAACCGATCTCTCGCGTTCTCTCTGTGACGGCTTTCATCATCGTGTTTGATACCGATAAAACGCAGATGGTGACAACAATCACCATGAAGAGGTTGCGGAATGTATTTGTTATATCCATGCTTCCACGCATGAAGGAGCCAACTTGGTGCTCTTTCCACGGAATGACGTCAAGATCAAGACCCTTATCGCGCAATTGTTTTTTGACTCGTTGGACAAATTGCGGGATGTGATTTTTATTTTTTAATCGAACTGAAATAGTTGTGACCCTATCAGTGTCGAGCAGCTTTTGCGCCAACTGTAGCGGCAGTATGACCCAGTACTTATCTTGTTCGCGAAATCCGCCATCAACAATTCCAACGACTTTCAAGTCAAGGGCGTTCACCTGCGCGGCCTCCGTTGACGCGCTAAGTTGGAGGGAGGGTCGTTCGCACGTGAATGATCGCTCGGCAGGAATATAGCCTCCCTCTCGGCGCATGATGTTCGTGATGTTGACCGAAGCCTCACAACCCATCATTTTGCCTAGACCTGTGCCGACCAGCACGGCGTTTTCCTCAGAAGATTCGTGAAATGGTTTGCCGGCCACCGCATTCCACTCCCAGAGGCGTCCTCGCATTTTGCGGCCCTCTTCTATGTCAGTTGATCCGCCGACAAAGATGGCATTATTCAAGCCGTTAGAGACCATCCCTTTAACCTCAAGAAATCGAACTCGCAGATCGAAATCGGGGTCGGCTTTAATGACTTCCTCAACTACGTCCTGCTCAGGCTTTGTGAGAGCATACTCAAAGCTATCCTCGATCAGTTTGAATTGCGCGTCTTTGCGTTGAATAAGGATGTCGCCTTGCATGCCGCGCATGCTGTAGCCCTCCTCATTGACCCTAACAAGATCAATCAGGAAACCGTCAAATAAAGAAACTGCTGTAAACCCAGCAAGAATAGCTAAGCTACTTGCAAGACTATGCCTCCAGTTACGGACGACGTTGCGCCAGGCAATCTTGGCTATTCTATTGGTGGCGGCATTTCGCAATCGAGGGCTCCTTTTGTACAGTGCTTAACGACAATTAACGGACCAGGTTGTTGACGTTAAAGAGACTGTCTGCATGTTTTTCTCGACGTGGCAGTTTGTAGTTTAAGATTGTAACCAGAGCTTTGTTCACTGCATCTGAAATGACCATCTTACTGACAAATGGGTAGCTTTTACCGCCCTCTTCCAGTTTGTTCTTGTACTCAAACGTGGCTCGCTTGAAAACATCGCCGCTAACGGTCAGATATTCAGCCTTGATGCCTAGTCGGTCCTTCTTGCTAACCCAGTAGCGGATACGATCATAGGTTACGTTTTTAGCCTTGGCCTTTAGGTCGAGTTTCCACGTGTCTTGACCGTCGACTTTTTCAGAACCTGAGAAAGTACCTTCATAGTCACGAGCATAATTTGTCGATGCGATGTCACCGTTGGATGCTTGTCCCATTAGTTTCTGACGCGGTGAGATTGCCACAGGCTTTTTTAGCCCAGGTTTGAAGTACCAAATATTTCGATCGTTAAACAGCATAGTCTCGCCTTTGTTACGAGCTGGAGCGGTTGCTTCAGCAAAAGCATCAGCACCTTTAACTTTTAGGTCATATGAAATTTTGTTTTCAGTGCTGGCGGATTTCTCGTGAACTTCCACGCCCCACGAAATGCCTTCTGATACGGCATCAGACCCTCGCGCGCGGTCAGATGCTTGCAGTATTTCAACGGCCGTTGGGTCCTTGGCTTGCACAGTTTGTGCAAGTGCTAGCATGCCTAGCAGTCCTGGCAGTAGTTTATTAGCGAGTTTCATTTTTTGCTTCCTCCTTACGATGATTATGGTTTAGCGAGCTGCGCCGCTCACTAGATTAGCGATGTTTTTCTTCACGATGCTAGCGACGGCGATCCAGGTGCTAAGCATGCCAAGAACGCCGACAAAAATAGCGCCAGTTAGAATGATGAGGGAGTTGGGTGCAAACATGAGGCTAATGCCACCGGCCACGCCAGGCGGATGAATCGTAATGTCTAGTTTGTTGATCGTCCACATAGCCAAAAGGCCCAAGATAGCCCCTGCGAAAACTGAAGCTACCGTCAAAAAAAGGCCTTCAAGTATAAAAAGTTTTCGGATGGTTTTTTGGTTGTAGCCAACGCTGCGAAACATCCCGACTTCCTGACTTCGTTCGATGGCGGTCATTGTGGCGGAATTGAAAATACTCAAGATGACAACCAGTGCGAGTACAAAACCAACAAATCCAACCATCACATAAATGAAGTGCATGGTGCCGGAGTAATAAGGGCTTAGACGTTCGTCTGTCCAGGGGAGAACTTCTAGTTCTGGAGCGGTCTTCTTGAGCTTATCCCGAAGTTTGTCCAAGGTTGGCAACAGGAATAAAGGTTCTTTTAGCCACAAACTAAAATTCATAATGTGGTCAGTGTTGAGGAGCATCTGCAAACGTTCAACCGGCAGGACAACTGTCGTGTTATTTGTCTCAACCAATCCAGTCGTGAACTTCATGACAAATTCGCCATCCAGGGCGCTCAAAGTGCCATCCCAAGTGCCCGCTGCTAACTGGACGTTAGCATCGGATGCAATCAGCTCTTTAGCATCTGGGGCAGCGCAGTCTGTGACCAGTACGGTTTTGTTACCCACAACATCACGATGTAGTTTGGTTTTGCCGAGAAGTTTTGCCAGGCCCTCTGAAATCGCCACGGGGCCGATTTCGAGCGGAACGGTCCAGATAGGATCCCCTTCTCGAAGTTCTGTAATGTGGGGGTTCCAGGCCAAGAGGTTGGGATGATTTTTGACACGTGACTCGACGCGCAGATCAACACCATCGGCGACAAAAGGGAAAGTTTTGCAACCATTTCCCATTAGCCCCTGTCCGACCAAATATTTGCCGCTCATCTCAATATTACTACTCTGCGCAAGGGCGTCTTCCACCGCCTTTTGCTCCTCCACTGTAAGAGAGAACTGGTTAGGCTTTATGCTGTACATCTCGAGGGCTTTTTTCTTGTAGATGCCCATGTGCCCAACGTGTAGGGCATACTGAGTGTACGCGCCCAAAACTCTTTCGACACGGAATGCATAGCCTGCCGCGATCATGAAGGCAGTAAATCCAGCTGCGATAGCCATACCGGTAGCGATACTTCGGCGAATATTACGTCGAAGGTTGCGCCACGCAAGTTTGGTTAAAACCATGTTCATTATTTTGCCGACCCATTAATAACGCCGTCGGCGATCAGAATTTTGCGCGAGACCCGGTCCATTAGTTTTTCGTCGTGGGTGGAGAACAAAAATGTGACCGCTCGTTTCTCGTTCAATTCAAGCATTAAGTCGATAATACGATGGGAGTTGACACTATCAAGGTTAGCCGTAGGTTCATCAGCGAGCACCAGGGATGGATTGCCGGCTAGAGCTCTCGCGATGGCGACGCGCTGGCGCTGTCCGCCTGAAAGCTGATCCGGAAGATTGCGGTGCAAGTGTTCGATGCCGACATCTTTGAGAGCTTGCATGACTCGATCTCGGTGTGATGACTTTGGAATTTCTGGATTGATGATCAGCGGCAATTCGACGTTTTCGAAAACATTTAAAACTGGAACCAGGTTGAAGGACTGAAAGATGAAGCCAATCTTCCGATTGCGCAGGTCACTTTTCGAATCGTCATCAAGAGCAGTTACTTCTACGCCGTCCACTTTGATGCTGCCAGAGTCAGGATCATCAATACAGCCGACCATATTTAATAGGGTGCTCTTGCCACTACCACTGGCACCGACGACGGCCGTGAATTCACCCTTTTTAAGCTGTAAACTTACGCCGTTAAGTGCCGGCACAATGGTTTCGCCCAAGCGGTAGCTCTTTTTGACGGATGTCAGTTCGATAATGGTGTCACTAATTGACATGTTGTGCCCCCGAATGAGAACCATAGTTTCGTGAACGTCATCGCCTTGCTCGGCAATGTGATGCTAAAAAAAGAAAAATTTTCTTTATATTAGAGACCAAAATTTTACTTGGCTTCGGGGGCTTGGGGCAATCCCTAACCTTAGAATTAGGGCGAGGATTTCTTTTTACAAATTCTATGCCAGTTAAAGTGAATCAAGGCCCAGGTTAGAAAGATGGACGCAACGCTGTCACTCAGCCAATGCATACCGGCCATACTCCGGGCAGCCCCCATGCTGGCTGCAAAAATAAGCACTACTAGGCCAAATATTAGGCTGATGGCTCGATTTTTGGGCCAGAGTACATAACTAAAGGTTAATAAAATGGCACACGAGGCCGTGTGACCACTAGGAAAGCTGTTCAGGCCAATACCGCGAGGGCCGAGCAGTGGTAGAAATCCAGGTAGGCTCAGGTCGTGTAAGTTTTCCATGGTCAAGAGCTGCTGGCCCGTCGTGTCAAAAAATACGTGAGGTCGCAGGCGACCAATGATCCATTTCAGACTGTGGACGGTGACAATAGCAGTCAAAAAACTAGACAGCCAAATGAACTTTAAATTGTCATTGCTGAAATTGCCATATTGGGAACCAGTTTTGCGACGATAGAGCCAAATAAAAAAACAGACGATAGCAGCGGTAACACCAAAATCACTTGCGCCCACGGTGTCACCTTCATAAACACTGTTAGCCATAAAATCTCTAAATGCTGGCCAAGGATTTTTCCAGAGCCCTGCCACAATTGGCGCCTCCACTTGCCCGACACAAAAAAATAAGCCTGCACCGATGGCTATCAGCAGCAGAGGAGCAATCAGAGGGTGCTTTTGCATCAGAAATCCTGACGAATGCCGGCTGTCACGGCACTACTAGCCAAGCCCCGGAGATCTGACTCGGGCTTGCCTTGAGAGGCGTAGGCCGAAACGAGTAGGGTGGATGCTGACCAAAAACCGTACTCGAGGCTACCGTAGATGGTTGAGCTGCCATCCGCAAGGGATCGTAACATCCGGCCATACAGCGTGAGATCCTTAAACTCGAATGCGTCCGGGACGCGCATTGATATGAGCGCAAAACTTCGCCCACGGTACTCAAGGCCGGGCTTCAATATACGCTGCAAATTTTGGGTGTAATCTGCCACCTGAAGGGGCGAACTGAGATTAAGGGCTAGAACCGAACGTTCATTTTCCTCTTTCGTCCAGCCCGCGTCGTTTGCGATGTATTCAAATCTTAAGTCACTGCCGCCTTCAAAGCTATAGCGAGCTCCTGCCACGGCTAGGGTGTAGACTTTATCACTTGCGAGTTTTGACTGACGGAGTTGCACGACATCTTGTGTCGGAGCTAAGGGTGACTTTTCGAATACGGGATACCAAGCCTCGGAATTTTTTTGATGCGCCGCATCTGCATAAAAACTGAGACCATCAAACACGACAATATTGAAGTACTCGCCGATCCAGGAGTCACCCGTTTCGGGAGAGCCAAAAACAACCCCGAAATAATCTGCTCCATCATTCCAACTCAGTTCGTGTTTCATGAGGGCGCGGGTTTGAAAGGTCTCTCCAGCTCGAAAATCAGCTAGGTCCTTTGCTTTCTCTGTCTCGCTCATCAAAACTGTGTTGAGATTTTTTTTCCAGGTGATGTTGACGCGCGCTAACTGTCGGCCTTCTACGGTATAAAGAAGTCCCTTACCGTCGAGATTTTCGTGAAAAATTCGATTGCTGGGGCTTAGAGATTCAGCAGCTCCCCATTGATAGTTCTGCAGACCAAAACTCACTTGAACTTTATCGGATGCGGTTAATACGCCGTAGGATTCGATCCATCGTCCGGATGATTTTGGATGTTCAGTGGTGTCTTTGCCGCCGACGCGGGATTTTGAAACGACCATTTTTAATTGTGGTCTGGCGATAATTTTCAAAACGCCACTGGTGGCCCTAATATCAGGTCTTAAGTCGATGCCAACGGATTGGGT
>JBAXLR010000169.1:0-6401 GCA_037134655.1 bacterium | reverse complement strand
GCTTTTCTTCTACCATGATGCCTGCTGCTGGATTCCAAAGCCCGTGCGGTTTGACGTGCTTGAGAAGCGCATCGAACAGTTTGTGATCAATCGACACAGAATTCTTAAGCGCTTTGACGTAAATTATCCGACCCTTCTTACCGGCAAAGGCGAGGGCCGCGGTAAACGTGCGCCAAAATTCGACGGCCGATTGATCAATATAAGTATTGGTGGCGTTTGCATGGCTGTGAATAATCCAGGGAAGTTGCTTCGTGATGAAGAGTTTATTGTGACTTTGGGTGTGCCGTCAGGGTCTTTGCAAGGTGCGACGGCCGTAGCAGTTTTAAAACCAGTCATCAATGCAGTGAAGCAGGGACTTTCGGCTGCGGCTAAACAGGCGTCAGCCTCCGCAAAGAAGAGCGGCAAACCAGTCGCTAATTTGTCAGCGGCAGCGAAGAAAAAAGCTCTGGTAGATAAAAAATTGAAGGGCCGCGGCGCAGATAGCGGTCGCAGCGGTGCGAGTGCGGTGCCCGTTGAGCAGTCTGCTGCGCCTGCGCAAAATCCATTCGGTGATTTGGATCTTAAGAATCTCCAGGAATATAAAATCAAGGCTACCGTCGCTTGGAGTAGTGATGGTGGACGAATGATCGGGCTGAAGTTTGCCAAAATTCCAGAGTCACAGCGTAAAAATCTTGAGTCCTTTTTAAAGGGCTTGTCCGCTTAGGGCGAAAGCTTTGGGCCTTTAAATGAAATAATTTTCAGGCTCGTTCTTCCAGGCGATATCGGTGAACACATGCAGGCTAACCAAAAAGGCTTTTTCGGTACTCTCTTGGTGGTTTTTATCACCCTGTTGATTACCGTTAGCCTTGGTGAGCTATATGTTTTTATAATCGATACGTTGCATATGACCCCTTGGAAGGCTGTCGTCGTAGCCCACATGCTGGTGGCAGTTGGACTTTACCTTCTGAGTCGCGCCGTACGATCTGCTCTTCGCTTTGAGGGAACAAGCTATCTGGCGTGGTTACCAGCCATAACAGTTCTTGTTGGTTCCATGGTCTTGGCGCTTTCAAGTCAGCGAGGAGGGCCATCTTATTCCGTTACTGGATCAAGTGAGCTCATCTATGTAATTTCAACATTAACTGTAATTCCTATCTTTGAGGAAATCGTATTTAGAGCCGGGGTTACGCCAATCCTCGATCATTTTGCTGGTCCTGTATGGTCGGTTTGGTTTTCAGCTCTAGCATTCAGTGTTGCGCATACTCAGCCAACATTTGAAAGGCTAATAAATCTGAAAGTTGGCTTTCTACTTGGCCCGTTTCTCCTCGGCATTTGCTGTGATATGATAGTTCGACGTTGGGGCAAGTTGTGGCCAGCTATTGCGTTTCATAGCGCCTGTAACGCGACTGTTTATATCTTTTCCACATGGAATCCAGCCTGGCTCAGTCGACTGAACGGTTTGTATATGTAGTTATAAATTTTGGAGAATTGGATTGGGCGACAAAGAAAAAAGTTCTAAAGAGGTGATTGAGGAAAGAGCCAAGCAAATGGCAAAAGTCGTTTGCATTTGTAAGGGTATCAATTTGGGCCGAGTTTTGGCAGGCATTCAGGGCTGCGAGACAGTACAAGATGTTAATCGCAAGGTGGGCACGGGATCAGGAGGCTGCCAAGGCCAGCGCTGTGGCCCACGTATCAAGGTTCTGCTTGATAAGATCGCCCAGTCAAAGTGATTGCTTGATGATGATGTCGGCAGCTTCTTTGAGAGATTTTACCGTGGCAAACGATTGCTTACTTTGTGGGTATTGTTTTCCCCCGTGAGTCACTTGTATTCCGCGTAGACCCGCATTGTTGGCGCAGTCGATGTCGCTTGACTTGTCACCAACCAGCCAGCTTCTTTTTAGATCAATTGGCAACTTAGCCGCTGCATCCGTGATGAGCTTTGTGCCGGGTTTTCGACAGGCACAGTCCACTGTAAATTCTGCAATTTTGCCGTCCGTGTGATGGGGGCAAATCATAACCGCATCAAACTTAAATTCTGGAATCTGGGACTTGATGGCAGCCGTGAGTGCATCGTTAAAAGCATGAACGTGATCAAGAGAGAAAAAACCTCGGGCCACACCAGATTGGTTAGTGATCATGATAATTAAGAAACCAGCGTCTTTAAGGGCTTTCAGGCCCTCAATCATGCCGTCCACAAGGCGAAGGTCAGTGAGTTTATAGGTGTAACCGAGATCTACGTTTAAAACACCGTCACGGTCCAAAAAAACAGCTTTTTTCAAGCTATTGGTCATGTCAGGTGATCTTGTCGTAAATAATCGCACGATCTTTTTCAGTCGTGCAGTGGGGAGCAAGTAACTTTAAAAGCTTCATGTAAGTGTCTTTGATGGTCTGTGGGTCTTCGCCAGATGACAGCTGGTATTCAGCCTGCTTGATCATCTCTTCAGCCTTCCAAAACGTTTCAATCGGCAATTTAACCTCGATCGGATAAGCATTGCTTCCCTCGTCGCTTGAGACCACATGCATCGTGGAGCTCAGCTGTATCTGTTTGCCGAGGATAAGATACTTTCGAATCAATGCTGACCACCTAACTGCGTAACAAGAGTCGTTGGGAGCAGACTTTTTACCGATCTACTTTTTTGAAGACTTTTTAGCCGCAGGCTTGGCTGCTGGCCGGCTTGCAGGTTTTGCTGTGGACTTGGGCGCAGCTTTCGGCGCAGCTTTTTTTGCTGCAGCTTTTGCTGGGCTGGCGGTCTCTTTTTTGGCTGGTTTTGCTGGGCTGGCGGTCTCTTTTTTAGCTGGTTTTGCTGCTACTGGTTTTGCCGCTACGGTTTTTGACTCAGTCTTGGCTGCGCTCTTGGCGGCACTTTTCGGACTTGCGTCAGATTTTTTTTCTGATTTTGGCGCAGCCTCTTTTGTTTGTTCTGCCTTTGGAGTTGCTTTTACGGGCGACGATTCCTTTTTGACCGGCTCTGAGGCCGAAGATTCAATCGTCTGCACGGTCTTATAAATTCTGGCCCAAAGTGAGCCGTCTTTTCTGAGCCATGCTTCAAACAATTTACGAGCTGGGCGATTGACGAGAGCTTCGTGTAAAAAGTATCGAGAGAAATCCCCTGCCGATTTAAGTTTCTTTAACTCAGTCACATGGTCAGCAAGAATCAAAAGTTCGCTGCCGCGGGCTCGCAGCACCAGTGCGTCTTGGATTGGATGGATTTCAACAGGTAGCAAATTACACCTCGCTATTAGCATTTTCGCTGGTAACGTTCATTGAGGGCGCTTGCAGTCAGGCCTCTCTAGAGATCCCATGAACGCAAAAGTAACTGAAAAACTAGGGACTTTGCAATGCAAAAGCGGTAGGAATGCCACCTAATCCTTCGATTTTGTTCGGCATTGGGCGTCATTGCCCATGAAATGACCTTCGCTTTCGAGCTGGGCGACCGCGGAGTGGCGGGCTCGGAAAGTCTTAAATGGGTAGTTCTCGCGTTCAGCGTCCTGGGGGCTATAGCCAACCACCGCTTTCATAAAAAATCCTTTGAAATAAGCCTCAAGCTTGGTCCATTCAGGCGCTAAGGTCGCATCAAACCTCAAGTGCGAGCAGTCGATGAGCAAGCTCCACTTGCTGTGCCACTGCATAAGAGTATTGGTTAGCTTACTTTTAATGGCGTTAATTTTTTCTTTGGAGTCAATCAGAGCATCGTCTGAAAAGCTCATTTCAATCACATGTTGGGCAAAGTGATTTTGAAATTGAATGGAATCTCTGAAATCAGCGGGTGCGTTGGCGCTTCGCAATCCTCGAACACCAGCTTCTTTTTGGGCCTCCTCAAAGGTGCTTACGACTCGAAATCCTAACTTGTCGTGGCCTTTAGTGGCGTCAAAGCCAAAGCCGATAATGGACTTTAGAAACAAACCTTCAAAAAAACGGATCATCCTTGTCAACGCGTCGGCCGTTTCTGGCGACGCAATAACCGTTAGCTTTGAGCAATCCACAATTAACTTGTACGGCGAATGCCATGACTTTAGCTCCTGCATCCAAGCCGAGCGCCATTTTTGTACGGCCTGGCCCGAGTCAATGATGTAGGGGTCTTCGAAGACCTGCTGCATTATCTTTTGCTGGAAATCATGTTCGAATCGAAGCTTCATTGCCTTAGTTCCGCTTAAAGTGACTCGATTGCGGCACGCAATTGTGCCGCTGAGCGTTCGCCCAGGTACTTTCTGCCGTTGATAAATATGGTTGGTGTAGCGTTGACTCCTGCTTTATTGCCAATCTCTACGTCTTCTTTGATCTTGGCGAGGATATCTGGACTCGCAAGGCACTCTTTCATTTGTTCGTCTGATAATCCAACATTCTTTCCCCACTCGCGCGCTTTGTCGCTGGAGGCGCGCGCTTGTTCTTCAAATGCTTTTAAGTGATAGTCCCAAAACTTGCCTTGACGACCGGCACAGCGCGCGAGTTTGGCGATTTGGCATGAGTATGCATGCATGTTGCCTTGAACGGCAGAATTACATTCATTTGAAAGGGGATAGTTCTTGAAAACAATCAACGCTCTTTGGCCGAGCTGCTTATGGAGCTCTTCGATTACGGTAGCAGCCTGTCCACAAGCAGGACACATGTAGTCAGCAAATTCGACGATGACGATCTTCGCATCATCAGGACCTTTGCGGTAGTCTTCGCCAAGTCCGCTGTAGGCGGATTTAAAAATTGGTATCTCAACCGCATTGGGAGCAAAAACAGGTAGGCTTCCTCTGCCGTCGTGTTTCCCTGGTAGATCTTGCAGTTCAGTGGGTAGTTGAGCTGCCGGCTTGATTAAATTGAATCCTATGACAGCTAGTGCAGCCGCTATGGCTGCCGTTGATATACCAGAGGCAAGGGTCTTCATTGAAAAATCCAGGCTTGGTCCCGAAAGTGCCGCCCCGCGGGACTTCCAAACAAACCAAGCGAGAATTGCCTGGATGATGCTAGCGGCGTAGATGATAATACATACGATGCAGACCTTGCCGAGGATGCCTAAGCTGATTGCGCCAAGACCGATGGAGCCAAGTAAGCCCACAAGGGACATTAACATCCAGCTTGGCGCATGTTCCCTCGCAGACTTATGCCCTACCAAAACGGTGCCCGCCAAAATGGTCATGGCAAAGAAATAACCGAGGCCCCACACTCCAAGTGGTGTTCCGAATAGTTCACTATACTTGCTGGCGGCAACCGCATCGCAATTAATGAGGCTATTGATGTTACAAGCGGCCTCCGTGTGCCCCTGAAGTTTCAATTCCATGTGGTGTTTAATGGAATAAATAGAGGCAGCCATACCGACGACACCCGTAGCCACGGCAGTCGTCCAAAGAGTTTTATTTGGTTGAAGTTTTGGGGCTGAGGTCATGATGGTGATGCTCCCGAATTTAATCTATTGATTCGCTTAGGATAACTGGGCTTCACCTCAACTGCAAGGGAGTCTCTTGGGGTGTGGTCTAATTCCCAAAGGCTTAATTACTAACTTTAGAATTGACATTTATTTCCGGAATATCGATAACCGGCAGTCTGAAAGGCGCAACTTGGCTGTCTTGTCATCTTGCGCCCAAGGGCCTCAAAGTGGGGGTATAGCTCAGTTGGTAGAGCGCTTGCATGGCATGCAAGAGGTCAGCGGTTCGACTCCGCTTACCTCCACCAAAAAGACAAGTAGTCGAACCCCGATTTTTAAAAAAAGTTGGGGTTTCTTCATTTTTGGCTTTCCCGGCCCCCGGGAGTTGAGACGTGGCCTTAGGCTCCCCCAGCGGGGCTACCTCCGGCGGCAAGGTTTCACCTTTGCTGACCCGATAATAGATCGTGGCTGAATCGGGGTGAACTTCCACCTTAGAAACAACCTTTTTGATAATATCAGCCTTTGCTCCCTCCCCTACTGTATTTAGCCCGCGCTTAAGAGCTGCCAGAAATTCCTCATAACCGGCCAAGTCTACCGGCATGGTGCGATCATCAAGGCTCCGCTCGATTTGGCCTAGTTCAGCGCGCAGCATGTCTTTTGTTTCTTCCAGCTTCTTCAATTGGTTAAAAATCGGCGTTGGGGATACGCCTTTAGGAATTGAAGCTAAATGCTCGGCGAGAGCCTCAGTTTGGGAATCAATTTGCGTCATTTTTGAAATCAGTCGCTCCAAATCCTGCTCGTGGTCTATCTGTCCATGCAGGCGTTTGGCTTCGTCTACGATTCGCTTTGCGCGGAGGGGATCACTGAGTAGACCTACTACCTTTTCCCAGACCAATGGCTCAATAATGTTGGCGAGGACGCGGACAGGCCCGGTGCATTGGTACTTGGCATCATCATTTAACTCTGCACGCACAGCGGTCCATCCGTGCGCGTAGTAGGGAATCTTAAGTTTTCGTCCGTGTGCCGATTTGCCTGGCATCCTGCCCCGGCAGGTACCACAAGCAACAAGTCCCG
>JBAXLR010000168.1:0-6423 GCA_037134655.1 bacterium | reverse complement strand
GGAGTCAGGGTTATTAAACTGCGAATCACGGGACAATTAAGTCGGCCAGTTTATAAGGATTTCATTTGCACGAGAAACGTACTGCCAAGTCCCGGCTCACTAGACACGGACACCCGTCCATCCATAGACTGGACAAGATGCTTCACAATTGACAGACCTAGCCCGGTACCGCCGTCTTCACGACTACGATGCTTATCGACCCGGTAGAAACGCTCAAAAATTCGCGGCTGGTGCTCCGGTGGAATACCCACGCCTGTGTCTTTTACAGAGACGAAAGCCTCTGCGCCTTTGCGATTCACGCTCACATGAACTTGACCGCCTTGGGGCGTGTACTGAATGGCATTCATGATCAGGTTATCAATCACTTGCCGCATGGCTTCAGGGTCACCCTTAACGACCACGTCACCATGAAGATCTGAGGCTAAAGCTATATTTTTTCGACTGACAGCATGTTCGTGGTTAACAAGGGATTGTCGCGCCACATCTGACAAGTTTACTTCGCTTTGCCTAAGCCCTACGTCATGACTTTCCGCGCGGGCCAGCGAGATAATATCTTGCACCAATTCAACCAACCGTAAGGCGTTTGCGTCGATACGGTCGAGAAACCGCGTCAATAGGGACGGATCTGACTTCGCCCCTGTCTGCAGAGTTTCAACATAACCCTTGATGCTGGTCAGCGGTGTTTTTAACTCGTGGCTTACGTTTGCGACAAAATCGCGCCTTACACGTTCTAGGCGCCGCAATTCAGTGACGTCGTGAAGCACCACAACAACACCTGCCGTTTGTTCGCCCTTAAATGGTGATGCATGAGTCTCAAGTATTAGTAAATTGTCGCCATCACCTAGAGTTAATTCAACTTGTTTGCGCTTTTTTTCCGTTCGACATTGGATCACAAGCGGCAAGATGATTCCAAGGCCCGGCACCGCTTCAATCTGCTTGTGGCGCGAGCTGCTTGCCGACGTCTTTAGCAGACGATCTGCAGCGCCATTCGCGAACAATACGCGGTCATCATCACCAATGGCGACAATTCCTTCCACCATGCCAGAAAATAACGCCGCCAATTGGGTGCGCTCCTGTGATAGAGCTGCCATCCTCTCTGAAATCTCCTCACCCAGAAGATTCAAGGTCAGCCCGAGTATACCGAATTCATCATCAGTTATTGTTTTAACCCGAGCGGAGAAATCACCACAGGTG
Source organism: bacterium (assembly GCA_037134655.1). Taxonomy (GTDB): domain Bacteria; phylum Bdellovibrionota_B; class Oligoflexia; order Oligoflexales; family RGVZ01; genus CAMDKS01. The sequence continues at coordinate 5,229 of JBAXLR010000168.1, read as the reverse complement.
AGGCTTTGCGCGGCATTCGTAATTTCAGACAGAGACCTTTGTACACCGCGAGCCAGCCAGAAACCCAAGGCTAACGCCACAAAGGTCCCTGCCGCTGTCGCGACCGCAAGGGATTCAAATAAGTCGTAGGTTTGCGCTACTTCCAAAACACCGGACCGTGTTAGGAACACAAACGCCATCGTAAGCAATGCCGCAACCACAGTCGTTGCCGTCGCACCATAAATCTTCCACAGGAAACGGCTGCGAAAAACCGACCGAACACTGAGGGAACTTTGTCGGTTTAAACCTCTCGACACTTGTAGCCAACCCCCCGAACCGTCTGGATGAATTCTGCTTCACTCTCAAGCTTTTTCCTAACCGCGCGCACATGAACATCAACATTGCGGTCAATTACATAAGTCTCAGCCCCTGAAATGTTCTCAAGAATTTGATCCCGGGTGAAGACTCGTCCCGGCTTACTGATCAGTGTTTTAAGTAATTTGAACTCGGCCAGAGTTAAGACCAGTGCCTTGCCTTGCGACCAGGCCAAATGTTTTTCAAGATCCATTTCAATAGGACCAACATTCATTCTTGCGGCACTTGATCCCGCTCGTTCACTGTCAACTGCCGTAGCGCCAGCGCGTTCACCATCGCGGGTTCGCCTCAAAACAGCACGGATACGAGCCGTCAGTTCTTTAGGACTAAATGGTTTCATGACGTAATCATCGGCACCAAGCTCAAGGCCAAGTACGATGTCACTTTCCTCGCCCTTTGCAGTCAGCATTAATACAGGCGTTTGTCGCAAGCTCGATGCTGACTCGCGCAGCTTTCGGAGTGCTGTTAAGCCATCACAAACAGGCATCATTATGTCCATCAAAATCAGAGCCGGTGGACTGGCCGTGGCAAGCTCAAGGCCCTCTTGCCCATTTTTTGCGGTTCTGGTCTTAAAACCAGCCCGTTCGAGGTTGTATTGAATCAGATCACGGATGTCGGCCTCGTCTTCAATAATTAAGACGTCACCTGGGGGAGTGGACTGCGAGGATGCGTCGAACATGAACCCTCCTGCGGAAGAAAAGTTTTGGTCGTACCTCAGATGAACTCTAAGTAATTTAAAAACTTATATATTTCAAGATTAATCCACGGCCTTTATCAAGATTTCTAACCGTATTTATAAGATCTTTACATAAAACCTCTCGTCCATCCACGGCTGCGTCTGTATAACATCTAATGGGCCAAAATGTTGACCCCAAAGGGAGGAGTTTTCATATGAAATTTGGAACGTTAAGCCGGACGACAGGACTACTCGTTGGACTTGCTTTTTGGCTCCCTGAAACCGGCAAATCAGCCCCCATCAACGGCCCAGTCAAAGCGGACGGCTCAAGTACCGTCTTCCCCATCAGCGAAGCTGTGGCGGAGGACTTCGGCGCGACCCATAAATCGGTACGGGTCACTGTTGGAACGTCAGGAACAGGTGGTGGCTTTAAGAAATTTTGTGCAGGCGAAATCGACATTAATAACGCATCAAGACCAATTCGAAATAGCGAATTGGACCAATGCCAAAAAAACAAAGTGCAGTTTATTGAATTACCAGTTGCCATTGACGGTTTAACTATTGTGGTTCATCCCTCAAACACATTTGTAAGCAAGCTCACTATTAAAGAGCTTAAGCAGATTTGGGAACCCGCTTCAAAAATAAAAACTTGGGCTGACCTCAGTCCTTCATTCCCAAAAGAAAAGATCGCTTTATATGGACCGGGACCTGACAGCGGCACGTTTGATTACTTCACCGAAGAAGTTGTCGGTAAAGCTAGGTCAAGTCGTACGGATTATACGGCTTCTGAAGACGACAATATGCTCCTAAAAGGCGTGGCAACAAGCCGTTTTGCCCTTGGCTATTTTGGCCACGGCTACTACTTGGCTAATCAAAAAAAGGTAAAAGCATTGTCTATCGACGCCGGTAAGGGCCCCATTGAGCCAACGGATGAAAATGTCGCCAAGGGAACCTATCCCCTGTCACGTCAGCTCTACATCTACGTAAACGCCTCAGCTACGGCAAAACCACAAGTTGACGCCTTCGTTTCCTACTTTCTGGAAAGCGTGAAACGTCTGGCCACTGAAACAGGCTACCTGCCCCTATCCGATGAAAACTACCGCCTGGCAAACGAACGCTACAGCAAGAAGGTATTGGGCTCCGTGTCGGCCAAAAACAAACCCTCCAAGTCATAAATTACCGCTGGAATCAGTTCACTTGCAGAACGAAGAGACTTAACAATTGAAAAATCACATGGGATCACTTGCGCCTTCAGCTAAGGTTTTATCGGATGACACACGCCACAAAGTTGGCGGATGGATGCTGAAAATTCATTGGCGTGAGCTACTGATTGTAAAGTTCCTGCAGTTTTGCGCGTGGATTTCTGTGGCCACAACCATCGCAATCGTAATCATTCTCGTGCTTGAGTCCTCAGCATTTTTCGTCGCCGTTCCGCTGTGGGATTATCTTAGTGGCACCAATTGGTCTCCCTTAATTGAACCGCGATCCTTTGGCGTTATACCGCTAATTTTTGGCACCTTGGTCATTTCACTGGGTGCCTGCATCATCGCCGTACCAATCGGCCTTGCCAGCGCGATTTATCTCGCGGAATACGCTTCGCCACTTGCGCGAAAAATCATAAAACCAATCATTGAATTACTCGCCGGCATACCATCAGTGGTTTACGGCTACTTTGCTGTAACCACGGTCACGCCCCTACTACAAATCATCTTTCCCAACACAGAAGTTTTCAATGCCGCCAGTGCCGCCACCGTACTCGGCATCATGGTCTTACCTATGATTACGTCTCTATGTGATGACGCGATCCGAGCGACACCACGCTCCATACAAGAAGGTGGATTTGCACTGGCTGCAACCAAGTCCGAAGTCACAGTTGGAATACTACTTCCGTCAGCAATCAGCGCCATCATGGCGAGCTTTATCTTGGGCTTTTCCCGTGCCATCGGCGAAACCATGGCGGTAGCCCTGGCTGCGGGCAGTACGCCCAACATGAGCCTAAACCCGCTGACCAGCACCCAGACCATGACCGGCTACATCGTCCAAGTGGCCATGGGTGATGTCCCACACGGAACACTCGAATACCAGTCGATTTTCGCTGTAGCTGCCACCCTGTTTGTCATGACTTTTTTACTGAATATCTTGAGTCAATTTGTTGTCCGACGTTTCGCGCGAGCTTGGGAGTAGCAGATACCTGTGAACATGAACCCACCAAATCCAAGCAGTGCGGTCACGCAAACCACAGAACTGGATTCACAGTTCGCTGACAATTTTTTGCAACGCAAAATTAAAGCCGCGCTGTTTCATGGGTTCGTTGGACTTTCTACCATCTTCATCATTTGTATTTTGGGGCTTCTCCTTGCCAAAATATGGACCGATGGTCACGAGTCAGTAAATTGGAATTTTCTGACTAGTTTCCCAAGCCGTATGCCGTCTCGCGCTGGTATTTGGAGTGCGCTTGCAGGCAGCCTTGCCATCATTAGCATTACGGCCGTATTAGCGGTCGCATTGGGCGTTGGAGCAGCTTTATACTTGGAGGAACTGGCGCCCAAAACCTGGATTGGCCGGTTTATCGAGATAAATATTGCGAATCTTTGCGGGGTGCCATCTCTAGTTTATGGAATTTTAGGCCTGGCTGTATTTGTGAGGTTTTTTGGATTGGGGCGAAGTATTTTGGCAGCGGGTTTCACACTGGCCATCATGATTTTACCAGTCATCATTATCGCCAGCCGGGAGAGCTTGAAATCAGTCCCAAACGGAATTCGTTTCGCCGCGCTGGCTTTGGGAGCCACACCGTGGCAAACCACCTGGCATCACGTTTTACCGGCCGCAGCACCAGGTATACTGACGGGCATCATCTTAGCTCTCAGCCGAGCCCTTGGCGAAGCTGCGCCTTTAATCTTGGTGGGTGGAGTGACCTACATCGCATTCACTCCGACATCAGCCTACGATTCATTCACGACTCTTCCTATACAAATTTTTAACTGGGCTGGGCGACCGCAAGAAGAATTCCACGCCATCGCTGCTGCCGCGATCATCGTACTTATGACTGTTGTCCTCATAACAAATGCTCTAGCCATCTTGATTCGCTCGCGACTCGAGAGAAAGCACCGGTGGTGATATGGTAATTCTCACAAAAAATTTGACCCTCGCCTATGGCGATAAGCGCATCGTGAAAGATGTAACCCTTGGCGTTGGTGCTTCGACGGTAACAGCACTGATCGGACCATCTGGGTGCGGAAAGAGCACGTTACTGAGAACATTTAATCGCATGAATGACTTCGTGCCGGAATTTAATCTTGTCTCAGGCGAAGTCAGGTATCGCGATATGGATATTTATGCGCCAAAAGTCGATCCAGTCTATATACGAAGACGAGTGGGCATGGTTTTTCAAAAACCCAATCCATTTCCAACAAGCATCTATAAAAATATCACCTGGGGACCATCCATCAACGGCTTTCAAGGTGACCATGATCAACTCGTTGAAAGCTCCCTTCGACGGGCTGCCCTATGGGATGAGGTCAAAGATAAGCTCAACGCGTCTGGTCTTGCCTTGTCTGGCGGTCAGCAACAACGGCTTTGCATTGCTCGGGCCATTGCCATGGATCCCGATGTTATATTGATGGATGAACCCTGTTCAGCCTTAGACCCAGCATCAACCGCTAGGATTGAAGAACTCATCAAGGAGCTTCGCGAGCGTTATTCCATCCTGATTGTCACCCACAACATGCAGCAGGCGGCGCGCGTTTCTGACCAAACTGCGTTCATGTATCAAGGAGAATTGGTGGAACATGCTGTCACTAAACAGATCTTCAATAATCCCAAACAAAAGTTAACCGAAGACTACATTATGGGTCGATTCGGATAGAATCACAGACTAAATATGACTGAAACCACGTTACCCATAAAAAATATTTTTCTAAACGACGCGGCCCAAGCTTACATTGAGGCGAACGCCAAGGAGCCACACCCCTATCTGGCCACAATCCGTGAGGATTGCAATCGCCACAAGTGGCATTTTATGCTGACCACAAAGCAGCAGGCATCTTTTCTTCACCTCCTGGCCAAACTTTGCAAAGCCCAAAAAATTCTTGAGATCGGCAGTTTTTACGGCCATAGCACCCTAGCCCTCGCGTCCGGCTTAGCCCTTAATAATTTTTTAAAAAAGAGTTCAGCCACAAATAGTCATGATTCAAAATGAA
>JBAXLR010000167.1:0-6449 GCA_037134655.1 bacterium | reverse complement strand
GAGACAATGCCGACTCGTCGCAAGTTGTTAACGGAACGAACTGGTCTATTGCAGTTGACGCGTTCACCAACGATATGATGATCCACCAGGAAGCCACGAAATCATCAGGATTTCGCCCAACAAGGGAGTCCATTCAAAAACTACGCGCCCGGTCTGAAAAAATCACGGGCTCCGTTCCCCAGTTCAAGGTAGCTTTTGAGCGTTTGATGCTCAGTAGCAACGAGATTGAAAGTGAGATCCTAAGAATTGCTACCGTTGAAAATTACCGCAAGGGCAAAGCGTCGCTTTCGGTCAATGGCAAAAACGCGCAAGCTGGGTGGGAGAAAGAGTTGCAAAGCCGCTCCATCATGAGACTGTTTGATGGTGGTAAAACTTGGAAGGTGATTCAACCCCGTTTATGAACCTAATCACCATCGAAAGCACCACAGATTTAGATGCGAAATTCGATCATCTAGCCAATGCTTGGGCTACTCACGGTGAATTCTGGTCAGTGGCCAGCTGCAAGGAAACCATGTCGGCAAGCCCTCTGTTTTTCAGCGCCGCCATAGAGATTGACCATAATTGGTGCGGCTGGTATCTGGCGACAAAGCAAGGCGAGGACTTCGAACTTCTTTTTATCTATAGTGCTCCAGATGTGCGTGGCCGCGGAATTGGCAAACAGTTGCTATCGGATTTGATCAAAAAAGTGCGAAAAAACTCTGCGAAAGCCAAAATATTTCTTGAAGTTAGATCAAGCAACCCTATCGCCATCAAACTCTATGAGCAAATGGGCTTTGTAAAAACAACGACCCGCTCAAGATACTACAGTAATGGAGAAGACGCCCTTGTCTACCAGCTTGCGCCTGACCATAAATAATTCCAAGACATCATTCACCGATGTGATTTGGCTGCAAACGAGCTTTATAGGCGACATTATTCTTACAACGGCTGCGATGGCTGCCCTATCTAAGATTGCGCCCGATGTAAAACAGCACATCATCACGACAGCAGCGGGAGCGGCGGCTTTAGAAGGGCATTCTAGCCTTGCGAGCATCCACGTCTTTAATAAACGCAAGGGCTTGATCGCTCCCATCAGGGAAATCAAAGGCGCTATTCAATCTCTAAACCTGAAATCGGCAGTGACCCTACAACCCCATCGCAGCCTTCGGTCAACGCTCCTTGCGAAATATCTGGGCTTTCCAAGTGTGACCTATAACGAAACAACTCTGTCACTTCTGGCAAACGTCAGAGTTCCGCGCATCACCGTTTTCCACGAAACCGACAGAATTGCGTTGCTTTTGCAGGGACTGGGCATTGCTCGTGAGAGTTTTCTGGGCGCCCGCCCTGCTCTACCCGTCAAGCCTCCACCAAGTACCGCCAATTTTCTGCTGAATAAGAACCTCAAATGGGTTGCCATAGCCCCCGGCAGCGTTTGGGCGACCAAGCGATGGCCAGCTGGCAAATTTGCGGCCCTTGCGGCAAATATTGTGAGCAAACCAGATCACGGCATCGTTTTACTGGGCGGCAAAGAAGATGCGGAGATTTGCAAATTCATTGAAGGCAGCTGTAAAAATTCAACACCCGCAGCCCTCACACGTCTGGTAAATCTGGCCGGAAAAACCAGTCTCCAAGATCTGCAAGGAATCTATCCTTATCTGCACGCAGTCATCTCAAACGACAGCTCACCTATTCACTACGCATCGGCATTTAACATACCAACCCTTGCTATCTTTGGCGCGACCGTTCCTGCCATGGGATTTGGCCCACTTGCCGAGAGGAGCCAGGTCGCACAAGTAGATTTAGGATGCCGGCCATGCGGTGATCATGGCCATCGGCAATGCCCACTAAGACACTTCAAATGCATGAACGAACTCTCCGTGGACGGAGTTTTAGATAAGTTTTCAGCCTTGATGGTTTAATTTGGCGTCAATCCCCAAGACTGATTCGGGGACGCGATAACTCAAGGTTTTCTCCGCCCTGCCACTTTAGATCAGCTTCATCAAGATAAGGAAACTTGGAGCTATTTTTTGGTGGCGTTACCGAAACAGATTCAAGCGGTAAAGTCCGGCTGACCAAAAATTTTAAAAATGCTCCAAAAGAATCCTCGGCCAGTGCTCGCCCGCCGAATGATAAAAGCTCTTTTTTGTTGAGTAGCCCATCTTCGATGGAAAAAAGTACTGATTTTTTGTCGCTTTTTCCTACGTCAATAATCAGATAGTCGTCCACTAACAGATCGGCTAATACCGATTTACTCGCTTCATCCCAATCCTTTTTCTGGTCAAACCCATCAACCTTTGTCAGGCGCTCCATAGCCCGCTCCCGATAGGCTATTCGATTCGTTTCAGAGGTCTCAAAGGGGCGCTCCGCCTTGAAAAGGCCAAAAATTGCGGCATCTTTGGGAGAATCGTCCGCCAAAAACATATCAACACCCGGGCGCCCGATTCGGTCTAATGATTTCTGCCGACCATCGTTAGATGTCGTATAACTTTGTGCTGCTATGCCCAATAGTTTCACAGTGCGCCCAAAAATCTCTTCTAAATTAAACTCCAAAACAATGCTCAAGACATTCGCCCTGGACGAGGATTTCTTGGCGGAAAGAAGGCTTTTTTGTTTGCCAAGCGCCTTTCTGGCCACGTCCATATTTGCAACGTAAGAATCGCGCCTGATGCCATGATAAAAACCAACTTTATCTGTTGTTATGACCTCGCCAAATTTTCCAGAAACTTCTCCAAGGCGCGGAAGCGAGCAAGAGCCTCGATGCCTTGCCGGTTCTTTTGGAGTCTGAAACCAACACATGATTACTTTCTCGCCAAAGTCCCTAGCTTTTAGTTTCGTATCTGAACCCTGCCTTTCAGTTTTTAGTTCCCGTAGATAGAAAATATAATTGACCCGGTCGGAAAAAAAAGACTGTTCCCCGGGTAGGGTCTCTGTATTCAAGACAAGAGCGATATGGCCCGGCTTATTCGCTGAAGGGAATACATACAAATCCGTCAAATCAGATACCACTTCCATAAGCTTAACTTTTTCACCAGTTGGATCATGGCGCAAATCACTGACCGCACGCGGACTGACCGTACGACAGCTTGTGAATACAAGAACTAGAATCGCAAAGCTTAAAATTTTATTAGAGAGCACTATTTCCCCCATTATTTTGCTTCGAAGCAAAAGATCGGTGAGTTCTAAGAATAACAAGCGACCTGAATCGAGTCAAAGATGAGGCCTTTAAACGTTCAAAATATCACCTTTAATTTTTCTTTACTCGTAACGGCTTGCGTACTTTTCGTCGACTGCGGTAACAGCCGTCAACGTGATCGTCTACCAGCCCACAAGCCTGCATGAAGGCATAGCATATGGTTGATCCAACAAATTTAAACCCTCGGCGCTTTAAATCCTGACTCAAAGCATCTGATTCGGGCGTGCGTGCAGGAACAGCAGCTAGATTCTTTCTCCGCCTAACAATAGGTTGATTGTGCACAAACTGCCAAATATAACGTGAAAAACTTCCGAACTCCGCTTGGACCATAAGAAATGCCTTGGCGTTAGTGACGGCTGACTTTATTTTGAGCCGGTTACGTACCAATTGCTGATTCATCAATAGCTGATTTTGTTTAGCTTGATTAAATCGTGCGACTTTCTTCGGATCAAATCGTGCGAATGCTTTCCGGTAAGCTTCTCTTTTTTTTAGAATCGTAATCCAAGAAAGGCCTGCTTGAGCGCCCTCGAGAATTAAAAACTCGAACAAAATCCGGTCATCATAAATTGGCCGACCCCACTCACGATCATGATAAGCCTCGTACAGACTGCCCACAGCCCACCCACATCGCGGCAATGCTCGAAGTTTTATCCCCATATCTTCCCCCAAATTCCTACACCAAAAGCCGCAAGCCCCGCCTTTAAAGCTGTTTCCTATTAGCAGTAGCTAACCCACCGATATGAGCGGTCTTAAAATATTTCCTCGAGACCTAATCGCAGCCCGCCGAAACCCTCTTTTGCCCCTTTTAAAGGAAAGCAAATGCGCTTCGTTACACATACAGGAATGCTAATTACGTTGACCGTCAATGTCTTCAGTTGTGGCGATCCACAATTCTCCGGCAACGAAAAAAAAATACAGTCAACCGAACGCAAGCCCAAGGAAAAACCGGCAACTGAAACGAAGGCCATCGAGCCAAGTGTCATTACAGGAGCATATCTCACCTGTCAGAATGTGGAAAACCCTAATCCAAATCATTCGTCCTACGGTTGCGCCATGATGTCCCAAAATGATACCAAGCTCATCCCTCCAGCCGATCTTGCTTTGGACTTTGTCGCGCAGTCGGGTCTCAAATTTTTCGGACCAAAACTGCAAACGGCCTCAAGCCCTTTTCATGTCATCTTTGAAATTCCAAACTTCCTTTCCCAAGACTTGATTTTTGGCGCAGGTTTCAGGCAGTCCTCAGGGACACCAATAAGCCGCCAAGCCATCGACATGCCGTTCCATATAAAAATAAAAGCCCCCAATACGCCTGTGTTCACTGTCGATCGCTCCGGCGAGCTTAAATCAGGCACTGTTCTAGGGGCGCTTAATGTTCCTTTCGGACATACGGTCCACTGGACCTACACAAATGATCTGTCTGAAACTCTGAATAATCCGACTTGTGACTCTAAAGAATTTGGGGAACCCAATAATGAGATCGTCCTGAACAAAAACATTAGGTTCCGTGCGATTGTCTGTTCTCCCAAAGCTGCATTACTGACTGGAGGACTTCGATTGAGCTCCTTGGTACGGGAACTCGAATTTACAATCCCCGTAAATAAATGCGCTTGTAGGAAGTGAATGTAGACTTTTTGTGCAGCCGGGGCGGAAACAAGGGTACAATTTAGTTTTTGGGGTTCAATCTTAAGATTTTGCGTAGTTTCTAGTCAAAAATATTGGGATAATCCTCAAAGATTTAGCCGACGTTCGGCTATGTTTTGGGAGGACAAAACTCATGTCAAACGAAGCACTCGTAAAGTCCCTAAAAGAACTCGCCAACTTTGAAGACATCATTAACTTCAAACGCTACCCCATCAAAGATCTATCGACGCCTGCGGCTCAAGAGCTGCTTAAGCATTGTCGCAAATCAATCGCAGAACTTGGCGCTTGTGAGATGCCTGATTTCGTCACACCGAGAGCGTTAAAATTGCTGCAAGAAGAAAGCAGAGTCCTTGAAAAAGGCGCCTTTTTCAAACCTGTCGCAGGAAACGCCTATTTAGCTCCGAGTGACGACAAACTGCCAAAAGATCACCCCATCAACATGACGGAGACCACCCGGGTCGGAGTGATCGCCTATGATCAATACCCTGAAATTTCATTACTTAGACGTATCTATGAATATGACCCGCTGATGAAGTTTGTCGGAGCCATCATGCAACTTCCCGCCATCTACCGCTACGGAGATCCTATGGGTGGGTTAAACCTCGCTGTTATGGTGAAAGACGACTATCTTCGCTGGCATTTTGACCAAACAGATTTTGTGACATCGCTGTCAGTGCAGGAATCAGACGCAGGTGGTGAATTTGAGTACGTTCCACTTATTCGAAGCGATAAATCAGAAAACTATGATGACGTCAAAAAACTTTTAAAAGGCGACAACTCAAGAGTTATTCGTATCAAGAATCATCCGGGTACGTTGGTGCTATTTAAAGGTCGCTACTCTATTCACCGGGTCACCCCCATCAAAGGCCAAACTTCAAGACTCATGGGGCTATTCGGGTTTGACTCACAGCCGAATGTTTGCAGCACGCCGCATCTTTTGGAGATGCGCTACGGAAGACAAAAACCTTTGGCCACAAAGCCGACTTTTTAAAAGCAAAGAGTCATACCCACCTTAAAGGATGTAAGCAGATGACCACAATGACGCTTCCCGCTCGTGACTGGGCTAAAAAATGGCTGGAGCGAAAAATTACCGGCTTTGTAAATAACGAGCCACTACCAGCCTCAGCCTCAGCTTTCACACCGCTCAATCCAGCTGATAGCACTCCGATCGCAGCACATTTTGAATCAACCCCAGTGCAAGTTGATCAAGCTGTGCAGGCTGCGCAAAAAGCTTTTGCTAGCGCCGCTTGGCGAGGACTGTCACGAGCACAACGAGTAGAAAAAATCCGCGCCATCGCGTCTGCCATCAGGGAGCATCAAGCGGAACTTGCCACCCTGGAAACAATTTCAAACGGCAAGACGTACGCTGAAGCATTTGTAGACGACCTTCCAGAGAGTGCCGACGTGTTTGATTACTATGCTGGCTGGGTTGATAAACTCTACGGCGAAACAAGCCCGGTCGCTGAGGGTTTTTTAAATTTCACCAAAAGAGAACCCGTCGGTGTCTGCGCCTTGGTTGTGCCGTGGAATTTCCCACTACTCCTAGCGTGCTGGAAAATTGCGCCAGCTCTCGCCATGGGCAACACTGTGGTGGTCAAACCTGCTCCACAAACATCTTTGACCATGGTTCGTCTTG
>JBAXLR010000166.1:0-6590 GCA_037134655.1 bacterium | reverse complement strand
ACAGTTGAGCCGGTGCCGAAGTCACAGGGCAAAGAGCAGATAATAGTAACCGAGATTCCTTATCAGGTTAACAAGGCGCGACTCATTGAGAGAATCGCAGACCTTGTGCGCGAGAAGAAATTAGAAGGCATCACCGATCTTCGAGATGAATCTGCTGAAGATGATATTCGTATTGTTATCGAGCTGAAAAAAGGCGAGATACCCGACATCATCTTGAATAATTTGTATAAGCTGACGCCGATGCAGACGAGCTTCGGTGTGAACGCAGTAGCACTAGTTAACGGCGCACCAAAAGTTTTGAACCTTAAGCAGATGCTTGAGCAATTCTATCTCCATCGCCGAGAAGTCGTGGTACGCCGAACCGCCTACGAGCTAAGACAAGCTGAGGCCAAAGGGCACATTCTCTTGGGCTTGAAAATTGCCGTCGAGAATATTGATGAGGTGGTACGTACAATCCGCGGCGCCATCGATACCGACGTGGCTCATCAGGACTTGGTAGCTAGGTTTAATCTGTCCGACGTTCAGGCGAAGGCTATTCTTGAGATGCGCCTAGCCAAGCTAACGGGACTCGAACGCGACAAAATAATCGCCGAATACAACGAGGTCATGGCCCTAATAGCTGACCTCCAAGACATCTTGGCTACACCTGGGCGGGTTACCAAGATCATCACAGACGACTTTAAAATATTGCGCGAGCGTTTTGCCGATGAGCGCAAAACAGAAATTATTGCTGACGCGGCTGATGAGCTAACGATGGAAAGCTTGGTAGCCGACGAGGAAGTCGCCGTATCTATTTCTCAAGCCGGCTATATTAAGCGCACGCCGATCGTCGAAATCCGGGCGCAAAAACGTGGCGGCAAGGGCAAGAGCGGAATGCTTACCAAAGAAGAGGACATGGTGAAAAGCCTCTTCATTTCCTCAAATCACCAATCACTGCTGTGTTTTACAAACAAAGGCCGAGTCTACGACATAAAGGTCTATCAGGTGCCAGAGCTTCCATTGCGGAGCAAAGGCAAGCATTTCGCTAACCTCATAAAAATGGAAGAGGGAGAAAAAGTCGTAAGCGTTCTGCCTGTAAAAGAGTTCTCGGAGGGCAAGTTTATTGTTAGTGCTACGGCTCAGGGCTACGTCAAAAAAACAGAACTCATGGCCTACGATAACATACGAACAACCGGAATCATTGGCCTCAAGTTGGAAGAAAACGACTCTTTGATCGGTTGCGCCATTTCATGCGGTAAGAATGATGTGGTGATGGCGACTAAGCAGGGCAAAGCCATTCGTTTCAACGAAGAGGAAATTCGACCAATGGGTCGAAGTGCGCGCGGCGTCACTGGCATTCGCTTTGGTGAAGAAGACGATCACGTGATTGGCCTGGAGGTTATCGACGCAGAGTCTACGATTCTCACCGTTTGTGAAAATGGGTATGGCAAGCGTAGTCCGCTCGAGGAATATCGTCAGCAAACACGCGGCGGAAAAGGTATTTACACGATCAAATTGAGTGAGCGTAACGGCTTTGTCGTCAGTATTTTGCAGGTGGCTGATTCTGACGATGTCATGCTTATGACGACGGGCGGTAAAATCGTTAGATTTAATGTACAAGAGTTGGGTGTCATTAGTAGACACACACAAGGGGTGCGCCTCATCAATGTCGACGAGGGCGAGGCTGTGATTGGCGTATGCAAAGTGATGAAGTTTGAAGGCGAGGAAGTTGGATAACGTCGAGCAAGTCATAAGATCTTTTCATGCCGCAGGCCTATACACCCACGTGTATGCGGCCTGTGGTTTTTTAGACGGGATGGGTCCTGCTTTTGAAGCAAGTATTCTACCCGACGAGAGATCTATTTTTGATCTTGCGAGCTTAACGAAGGCGTTTGTGACTACTCCGGTCGTGCTTGGCGAGTGCTTTCGGCAAAACGTCGCGCCGGAAGTAGCAAAACTTAGCGACGTGTTCGGCGACTCGACTGGTGGAGAGTTTGGCGAAGATGTTAGAAACCTCTTGGTGGCAAATATACTTCGCCATGAAACAGGCCTTCCAGCGTGGCGAAATCTTTACGTCGAATGTGAAGGCAGACGGCAAACCCTACTGTCTGCGGTCCAAAGATCAAAAGGAATTGGCCAAAACAAGGAAGAACGCTACAGCGACATCGGCTTCATGATTCTTGGCGAGATGTTGCAGCGCACAGAAAAAAAGACTTTAGCAAATTTATGGTCAGATTTTCTGCAGGAATTGGGCGTGGAAAATCAGGGTTATATTGGCAGTAGCGACATTATTTTAAGAGAAAAAGTGATTCCCACCGGATATTGCGCAGTTCGCAGTCGGCAGCTTGCCGGCGAGGTCCACGATGAAAATGCTTGGGCCCTTGGGGGATTTGCTGGACACGCCGGATTATTTGGTGCCGGACCAGCAGTGGTTGAATATCTTCAAGCTCTCTGGCAGTCACCTGTTGGTAGAAGAACGATCGAGGCCAATTTCCGCGCCGCATCTAGCGTCGGCGAATCATTAATGGGTTGGCGGAAAGGGCGTGATGCCAGTGCCAAAACTTTTGCGCAAGGGCGTGGCTGTGGGCATCTTGGTTTTACCGGCACGGCCTTTTGGGTTGATCCCCTAACCAGAGGATTTGGGATTATTTTAACAAACCGCGTAATCTCTGGCCGGCTATCGACTGCCATTAAAGACATGCGCGCTCAGGCTTTTTCTGGCCTATGGGATATTTTGCAAAAAAAATCTAAACCATGAAATGCGCCGAAAAAAAATTCACAGCGGTTATCATTGGCTGCGGCTTTGCTGGACTGACTAGCGCTGTTGAGCTGGCGCGCGCCGGTATTGAAAATATCGCATTGATCTATGATGAGCTAGAGCAGCAATCAGCATCTAGCGTGGCGCAAGGTATTTCGGCCGTAAAAGGTATTCTGGAGGCAGACGCCGAGCTTTTTGCGCTGAAATTGGAGGGGCACCGCGGTTTTGAGTCTTGGTTAAGCGGAATCGAGACGATGACTGGCAGGGTGCGACCACCAGGTGTTTGGATCAGCGGCGTAGCTGAAAATTTCTCAACTCTTCAGAGTTTTCGCAAAGACTTTGGCCGGATTTATCGAGGCGACTTTATCGGCGCAAAGAATGTTGTGGTGTCGTACGAGGACAAGAATAATTTTGCACAGGCGCGATATCCCGGTGATTTTTGGATTGATTCTAATTATTTATTAAGCCTCCTCAAAGAGACCGCCCGGGCGTTGGGCGTTCATCTGATGCCAGGAAAAGTTACAAGCATTATGCCCATATCAGGACAGTCGGCGATTGGGATCGGTGCGCAAACACTTATGGCCAAATTCACAATTGTCGCGGCCGGCCCGAGGTCATTGGAGCTGATCCCGAAAGAAACAGCCGACTCATTCGATGAATTTTACGGGGTTCCAGGCTTTACATTTTGTAGTGAAACATCCGGCCAAAGGCAGTGTGAGGTAAAGGGAAATACAAGCTTTGTAAGTAGTCACGGCAAAGCTTATTGGGGCTCTACCAGCGAGTCTGCCGCGCCGCTTTCCTTGACGCTAGCTGAATCGGAAAAACGGAGCAAAGATATAAACGTAAAGTCAGCGCACGAACTGGCAAAAAAAATAACTACAGACTTGCATGCACTAACCAACATTTCCATATGTTGGGGAATCCGTGTGCGGGCAAAACGTCGCTTACCAGTCGTTCGGCAAATCCACGCAAGCGGCAATATTTGGTTGAATACGGGCTATTATAAAAGTGGGGTTATCTTGGCATGGTTGTTTGCTGGACGACTTGCTGCCGAGGTTGTCCGGTCCATTAAAATCTCTGAACACCCAGAGATTTCCAGTCGCTAACACGGACTAGCCAGCGCGCATCATCGATGGCTTGCCATGAATCTACGCGCAAGGCTACCCAAAGACGCTCATTACTTGGGATCTGCGCAATGAGCGAGGCAGGTACGGTGATCTTACCCGCCGCGGCAGGTGCTTGGCATGTGATTCCTCGGAAGCTACCGGACGGGGAAAGGCTCAAGGTCACGACGGAATTTCCAGGATCACCATCTAGCGCCCACGTGGCAACAAAAGTTTGTGAGGCGGATAGTCTTAATGAAGGCGGATCAACATCCTCAAGATAATCGTCATCCCCATCAGCCTGCTCGCGCCCTGCAAAAATAACTGACTTTAATAAAGTTGGCTTTGCGATGCGAAGTTGTCCATAGCCACTAGAGGTGCGAGCCGTAATGTTCCACTCGCTACTTTGGCGTTGGGCCGCTTGAAAAGATCCACCCACGATCACGTCGTTTAATTTGGTGGCACTTGAGTTTATGAAGCCGCGACTGGTGGCACTAAGAATTCCTGACCCACGACGGGCTGCGGTAAAAGAGGTTGGCGCCGCATTGCTTAACGCACAGTTTGCTGCAGAGATTTTGCTTAAGGTCGATGATAGCGAAGAACTGGGGAGTGCCTCGCTAGCTATGGATGATAGTTCTAGACGACCACCACCCAGATCGACAGCGAGCAGATTTATGGCTGCGAGATCGGCCTTAGGTTTAGCCTCGGTAACTGTCAAGCCACGGGCAGATTTTTCATCAGCATCTGCCGACCAGCTGAGAATTACAATGGCAACGAGCTGATCTTTAGGGAGCCCCGTGATCGTCTCCGAAAACTTTGTCGCCGATCTTCCGATGCACGGCGTATATGTGCCCAGTGATTTGATCGCACCTGTGACGGGGTAGAAGGCCATCTTGCAGTAAGCGGCGGTCCGCGTATCAAAGCTTAAATTCATTGCAGAGCGGTCTGCAGTACGTTCAAAAACCACGGTCTCCGGCATAATAATTGTTTCACTGGCCCCAATCCTGGTCGGTGCCTTTGGTGCTGTTGCAAATTTGCACGCACCAACGCTACCTAGAAGAAGTAAAAGCGCGGAGATACCTACGCGGCGATGAATGATAAATTTTAGGGGCGAACAAGGCATAGATGACCAATTTTGTTGGCTAGACCAAAAAATCACTTGTCTTTATTCTATCAAATGACCACGATTAGCTTATAGTTCTTCCAGATCACCCATGCCCATAGTTGGGACGGGGCGAGTTTTCCTTCTGGGTAAGTTCAAGGACACTCTTAGGTTTTTATGAATATTAACGATTTAACCCAAGCTCTTACTTATTTTTTGGCCATGATATTCGCCTTGACCTTTCACGAGGCCGCTCACGCATTTACGTCGAATTTTTTAGGAGACGACTCCGCTAAAGCTGAGGGCAGACTAACCCTAAACCCGGCTGTTCATATGGATCCTATTGGGACAGTGGCGTTCCCTCTGGTGTGCTCGGTTCTTGGGGCGCCATTCATTGGGTGGGCCAAGCCGGTTCCCTACGACGAGCGTAATTTTAAAAATCCAACGCGTGATGCCATGCTAACGGCAAGCGCAGGTCCAATTTCAAATTTATTACTCGGCTTCCTGTGCATGTTAGTTGTGGGGCTGAACGCCAGATTTCAGTGGGGTGTTTTCGAGCAAGGGCAATTTCTTGCGCCGATTATGAAGTTACTGACCGCCATGATTTACGTAAACGGCATGTTGGCTTTCTTAAACCTCATACCCCTGCCGCCCCTCGATGGGGCGACTATTATGCGGGCATTTGTGAATAGGGATTTTTGGGACCGCTACGAGGCAGCAGTGGCTCCGTATGGTTTTATCATTTTTTTACTTTTGGCCTATTCTGGCGGACTTAACTGGATTAGTGGCCTTACGATGGCTTATGTGAGTATCCTGGAGTCCCTGGCGGGACCAATTATAAATATTCTTTAGTTTGACAGGTAGCCCACGTCTTTCGCCTAAGCCCCAGCCCGTGCTGGCGGCGAGGGCTGGCGCACTTTCATTAAATAACCATGGAAATTTATTGACCATAGAGGCCATTGTTTTATAGCATTTAGGTCCAGCTAGGGATCAGTCACTTCCTGCTCGGGTCAACAAAGGTCTCCCGCCCCATCGAAATCGACTTTTTAAAATGTGCTGGACGTCTCCATGAGTACAAAACAGCGGACAAAGTATATTTTCGTAACCGGTGGAGTCGTATCCTCCCTTGGCAAGGGCATTGTTGCCGCAACAGCAGGCGCGCTCCTTGAGACGCGAGGTCTGAAGGTTGTTCTAACTAAGGCCGACCCCTATATTAACATTGACCCAGGAACCATGAGCCCTCATCAACATGGGGAAGTTTTTGTCACCGATGACGGTGCAGAAACGGATCTCGACATAGGTCACTACGAGCGCTTTACCCACGCGACTCTCAGCCGCGCGAATAGCTTTTCGGCAGGCAAGGTCTACGACACAGTTCTAAACAAGGAGCGGCGCGGCGACTACCTCGGCGGCACTGTGCAAGTTATTCCACACATTACAAATCAGATTAAAGAATTCATATTTAAAGCAAGCGAAGGCGCTGATATTGCAATTATCGAGGTGGGTGGCACAGTTGGGGATATCGAAAGTTTGCCGTTCTTGGAAGCTATTCGCCAAATTCGCTACGATCTCGGTGATGGCAATTGTTTATTGATCCATCTGACGCTAGTTCCGTATATTGCAGCAGCAAAAGAGCTTAAGACCAAAC
>JBAXLR010000165.1:0-6596 GCA_037134655.1 bacterium | reverse complement strand
CCAAACAAAACGAGGTCGCCATTTTTGATGCCCGCGCGCTCATCAATAGCTGCACAGTCGGCGTCATTGAAAAACTTCGCGATTGGGCCGTTCCAGCCACTAGCCCCTGTTCCGGGTGTTTTCTTGATCCATGCCAAACCTTTGCCACCATGATTTTTGGCGATTTCGCCAAGCTCGTCTAAATCTTTTCGGCTAAACTTTTCAGCTGATCCTGGCACGACAATGCAGTTGACGATGCCTCCGCCAGCCACAGCTTCCTTAAACACCTTGAATTCAGAGTTTGTGACTAGGTCGGACAAGTTCTTAAGTTTAAGGTCAAATCGCATGTCAGGCTTATCCACGCCGTAATCTTCCATAACCTGTGCATATGTGTAGCGTGGAAATTTTTGGGGTAGTTTGACTTGGCCGTCGAAAAATTTGGTCACAGCCGTGCGAGTCACGTCTTCCAAGGTATTGGTTACAAGGGCCTCGTCGACAAAACTCATTTCAATATCGACCTGGGTGAACTCAGGTTGCCGGTCCGCTCTCAAATCCTCATCACGGAAACACTTTACGATTTGGTAGTAGCGATCAAACCCGCTGATCATCAGTACCTGCTTAAAGAGCTGCGGACTTTGGGGCAGTGCATAGAACTGCCCTGGATGGATGCGGGAAGGTACTAGAAATTCTCGTGCACCTTCAGGTGTAGATTTATAGAGAAACGGAGTCTCAATGTCCATAAACCCACGGTCTTCGAGGGCCCGGCGCATTTCTTTTACAAATTTACTCCGGTTTATAATGTTGCTCTTGAGAGTCGGGCGTCTTAGATCGAGGTACCGGTACTTTAGCCTTAGAGCCTCGGTGGCTTCCGTTTCCTCTTGAATTGTGAAGGGTAGGACTTCGCATTTGTTCAAAACGGTCAGTTCTGAAACAAGCACGTCGACCTCTCCGGTCGACATGTTGGCGTTAATCATCCCCTGCGGTCTGGCGTTTACCTTGCCTTTGATGCCGATCACAAATTCTGCGCGCAAGCTCTTGGCGATTTCATAAGCTCGAGGCGCGTGTTCTGGGTCGATCACGGCTTGCGTGATGCCATAGCGATCGCGAAGGTCCAGAAAAATAAACTGCCCATGATCGCGATGGCGATTAACCCAGCCGGTTAAGACAACCTCTTGTCCAACATTCGACTTGTTTAGTTCGCCAAGGGTATGGGTGCGGTGCCAAAGAGAATTAGACTGCGTCATAAAAAAATCCTGGGTTCATCTGGTTACAAAACCAAGTTCTATAAAGCTCCGAAACGTCTATGTTTTATAGCAGTCTGTAGCGTTTCGATAGTTTAAAAATCAATTTTAATGTTCTGGCGGGAAGGTTCGCACGATTAACGCCTGGTGTGTCGGTTTTTGGGGTGGATTTCAACCCCGCAAAAGTGGCTAAAAACCAGGCAGTTGGCGCGGGCCGACCCTTGCTCGACCCGCTATGCGGTGGTAGGGTAGAATCGTTGGATTTGGGTTAAAAACATTATTGAATTCTGACATTTGTCATCTTTTCGCCAGTAGTTTTCTTTTGGCTCAAGCCAAGGTAGTTCAGGCGCTGATTTTTTTTAAGGAGTATGCACTGCATGTATGACTCGTCTAGTCAACCTCGATACGTTGACACTCTGAGCCGCGAACTAAAAACCAAACTCCCGCAGGCTGGAGTTGAGTATGTTAAAAACGAGCGTTATTCGGATGAAGATGTCATCTACGTCGAGCATTCTAATGTGTTGGAAGTAGCTCGTGAACTCCACAAAAAGTTCCCTTATCTCCTCGACGTTTGCGCCGTGGATTATCCTGAACGTCAAAAACGTTTTGAAGTCGTCTATCACTTGCTGAATCCCGACAATAATCAACGTCTTCGCATGAAGGCAAAAATTAACGAAGCAGATGAAGTGCCCTCTTTAACGCCTGTTTACAAAGCCGCGAATTGGTTTGAACGTGAGGCGTTCGACCTTTTGGGTGTCAAGTTCTCAGGCCATCCCAATCTGCGCCGCATCCTCTGTCATGAGGACTTTGTTGGTCACCCGCTGCGCAAAGACTACCCTGCTGACCGTAATCAATCGTTGAAAACACCGCTGCATCACTCGTTTGAAAAAGATCGCGAACGCATGATGAAGAATCAGACAGATTTCTTGGATGACCGTGTCTGGATCAATATCGGACCAGCGCATCCGGCGACCCACGGGACTCTGCGTTTCATGGCCATTTTGTCGGGCGAAACCATAGAGAAACTGGATGTGGAGATCGGCTATCTTCATCGCTGCTTTGAAAAGATGTGTGAGAATCACAACTACAACCAAATCATCCCTTACACCGATCGCTTAAATTACTGCTCTGCTCCCATGAACAATAACGCTTGGTGTCGCGCAATCGAGAAACAGCTTGGTGTGACGATTCCAGCGCGAGCCCAGATGATGCGAGTCATTCTTGATGAGTTCAGTCGTTGTATTGACCACATCGTTTGCATTACGACCAACCTAGTAGATCTTGGAGGTCTCACCAATTTCTGGTTGGGTTTTGCGGCGCGCGAGAAAGTTTATGAACTATTTGAAAAACTCTGCGGTGCCCGCCTGACGGTGTCACTGGCCCGTATTGGTGGAATGGGTTTTGACTTTCCGGATGGCTGGGTTGAACAGGCCAAGGAAACCGTCAAAGCAATCCGACAAGCTCATCGCGAGGTTGATCTACTGTGCACGAAAAATCGTATTTTTGTGAAACGTATGGTGGGCACAGGTAAGATCTCAGCAGAAAGTGCAATCAATTGGGGATTTACAGGTCCATGTTTACGCGCCACGGGTGTGCCGCTCGACATGAGGGTATATGCTCCCTACTACGGCTATGATCAGTTCGAGTTTGATGTGCCGGTGGGAGATCGCGGCGACAGCTACGACCGTTATCAGGTACGAATGGCAGAAATGCTGGAAAGCTGCCGCATCCTGGATCAATGTTTGGATAATATTCCAAGTGGCCCAATCGAAATAGATGACCCCACGATTGTGCTCCCGCGTAAGCAGGACGTTTATGGCAACATCGAAGGTTTGATGAATCAGTTTATGCAGGTCATCAATGGCGTGAAGGTGCCGGCCGGTGAGATTTATCAGGGCCACGAAGCCGCCAATGGTGAATTGGGTTTTTACGTGGTTTCTGACGGAAGTGGCATGCCCTACCGCGTCAAATGTCGTCCGCCTTGTTTCGCAATTTTCCAGGCGGCCACTGAGATGCTGGAAGGGAACATGATCGCCGATTTGGCGGCGGTGCTTGGAACAATCAATATTATTGCCGGTGAGCTTGACCGCTAATCAAGAGGATCTATCAGTATGAGTTCGCAACAGGTTTTTTCTTCTAAACTTCAGGAAATCATCAAAAAAGAACTGACTCGTTATGAAACCAAGAGATCGTCTATTTTGCCGATCTTACATGCTATTCAAGACGAGTGTGGATGGGTGCAGGAAAAACATATCGAGGCTCTCGAAACCGCGCATGGTTTGAATCGCGTACAGGTCAAAGAGGTGCTGACGTTTTACAAGGCGTATTACCAGAAAAAGCCGAGAAAACATCCGATCCAATTTTGTGACAATATTGTTTGCTGCATGATGGGCGCAAAAGATGTCATGGAAAAAATCGAAGGCCATATTCAACGTCTTGAAGAAAAACATGGCGAAAACGCTCCGTTTGAGATGATTGGTGTCCCCTGTTTGGGCGTTTGCGACCAGGCTCCGGCAATGCTTGTGAATAAAGACCGTCACCACAAAGTTACGGTTGATAATGTTGATCAAATTCTTTCAAAATACGCTCCGCTGACTTGAGGGGATCCAAATGGGTAACACGACTGATAAAGTTAAAATCCTGACCGCGTTTGAAGGTATTCCCAATAGCAGAGCCTTGGCCACATACACGGCCAATGGTGGCTATGAGGGTCTGAAGAAGGCGCTCAAAATGCAGCCCGCCCAGATCATTGAGGAAGTAAAACAATCAGGACTGCGTGGGCGGGGCGGAGCTGGTTTTCCCACCGGCCTCAAATGGAGCTTCGTGCCTCAGAATCTGCCGGGCCCGAGGTATTTGATTTGTAATAATGACGAGGGAGAGCCCGGCACCTTTAAAGATCGATATATCGCAGAGCTTAGTCCACACATGATCGTGGAAGGAATGGTGATCGCGGCCAAAGCGATTGGTGCCTGCAAAGGATACATCTACACGCGCTATGAGTTTTTCGAAGAGATAGACTGGCTTGAGACGGCAATAAAAGAGGCTTATGCAGCTGGGTTTCTAGGAAAAAACATCCAAGGCTCGGGCTTTGATTTTGACTTGGACCATTACACTGGCGCCGGCGCTTACATTTGTGGTGAAGAGACGGGACTGATTTCCTCACTTGAGGGAAAAAAGGGGCAGCCTAAGTTAAAGCCGCCATTCCCAGCCGTCAGTGGTTACCTGGGGCGACCAACAGTTGTAAATAACACCGAAACTTTTGCCGCCGTACCTTGGATTATGACCAAGGGTGCTGCAGCCTATAAGGCGATAGGTACTGAGAAATCGACCGGCACCAAACTCTTCTCCATCGCTGGAGCGATCAACAAACCAGGGGTTTACGAGTTACCGCTGGGCTATCCGTTTGAAAAGTTCCTGAACGAAGATTGTGGCGGAATGTTACCTGGCCGAACATTGAAAGCCTGCATCCCTGGTGGCGCATCGGCACCTGTGTTGACGCCAGAAGAACTCAAAGGCTTGACCATGGATTATGAGGCTATAGCTGCCAAGGGATCCATGCTGGGTTCAGGTGCTGTGATGATCATCGATGATCGACAAAGCATGGTGGAACTCATGAAGGTTATCGCGGATTTTTACCACCACGAAAGCTGCGGTCAGTGTACACCTTGCCGCGAGGGTACGGGTTGGTTGGCGAATATCATGAGTGGCATCTGGGATAAGAACGGCGCTGAAAACGATGTTGACCGGATGTGGACGGTCGCCAAACAAATGGGCGGACGCACCATTTGTGCACTGTCCGATGCGGCGGCGATGCCGACCATGGCTATTACAAAGAAGTTTGGCGATGAAATTCGAGAATATATCAGACGAGGTACTTCGGCGTGAGCGATACAGTTTCATTTAAAATCAATGGCGAGTCGGTCACTGTTCCAAAGGGAACAACAGTGATGCAGGCTGCTCAACTTATGAAGGTCGCGATTCCCCACTTTTGCTGGCACCCGGGACTGTCCGTGGCTGGCGTGTGCCGTTTCTGTCTGGTCAAGGTTGAAGGTCGACCGAAACTTGAGATCGCCTGCAACCTCCAGGCTGTTGATGGAATGGATGTACGAACCGACACAGAAGAGGTCAAAGATGCTCACAAGTGGGCTCTTGAGTTTCACTTGATTAACCATCCACTCGACTGTCCAATCTGCGACCAAGCGGGTGAGTGCGGTTTGCAGAACTATTACATGTCGGTTGGCAAGTATCAGAGCCAGATGGATCGCCCAAAAGTATTGAAGCCGAAGGCTTTGGATGTTGGTGGAGATCTTGTCCTTGATACCGAGCGTTGTATTCTATGTAGCCGTTGCGTGCGGTTTGAACAAGAAGTGACCAAGTCCGAGGCTTTGGGCATTTTTGATCGGGGCGATCACGCGATTATTGGGACATATCCTGGGAAGAAAATTTCGCACAATTACACCACAAACCTTGTGGATATCTGTCCAGTCGGTGCATTTACGTCAAAAGACTTTCGCTTTAAACAGCGAGTTTGGTTCTTACAAGATAAGCCAGCAACCTGCCCAGGCTGCTCGACTGGGTGCCAAATTGACGTTTTTGGCAAAGAACAGACGGGTACCTATTACCGCGTGAAACCGCGCGAAGGTGAGTCTAATGGACACTGGATGTGTGATTATGGTCGTGGAACCTACCGCCACCTCAATCAAGAGGAACGCCAACGGTTTGCGTTCGTGGCGGACCATGGCTCGCGTAAAGACGTCGAGATAAGCGAAGCAGTCACCGTGCTGGCAAAGAAGCTCAAGCATGCCAAGGTCGACGACATCGCTCTTTTAGTCTCGGCGCAATATACGAATGAAGAATATAAGGCCTTGTTTGATTTCTTCGTTGGTAAACTGGGCGTGAAAAAAGTCTATCAGTGGCGCGAACCGACTGAAAAGATATCTGATTTCGACGGGCTGCTCATGCGTGGTGACCGTAATGCGAATACGGCTGGACTACTTTCCGCCTTAAGGCTTCATAAAGTTGGCGGCGACAAACCGATGAACCAGCTTGAGGATGTTGCCAAAAGCGGAGCGAAGTTAGTGATCGCTTTGGTTCCCGAAGTGCCCTCAGGCTTTCCAAGTTTAAAAACCCATCTCATGGGATTATCAGAGCTGGAGTTTGTTTCGTTTTGGACAGTGAACGGGCTTATCGAAGGGGTTAAACGTGCAAAACACGTGATTCCGCTTAAAGGCTTTACTGAAAAAAGGGGAACCTTTACCAATCACCAAGGTAAAGATGGTCATTTGACGACCCCATTTAATTGCCCAGTGCCTGATGCCAGATGTGTGGCTGAAACGGTCAGCGCGTTGGCAGAGGCTTATTCCAGGGCTCATTAAT
>JBAXLR010000164.1:0-6615 GCA_037134655.1 bacterium | reverse complement strand
ATTTCTCAAAATTTCAAAGTTTCCCTACCAATCCCTACCAGAAAACCTACCAGTCAGCGGTACCGAGAAATCTCGGTAAAACCACGACCAGAGGCCATTTGGTGGCGACATGATGGGAAACGTCTAGAAATATGAGAATGCGCGGTGACCCTATCCAACTGTGAAATGATCGTTGTTAGAGATGATGTGGGACTGAAACTCACTTTGGAGGGCGTTATGCTTGGTGTCGTGTCTAAAATTTACACTGGATTGCTGAGGATCATTATCGCGAGTGCAATTATTGGCGGCGTGGGTCGGATGGATATTCGTGGGCTGGCTGAGTCGGCGAGGGTGGGGTTGGAGAAGGGACTGTTGCCGTTACCCATGTTGATGAAGTAGCCTTGAAACAAACCATTTCATGATTAACGCTACCGTTTTCTTTTATGTAATGAGTTTAGATCTGAGCTTACGGTGTGTTCATCATAACCATCAAATGACATTAGTATTTATGCCGATGTTTCCATCGCCGCGCACCTGAAGGAGGCTTTTTGAAAATACTTATCGTTGAAGACAACAACCTCCTGGGCGAAAGCATGAGGCAAGGACTTTCCGAGGCAGGTTGGACAGTGGATCTTGCTAAAGACGGCGAAGAAGGTCTCTATATGGCTCAAAATTCAGTTTATGACATTTTACTCGTAGACCGCATGTTGCCGAAACTCTCTGGTACTGACCTTATAAAGAAGCTTCGGCTCAAAAGCGTTCACGTACCGGCAATCATGGTCACCGCCCGCGGTGAATTGGAAGAACGCATTTCTGGTCTCGAAGAAGGCGCCGATGACTATTTGGTAAAACCTGTAGAACTATCAGAGCTACTTGCACGAGTTAAGGCGCTCCACCGTCGGTCATTGAATCGAGGCGATGGCAAGTTGTGCTTTGGTGCGCTTGAAATTGATTTAAGTAGCCGTATTGCTAAGGTTGATATTAAGGAGCTGGATCTTACTGCAAAGGAATTTGATTTTTTGGCGGCCCTCGCCGGCAAATCAGGTCATGTTTTAAATCGCAATGAATTGAATGGCTTGCTTTACAAATTTAATGATGAACCTGAAAGCAATAGCCTAGACGTTCTTCTCGCGAGGATTCGTCGAAAACTTGTTGGATCTGGCGTCGAGATAGCCACTGTGAGAGGAAGGGGGTTTGTCTTTCGTGTGGAAGAAGCTACCGCTAAGCCTTAGGCTCATTCTCCCACTCGTGCTCATGCAAGTGGTCGCGATGACAGTCGGTATCGTTTGGTTGACCTCATGGCTCGAAACCTCCAGGCTGAGGGAACTCGAATACATGCTTGATACACAAACGGACGCTGTCGAAGACGCGATCATATTTCGTGACGAAAAACTTAAAATTGAAGTCGATGGCGAGCTTGTCAGCGAACTTAACACCGATAAAAACTATTACTTCGCAGTTCAAACAAAAAAAAGTGATCTCTTTGAGGAAACTGATGGTCCTTCGATTACTGTCCGAGAGAAGCTTCGTTCTCAGTTAAAATCTTTGATGCTGAAAGGTGAGAAGATTGCTATTGCGAGGGTTGGCGACGAGTCCTGGTTGGTATTGCGGGTAATTATTGATCACGATATGTTAAAAAACGACGCTAGCGTCAGCAATGACGATAAAGAGCCTATAGGCTATTTGTATGCTGCGATAAATGCTGGGCCAATGATGACCGAACTTGCTTTCGTGAAGAGAGCCATTATTTTGGGTGCAGCCGTTCTTCTAGCCCTAATCACGTTGGGTACAGCCGTCATTGTATCCAGCATGACGTCTAACCTCAAAAAATTTGTCCAAAGCCTCGAACACGTAAAGCCAGAGAATCCGCGGTGGCAGCCGCCTTCACAACCGAATTCTTTGGAAGAGCACCGACTGTTTGCGAGGTTTCATGAAATGATGGAAGCCATACAAAAAGCCACCGAGGCGCAAAGGCTTTTTATCGCCAACGCCTCGCACGAACTCAAAACACCTATTGCAGGGATGATGATGTCTCTTGAGGTCATGCTTACCAAAAGGCGAAGTCAAGACGAGTACGAGACTACTGGCAAAAAGCTTCTTCGAACCGTTAAAAATTTAAAGAGAATTTCCTCCGCGCTGCTTGACCTTGCAAAGATTTCTGACTCAAATGAAGTTGATATGTCGCCAGTTGAAGTCAGTGAAGTCTTTGACTCCCTTATGGCTCGCTGGAGGGAATTCGCGGATCAAAAGAAAATACAATTCGTTATAGATCCGAAATCAAAGCCGGTTACTTTTACCTCAAACGCGGATCTTCTTGAGGTTGCGATCGGAAACTTTATAGACAACGCCATCAAGTACACTGACGCGAATGGTCAAGTTGAACTTTTTTACGGAATAGAGTCGGGAAAAAATCTGGCAGTAGTGCGTGTAAAAGATAACGGTATCGGCATGCATGAAGACGATCAAAAAAAGCTCGGGCAGGTATTTTTTCGCTCTAGCGAAGCACGATCTGACGATACTTCATACGGCCTAGGCTTCGCCCAGGCTAGCCGTATTGTTGGCCTTCTAGGTGGACGACTGGACGTTCAGACTGAAGTTGGCGTGGGTACAACAATCACTGTCAGTTTCCTCCTACCAAGTTGAGCGCAGTACTCAATTCAATCCCATTCTTTCGTTCGGCAAAGTGTTTGATTTTTGCGCTGTCAATTATGAACTAATTATGAACCGCCCCTCCTCAAAAATGAACGAACTAAGAACCTAGGATTTATTTTTCTGGGTTCATAATTCATTCATGATAACTATCTAAAGATATTAGATAAATTGCCGATAAGTGGGGTGTGCTTGAAGAGGTTGAGGCACGAACTGACCAAAGGAGATATCAAATGTCAAAGAGCCGCTATCCCTTAAAACTAGTCGCCGTTATCGGAGCGCTTGGGCTGCTTATCGCGGCGACAATTCCATCACTTGTTTCCAAAATTCGTTTTGGTGTTGAGTTCCGCGGTGGTTACGAAATTTACTATGTTGTAGATCCGCTGCCAGGAAAAGACAAAGTAACGTCAGAAGATCTAGTCGAGACTGCCCATATACTTGGAAAGCGAGCGGATAGCATCGGGATGGCAGAACCGGAGATTCATATCGAAGGTGAAAATCATATTCGCTTGAAACTAGCTGGGCTTACGTCTGCAAACGAATCAAGATCCCATCTCGGAGAGCCAGCTGGACTTCCTACCGTCTTAACCGAAAAGTACACGCAAACAGTCGGCAGCGTCTTAGGTAAGACCGCCCTAAAAGACACCATGATGGCTGGCGCTATCGGTATCGGCTGTATATTTCTTTTGCTAGCACTTCTCTACCGAGGCGTTGGATTGTTAGCGGCGTTTGCAACAATTGTCTACCTATGGCTCCTCGTCATTGTTTTTGTCATGTCTCATGCAACACTTTCACTTTCCGCTGTGGTTGCCTTCGTTCTCGGCATAGGTATGGCAGCAGACGCCAGCATTATCTGCTTTGAAAGAATCAAAGAGGAACTAGAGCGCGGGACAAAACGTGTAGATGCGGTCGCAAATGGTTTCAAAGAGTCCTTTTCTACCATCAGAGATGCAAACCTTGTGACAGCTCTAGCCATGATTGCCCTGTTTGTGGCTGGTATTGGCCCTATTCAAGGATTTTCTCTGACGATGCTAGCAAGCATTGTTATTAGTATCGGAACAAATTTCTTCTTAGTACGTGTGTTAAGCAGGTGGTTCGCCAGCGTGGAATCAATTCCTTTGGAAATTTTTATCGGTCGTCCACGTCGTTATTTTGCTCATTTTCTTGACCGATTTGATTTCATCGGCTTGGGGAAAGTCGCGATCATTCTTTCTTCACTGACTATCGCATCGGGTGCCATTTATTACCGTGCCCACGGCTTAAACCTCGATATCGACTTTACGGCAGGAACGGCTCTAGATATTGATCTTGAAAAACCCATCGACCAAGACACGGCTACTCGGATCATGAGCGACGCGGGTACCGTCCCTGCGACCGTGGCTATTGGTGGAAAAAACAATGAGCATATCGCAGCCCGCTTTGATGAGATCTTAAAACCAGCAGATCTCAATAAAATCATTGAAGCCTTCAAAGCTAAGTATGATAACAAAGTTGTCTATGAGGAAAATACTGCTGACCCTGGCGTAGCTCAGCAATTTGCTAAGCGAGCTATTTACGCACTCGTTGCTGCATTCCTCAGTATCTTTCTTTTTATCGGGATCCGGTTTTCGTGGCCGATAGCTGTTGCGACAATTATACCCATTGCTCACGACACCATGTTGGTATCCGCAATCTTTGCGCTCTTTAAGTTAGAAATCGATGTCACTTATATTGCAGCGCTGCTTACGGTTATTGGCTACTCGCTAAACGACAAAATCGTGATCTTTGGTCGGATCAGAGAAAATTTGGCGGTTGGAAATGTAACGTCCCTACATAACCTCGTCAACGACAGCGTGCGTCAAACCTTGGGACGTTCTATCTATACGGTTCTTACTGTCGTCATGGCATCTCTTTGTCTTTATTTCTTTGCTTGCGAACCCCTCCAGATGTTTGCTCTAGCTCTAGTCATTGGCCTGATTTCGGGAGCCTATTCATCCATCTTTATCTCAACTATTCTTTGGCTATCGTTTGCTGAAAAAGACAAAAGCAAGTCACAGGTCTACTCCGTTCTTAGCCCCTCGTTTGCCGCACACCTATTTAGCCTTTTCTTTATAACTGGTATTGCTTGGGCAGTCATGGGTCACGGTGAAATCCCAAGCTCTCAAGGAAGCCAGGCAAGTCATGCGCAAGGTTCTGATTCCGCAACAGCAGTCGGACCACTCGGTGATCTTAGTCCTTATGCAGCGATTGCAAGCGACGCTTTGAAAATCGTTGAAAGCGGAGATCTAAAGGCAGCGAAAGCGCGAATTAAAGACCTTGAAACTGCTTGGGATCAGGCTGAAGAAAAGCTCTATGACATGAGCCCAGAGAGTTGGACGTCTATTGATAAATCCATCGATCGCTCATTGGCAGAGTTACGTTCTGGAAGTCCCGATGCAGTCTCAAGTTCAACGGCACTGAATTCGTTACTTGCAAAAATTAACTCGATGAAAGGTACAAAGTAAAAGTACACCAGGAAATAGAAGAAGGCCATAATAAAATAAGCTAGGTATCGCTAGACTCAAAAGTCTGATGATGACGAAGACGATGAAGACTAAGATAATCCTTAACTCAAAAATCGCAAAAGGAGAACTCATGAGTTATTTGCAGAAATTTTCTAACATCCTGTTGGTAACCGGCTTGGCCGTATCGGCATTAGTTGTTTCCTCGGTTGTTCTTAACGATACTGCGGAAGCGAAAGCAGGCTCTACTCCGCTTGGAGATCTTACCAGATTTGAAAAACTAGGAAAAGAAACCCTCAGATTGGTCGAGTCTAAAAATTTTGCATCAGCAAAGACCAAGATCACTGAGCTCGAAACCGCTTGGGACAAGGCCGAGGAGAACTTGCGAGCTAAAGACGGCAAAGCATGGCGTTATGTCGATAAATCGATCGATAAAGCTTTGGAAAGGGTCAGGTCTGATAAGCCGGATCAAAAGGCTTGCAAGGAGGCATTGAACGAAATGTTAGTCCAAATGGACTCGCCGGGTACCGGCAAGAATTAAGAGCATCGTCGATTGTTATCGTGGCAGGATTTTTTTGGAAACGAAATTTAGGAGGTCAAAATGATTGATACCAATCGCGAACTCGTCGCCAAGGTTCCACAAGTTACTCTTCTTTTTTGGGTCATCAAAATTCTTGCCACGACACTGGGCGAAACGGGCGGCGATGCTGTCACCATGTCGTGGCTTGGCGAAACCACTCCCAACGGTAATGGTCTAGGCTATCTCATCGGGACGGGTATTTTTGGCGTTATCTTTATCGCTTCGGTGTTTGTACAAATAAAGGCAAAGAAATTTCATCCCTTCCTCTACTGGTTCACTATCGTTGCCACCACCACAGTCGGGACAACCCTAGCAGATTATTGTACCAGATCGATCGGCATCGGCTACACCGGCGGCTCGGCCATCCTGCTTAGCTGCGTGGTTGCGTCGCTATTCATTTGGCGTCAATCTACTGGCAGTATTTCGATCGAAACTGTGAACACTCCGAAGGTCGAAGTCTTTTACTGGGTCACTATCATGTTCTCACAAACTCTTGGTACTGCCCTTGGTGACTGGGTGTCAGATACTGTCGAAATGGGGTATCTTGGTGCCGCTGGTATTTTCGGTGTTTTATTGGCCCTGACGGTCCTATCGTATTACTATACAACAGTGTCACGGGCTGTTTTATTTTGGATTGCTTTCATTCTGACACGCCCTCTGGGAGCAGTGGTCGGCGACTTTCTTGATAAGCCAATTGCGAAAGGCGGTTTGAATCTTAGCCGTTATTCCGCAACGGCAGCACTACTAGTTGTGATTGTCGTCCTGATGATTATATTCCCGCAAAAGCCAGCCCAGAAAGCGCATTGATTGGCTGCAGTGGAAATCAGAGTCATGCAGTTGACTGGGCAAGGTAGGTAGGGTCCTACCAGCAGAGTTAGAGTTCCTAGTGATATCCGATGGTTGGGTCGTCTCACGACGATCCCGCCA
>JBAXLR010000163.1:0-6618 GCA_037134655.1 bacterium | reverse complement strand
TCAACGTGTTCTTGACGAGGCGCGCCGGGAAGCCGACGACATGGTTAAAGGGGCTTTGCGTGAGGCCAAGGAAGACAGCAGGCGCTCTAGGCAATCCTTTGAGGAGGAATCCCGTCAACGTCGCACGGAAATCACCAAGCTCGAGCAGAAACTGAAAAGTCGGGAAGAAAGCCTTGAGAAAAAACTTTCGCAACTTGACCGAAGTGAACAAGAACTTGAAGCCTTGTCCAAAAAAGCTCAAGCCGAGGAACAGAACTACCAAAAATTAAGCGTAGAATGTGAATCGGTTTTAGAAAATAGCCGTAAAACCCTCGAAAGCATCGCAAACATGTCTCAAGACGAGGCTAAACGGGAATTGATCAAATCTTTGGAGTCGCAAGCCAAAAAAGACGCGCAGGAAATGATTCGGCAAATAGAAGCTGCGGCTAAAGATGAGGCCGATAAAAAAGCTAAAGCTGTGGTTAGTCTGGCTGTGCAGCGTATTAGCGGTGAATACGTCAGTGATTCAACGGTTACCGTTGTCGCTCTTCCTAGTGAGGACCTTAAAGGTCGAATCATCGGTCGAGAGGGGCGTAACATCCGCGCCATTGAACAAGCTACTGGCGTCGATTTGATTATCGATGACACTCCAGAGGCGGTGATCATTTCCTGTTTCAATCCCCTGCGCCGTGAAATCGCAAAACTTACGATTGAACGCCTGATTGGGGATGGGCGTATTCATCCGGCTAGAATTGATGAAACCGTCAAACGAGTTATCAGCGAATTTGATTTGGTCATTCGCGAGCAGGGCGAGCAAGCTAGTTTTGATACCGGGATCACTGACCTTCATCCTGAGCTGATCATGGCGCTTGGGAAATTGAAGTACAGAACTGCCGGGCAGCAAAGCATTCTTCAACACAGTATCGAAACAGCCCACATTTGCGGAATCATCGCAGGCGAAATGGGACTCAACGTCAAAAAGGCAAAACGCTGCGGATTACTGCATGATATTGGTAAAGCCGTCGATCAAGAGACTGAGGGGCACCACTCCGATATTGGCGCCGAATTCTGCCAACGCTATCAGGAATCCAGTGACGTCGTGGAGGCCATCCGTCTTCATCATCAAGAGGACTTGAGTAACGCGACCCCCTATGCTGTGGTCCTGTACGCAGCTAACAGTCTCTCTGGTAACCGCCCAGGCGCAAGAAAAGAGATCCTTGAGACCTATGTAAAACGGCTCGCCGACATGGAAAAAGTGGTGCGTGAATTTGCTGGGGTAAATGAGGCGTTCGTTATTCAAGCAGGACGCGAAGTGCACGCCATCGTCAATCCAATTCAGGTAACTGACCAACAGGTCGTCGACCTGTCCAGCTCCATTGCCCACAAAATGCGCCAGGAATTGACGTTCCCGGGTCAGGTCAAGGTGACCGTCATACGCGAGTCGAAATTTGTGGACTACGCCAAGTGATAAAAGTCCTAGCAATCGGGGACGTTATCGGTAAACCCGGACGTCTCGCTCTTACGCACGGACTCGCGCACTTCCGAGAATTGCACAATCCAGATTTTGTGATCGTCAACGGCGAAAATATTGCTGGCGGATTTGGTATCACGAAGAAAATATTTGATGATCTTATAGGCAACATGGCGGTTGATTGCGTAACCATGGGTAATCATTGGATGGACAAAAAGGACATCCATGAGTTCAAGGATCATCCGAAGATCGTTCTACCAGCAAACATGTCAAACGTTGATGAGCCGGCGAAGGGTCTGCGACTACTTGAAACCAAAGGTGGCATTCGAATTGCTGTCATGAATCTTTTAGGAAAAGTATTCATGAAGGGCGAGAATTCCTCCCCATTTGACATGGCCGATAAAATTCTCGATTTGATACCGTCGTACTGTAAAGTTCGGATTTTGGACGTCCATGCCGAGGCAACCAGCGAAAAGCAGGGTATGGGTCAAAACTTCGCAGGCCGCATATCCGCGGTCTACGGGACTCATAGCCACGTTCCTTCCGCCGATGAAAGAATCCTTAAAAACCACACCGGATTTGTCACTGATATTGGTATGACAGGTCCCTATGATAGCGTCATTGGCATCGACGCCGTCGCTGCTGTCCGAAGAATGCGCACCGGCGAAAAGAAGAACTTTGAGCCAGCAAAAAACGACCTTTGGTTTTATGGGATTTTATTTGAAATTAACGAGGAAACCGGTGCCTGCCACGGTGTTCATAGGTTGCGTTTACCCGTAAAAGACAGTTAAGATGGCCCTCACAAACTTTAAAAAGTGAGGCCGTCGCCATGAAAAAATTTAATCCCTCCGTCGCATTACTTACGATAATTGCTGCGACGCTCTCTTTCACAAGTGAACCGTCAAACGCATTCTTTCTAGATGGCAACGGACATGTTGGACTTTTGGGTGAAACAAGAGTCTCACCAGATTTCCAACCAAACAACGGCATGTATCAAGCTACGAGATTGTCCTTCGATCTTCGCGGGGAAGTTCGCGCCAACGATCGAGCCAGTTTCAATCTAAGACTTGGGCTGAGCGATGATCCCACTGGTCTTTACCTTGGAGATAGCGCAAAACCAAAAACTTGCGAGCCTCGTCGCTCAAGCGTGGGAGGCGAACCTGATGACACCACCTGCAATGATCGTAGCCAAAGTGTAGTGGATCCAGGTTACAAATCCTTCACGCCCGTGATTAGGGAAGCTTACGGTAAATACGCATTCAACTATTGCATCCTCACCGCAGGTCGCAGAAGTCGTGACGTTGGACTCGGCGTTTTACATGACTCCGGGGATAAGCCTTTTGACAATGATGCATCCATTTTTGACGGTGTGACTTGCGACGTAAACATGCAAAAGCATCAAGACTTGGGATTCTCTTTTGGCGTGGACAAATTACAAGAAACTGGGCACTGGATTGACAACCCCTATGACAGCCCCGTGAGTAGCCCCTCCGCTGAAGCAGACTATAACGCAAGGTCTCGCGGCTTTGGTCCAAACGACTACTCTGACGATATGGATCAAATATTTTTCGGCATCAATTACGATGATCTGAAATCAAAAACGCCAGGATCGTTTGCAAAGCAAGTTGGCATTTACTTCTCGAACATTTTGTCCCAAGACTCCAAAACGGATGTGAAATTTTTTGATCTTTACACAGGGTTTTTCTTTGGAAAATTCGCTCTCAAAAATGAGGTCGTGTTCCGCCTTGGGAAATCCGCCGATCCAGCTCTGGTGGCTATGGGCGGGCAAAGGACATCGGATGGTATGCCGGCCGTCAATAATACAAACTCAATCGGACTGGCAGGAACGTTAGAATACACCGTTATAAAATCAGGCGCAGCATTAGGTCCAGAGGAGTTCAATGAAGGATCCCTCAAGAGACATGTTGTTTTCTCTGACTACGCTTATGCGCCAGGTGATGCCGACGGATACTACACGGACCAAGGAAAGACGGCAGCTGACTTGGAAAATTACGGTGAAGCTCGTCGTGATAAAAAATCAAAGGCTATGGCGTTTCACCGCAACTATCACCCAGCCATGCTGTTTTTCAATAGTCGGGGAAACTCTGGTAAATACTATACAGGCGGCGTCTTTGACCCAACTCGCGTGATGAATGCGGCCATCTACAGTCTCGGGTACCGCTACGAGAACATGGAAACCGGCAATATTGAAGTGAAAGCTATCAGTGGGCGCTTGGTTGAAGTGGCTCCTAGTGACATTGTCAAATACTATGACTCGACGTCAATGGATGAACGTCCCATGGGATTTTACGGGTCTGACCTGGGCTACGAGCTGGATCTTACCTACAGTTATCACTACCAGCGCGAAGTGGACCTAGGTCTTGGCATCGCAGCTGCTATGCCGGGTAAAGCATGGCAGGCATCCAAAACTCAGACACCGCGCACAGGCTTTGGACTTCAAGGCAGCTTTGCGATAAAATTCTAGAAACTTCTCGGGGCCAAAGATCCGCCGCCCAGATCTCAGCGCGTGTTGGTGGGCGGCTGAGAATGCCGGCACTTAAAACACTCTTTGAGGGGGCCAGCGTATGCTTGATTGGCAAAGTTTCCTAAAGCTCGACAATGCGGCGACCATTGACCTGCTTAGCTCGTATGCATCCGCATTGGCTGCAGAGTCACTTTTATCAGAACACTCGGTAGACCAACTAAAAGTTTCTTTGGCCTCGGTGACACCACTGCTTTCCACAACTCAAACTTCCGTGCTCGCACATCTTGCAGAGTTTGACTCCGAATTCCTTCAAATAATGAACGCAAGATATGGTCAAAATGGATTTGCTTGGAACCACATGCGATCATCAACCCGCAATCTCCTGGCAGAGTCATGTAATAATTTGGCTACATGGGCGGATTGTGCGCTCAAGAAAGCCGAATTGTTTATGAATCGTCCTTATATCGCTAACTCATCAGCCGGACAATCTAGACGCGAGCTTTTCCCAACTGTTTTATTACACACCGCAAAGACGTTGCATGACGCGGCAAAAGACTTAAGAGAAGTCATCCTCGATCTGTCGGTCATGCGCCCAGCTGATCTTCTAGATACGACAGGGTCCCAGTTTGAACAGGAGCAGCGGATTGCGCTCCTGGTCGGCTTCAACGGGCTTGAAACTGAGGCCATCTCTTACTGCCGCACAGAATTACGTTGCCTGCGACGAATCGTTAATGTTTTTGAGGAATTGGCAGCCTCGCTTCCAAACCTTGTGGGGGGACTAACAGAAAACACTGCAAATAATCACAACAGCAAAAAGCTAGAGGCTGACTGTGAAATATTCGCGGCAGAATGTCAGCGCTTGTCTGGGGCCAGATTTGACGTTAGCTCCAACATAAACGTGTTGGAAACCCGCAGACTTGGATTTTTATTTGAATTGTTCACCATCAATCAGCGTATGCTTAAGCTTAACAAATTGTTCACAGAATCTTTTGCACCCAAGGATAAACCAACTGCTCTTGAGCTATTGACAGATGATTTTGAACGAGCCATCACATGTCACCTAATTCAACGGGGAACGGGAGCGCGCCAGGCAACGCAAGCCGCTAGAGATCTGATGGTTTACTGCCGCCACCACCAAGCAACTCCGGCAACCTTGATCGCCGCCGAATTGAAGAAAATCAACCAAAACCTACACGAAGATACGCTGGCTTTTGCCGCTACGCTGGCTTCTGAGGAAATAACTGCTACCCCAGGTGGTTCTGCGGGAAAATCCCGTTTCTTCGAGGCGGCTAAGCGAATTAGAAAGTCACTAAATGTGGCGGCTCCTTTTTCTGTGACCATGGGAATGCTGTTGTGCCTCTTTTTAAATGCTGGTTGCGGAGTCAAGACGCAGGTTGTATCAGACGCGCTAGATCCCCGGCCTGAAATTCCTTTTCATCCAAACGATCCTGTGTCGTCCCGCAGCCAATCCAACACACCAACTAAACTTCATCAGGAATCGCCATGAATACTTCTCACTTCAATGGCGTATGGACAGCCATCGCAACACCATTTCTTGAAAACGGATCCATCGATTGGCCAGCATTTGAAAAGCATTTAACTCAACAGGCCGCAGGCGGAGTAAGTGGGATTGTCATTAGCGGCACGACAGGTGAGTCACCAACCTTAACCGTACAGGAGAAAATCTCACTCGTACGCAAGGCGCGAGCACTTCTACCCGGAACAATCAGAATTATGGCCGGAAGTGGTGGCAACAATACGGCTCAAAGTGTTGAATTATCAAAACTCTGCGTTGATGCAGGTGCTGATAGCCTCCTGATCGTAACGCCCCCGTACAATAAACCAAGTCCTGCTGGACTTAAACTGCACTTTCAAACCATTGCCGATGCTGTGGACGTGCCGCTCTGTCTTTATCATGTTCCAGGTCGAACGGGTCAAAGCTTATCTGCAGGCATAATCACTAGCCTCACCTCGATCAATCGAGTCCTCGCGGTGAAAGAAGCCAGCGGCGATCTTGCATTATATGGCAGGGTTGTCTGTCAATCCAAGGCCGACGTGCTGAGTGGTGATGATCCAACCTACTTGGCGAGCTTGGCTGTGGGTGGGCAGGGCGTCATCAGCGTCGTGTCAAATATTTTCCCTGCCGCCATGGTGCAATTAACGAGGGCCTTTAAAAGTCAGAAAAATGAACTTGCTCTCGCCATTCACAAAATTCTGTTGCCGTCGATTGATGTGTTATTCTGCGAGTCAAATCCTGGGCCTTTAAAGGCTGCGCTAAATATATTTGGTCTTGGTAAAAACACACTTCGTGCCCCGCTGGCGCCTGTGACTGACGAAAATTTTAGATTAATAAAGTCAACCATCGAAAAAGCCAAAAACGAGTTGGACAACCTGGCTCTATAAATCGGATTGATATTCATGCGAGCTAAAAAAAATAGACAAAATGTTCTAGTTTCCGGTTCAGCTGGCAGAATGGGTCGAGAGATCTGCTCCCTACTCACCTCACACCCGCAGTTGGTTCTTGGCGCATCGGTTGATCGTAATGAGATCAAAGCGCACGATCTTAAACACACGGCCGTCTTGAAACCAACGCAAAGCTCCCTCAATGCAGTCATGGCAGGGGTTGACAAGGAGGTGGCCCGGGTGATCCAGCGCTACGACTTTTTGGCGGTGCCGGTGGTGG
>JBAXLR010000162.1:0-6620 GCA_037134655.1 bacterium | reverse complement strand
CCGTAAGCGACTTCGGGAAGTCGATAAACGCATAAACTTTCTTAA
Source organism: bacterium (assembly GCA_037134655.1). Classification (GTDB taxonomy): domain Bacteria; phylum Bdellovibrionota_B; class Oligoflexia; order Oligoflexales; family RGVZ01; genus CAMDKS01. The sequence goes on along the minus strand of JBAXLR010000162.1, from coordinate 6,575 downwards.
GTCACGTCTGGAACGCGCTAAAATTATCGATCCAAAGCTCCAACGCTCGGAAAAAATCGACTTTGGTGCCACGGTCACGATTGAAAACGAGGAGGGCCAGCACAAGTCGTGGTCCATTGTCGGTGAAGATGAAGCCGAACCATCCGCTGGCAAAATCAGCTGGAAGTCACCTCTTGGGCGCGCACTTTTAAATAAGACTTTGGATGATTTCCTGGAAGTCGAAACGCCGAGGGGAATCCTGGAGTTTCGGGTCATTAAATATTTTTTTGCTTGAGGGCCTGAGTCATGGGCTGTAGGTCAGCAGCGGCGGATTGAAGTCGGCGATCTTTTTCCAAAAAGCGCTCGAGCAACCAGGCATTCAAGTCCCTATCCCTTCGTGGAATATCAGCCATATCATAGCGGGTTGAATGCAAGTGAACGACGCAGCCCCCCTTGGTGAAAAAATTGTATAAGCTAGGAATCGGCCCCTCATAGATGAACGTCAAATCATAAGCGGCATGCAGAACTCCCTCAAGCCCCTGCATACTCGCAGAAAAACCCTTGCCACGCGGAATCATCACACGTTCCATGATGGGAATGCCTTTTCTACGGGCATAATCCTGGCTACTTTTCAATTTATCCGGCTTGATACGTGTCCCTTCCGGAAAAATGACCAGCCAAGTGGGAAGCTGACTATTCCGAAGTGTGGCAAAAGTTGCTCGAATTGAGTCGGCATCCTTCGACCAATCTCGTTTTACGAATAACGTATTTAGAAACTGCATACCCCATCCAAGGCCGGGTACATATTTAAGCTCATACTTTGCAAACCACCGGATCCAGCCGGCCATGCCGAGCGGGGACATCCAGCGCCAAATCATCACAATGTCGATCATTGACTGATGATTGCCAAAGGCAATTGCATTCTCAGACCTAGGCTGGTCGCCAGTAAGAATGAGCTGGTTGCCGCAAGCAATCGCTACCTTGCCCACCAGATTACAGAAGGCCTGATTAACACCCATATTAAACCGCATGAAGGCCCGTCGACTAAAAGGCCTTAAGATCAAACTCGACATCTGTGCCGCGTTAGCACCTAGCAAGAAGAGGCAAATGGCCGCGATACCCAGCAAACCGCGGACTGTCTTGAAAAAATCCATCACTTTTTCTTGGCTCCAGGCTTAATTTGCTGGGCCTCACCGTGCACCTTACGAAAGTTCGCAATGTGCGGCTCAAGAACTGTGACAACCTCTTCAACGGTGTCCACAACTTTCAACATTTTAAGGTCATCCCGACTCATTAGATTCAGCGCTGCAGGCACATCTTCCATGTATTTAATCAAAGGATCAAACATGCTATGCCCAAGTAGTATAAACGGGCGGGGTTTGATGTGATTGACCTGCATAAGTTGCCACGTATAAAACAACTCCAACAACGTCCCGATGCCGCCAGGGGTTATGACCACTGCGTGACTTATGCGCATAAACTCGTCAAGTCGCGATGAAAATCTCTTGTGGTGATGTTTTACGTCAAGGTGCGCATTGGCGTCTGTTTCAAATGGCAACTCAATAGGAAGGCCAATCGAACGACTTAAATTACATCCGTCTTTGGCGCCGCGATTTGCCGCCTCCATAAGGCCTGGACCGCCGCCTGTGACAATGTCAACACCACGTCGAGCCAACTCCTTCGCTAGCTCGTAGGCTTGCTGATAGAACGGACTATCAACTCCAATGCGCGCGGAACCGAAAATGCAAACACGGTAAAAATCCGTTTCCATTTCCGTCAATATGCCGTCAATGTCGGCAATAACTTCATTCAATTGCTGGACTTTACTGCTTAATAGCTTTCGGATTTTCTTGCGTTCAACCATGGCGAGCCCCAATAAATTCTTGGTGTATCGCTATTTTCCTCAAAATAAAAAATAAAGTCAATGGGTTACGACTTGGGCGTTGGGGCCTTGTTTTAACTTAAATCGACACTCTCCGATAAACATTTATCGCTATAGCTATCGAGGGTTAGACCACGTGCTCCATCAATTAAGATACATCTGCCTCATTACCGTGATCTTTGGCATCTCAGCCAAAACGCAAGCGCAGGTATTATTACAAAAAGCTAAACCTGTGCCCGGTCAGACCCTAGGCGTTCTCATTATGGGCACGATCGCACAAAAGACCCCAGATAACAACGTGGCACTCATCAAAATTATTGACAGTGGTCAAGTCACCGCCGTCAAATCTGGACATATCATCGCGGCAAAAAATAGCTACAAAGTGACCGACGTCTCTGAAAAGTATATTCGTGTCATGACCCGACAAGGTGAAAACTTCTTGGTCTACCTGGATAAATTTGCCGGCGAATTCCGTGAGAGTGTGAGTCGAACTCCCGGTCCTGCAGTCAATCCTGATGGAAACTATAAGGAAGATGGCTTTGAAAGGCAAAGCTCCAGAGTCACCATGACAACTGCCTATCGAGACCGAATCGTGAATCAAGATCTTTCCAAAATCTTGATGCAGGCAACGGCCGAGCCCGTTTTAAGCGGAGGACTGATCGTCGGTTTCAGGTTATACCAGATCGACTCCGACAGTATATTCGCGAAAGGCGGTCTGCACGATGATGATATCATCACATCGCTCAATGGCCTTAAACTCAACAGCGTGGCCGGAGCGATCGCAACCTTGAAGTCACTCAAAGATGCTTCGACCATCGAAATTGACATCCTCCGAGGCGGAGCACCCAAGAGCCTATCGATCAACGTGCGATAGACTCGAGTACGTCCATTAATCTTTTATCCAAGAAATCTTTTATGCTCAACATGGCAGGCCCGAGGCGCTCTGCGGAGTAAAGGGTTTCAACCGTAACGAGACTACAACCTGCGGCACGCGCACTGGTCACTCCGGCAATGGAATCCTCAAAGGCAAGACAGTCTTCAGGGGGCAAATCAAGGCGCTTTGCCGCACAGATGTAAATCTCGGGAGCAGGCTTGGGATGAGTTATATCCTCCACCGTACAAATTCCCCGAAATTTTTCAAGAATACCGAGTCGCCGTAACACTGGCTCCACTTCGCACCTTGATGAGCTGGTTGCAATCGCCACAGGAATAGACTTGTTGAATAACCACTCAATGGCCGCAACCACCCCGGGCACTACAGAGGCTTCAGTCGGGCAGCGTAACATATAAAACTCACGCTTTCGCTCAAGGATCTCGTGCTCGGGCACACCGTAATGCCAAAACTTGGCCAATATTTTCACTAGCTGCAAATCTGACATGCCAACGCTTTTTTCGAGAAAATCTACTGGCAAATCTCTGCGTAGCTCTTGCGCTAAATCTTCCCAAGCCTTCATATGGACATGCTCAGAGATGATAATCGTGCCGTCAAAGTCAAAAATGCATCCTCGGATCTTTCGCGCCAAAGAATCGACACTCATGACTTACCCTCGCGCTTGGGAATACTCCATCCACCAAAAATAAGGTGCCAACGTCGGATCAGCACTTCAAAAGGCAGTAATAACAGCGCAAGCCAGACCCACGGTGTCTCCTGAGGCCAATAATAGTCTAAACGCGTCTGGGTTTTATCCGGCAGGACACTTCCATCAAATGCTCCCCACCCCTGCACCCATGCCTCAACTGTTCTAGCGCGTGCGTCAGTTGCATCAACAAACCCAGCTCCAGTCATTTTTGCCAATGCTTTCAGTTTCATCGGCGAAGGGCCAATGCCCTGATCTGGCAGAGTTTCAGGAATGACCGACCAGCCTGTGGCGGAGAGACTCCCAAAGGCTGGGTGCTCCGCATCAAATCTCAGAGCGCAGAGACTACCATCCCTGAGCGATGCGACAAGCTCGCCCTCAACCGTAATCGAATCCCCGGCTGCACCGCCAAAATTCATTTCATTACTACTCACCCCTACTCCACAAATTGTCATCTTAGTTGTATTCGCTGAGCGCAAATAACGCACAGCTGAACCAGCAAATACAGCTCGCCATTTAAGACGATCTGAATGATCTCCAATTTGACTGACAACAAAATCACGAACACTCAGTGCACCTTTCATATCGCCCTTTGTCAGCCAATTCAAAGCACTGGCCATGAAAGCATGGTAATCCGAGCGAGCCAGCCGGGAATCAGGCGACATGGCCAGTCGCCACATCGAATCCGAGAACAGCCATAATGCGCGACCTTTGCCGGGATAGGACGCAACTGCTAGCGGCATCTTGCGCCCATCAGGTAGCTTGGCGTCAAGAAGAGATGTGGTCTCGTCACTTCTAAATTTAAATAGTTCCATGTCATGGAGACCACTCATATCCTTTAAGAGAGAAAGCCTTGGACTCAATTCCAACCAGTTTTCATAAATTGTTGCCAGGGATCTTCGGCTCGCATCGGGGTTTGCTGCCTCGATTGAAAATTTTTGGTCACTATTCCAGGTTGATCCCATCGCCCCGAAGCCATCGTTGAATTCATCAACAGGATTGCTTGGTGCTTTGGGCAAGCGTCCGCCTCCATCAATTGTGAAAGGCAGCAGTCCAGCCAACGCAGAACTGGAAACATCCGTCTCGGTCAGCGCGCGTGGCCCACCAACAAACAGTAGCCCACCACCGTCTTTGACAAACTTCGCGAGATTTTCCTGGTACTCAGGCTGTAAAAAACGCATCAGCGTAAAGTTCTGCATCACAATTACACGAAAATTGACCAACTCTTCCTTAAACAATCGCTCAACCGGAAAAGGAATCAAGCTCATTTCGCGCTCACTAACGTGTTGGGTGTCCCAAGGATCACGCAAGATGAAAAAACTGATCACATCAAACTTGGGCTCAGCCTTCAAAAAACGCCTCATGAAACGCCCATCCCAGGCTGGCGACCCAAGCAGGTGTAATACACCAACAGTGTTGGGCATGACATCCAGCACACGAGTTTGTGAGTTATCCCAAGTATCGAGCTCACCGTCCACGGGCAAAACCTTAGCGGTGACAATATGAGGACCACGCTTGGGCGCAGCAAAGTTGATGTCAACTGACGATAGCGGCGCACCGGGTGAAAAAATTGCTTCAGAAGCCGTGAGAACTTTCCCATCGAGAGAGACCTGAACTTGCACGCGTTCGGCCTGCTCTACTTTCGGATTCAGCCTTGCAACCTCAACGCTAATCTGTACCGCTTTGCCCTCAAATGCCAAGGGCGCCATTGTCAGGCCCTGAACACTGAAACCGGGGGATCTTGGCTTGCCAAAAGCCACAACTAAACCAAGGGTCTTATTGGCCGCAGCCGCGGGATCAGCTTCTTCATTTTTTAGAGCTCGATTATTTTGCCCGCGTCCCTCAAGATTTTTCTCCCAACTACTTGTTGGACGAAAATCACCACCATCGGAGAGAACTATCCACGGATCACCGGCCGTCTTATAAAGCCAAGATTCCAGAACGCGACTCAGTGGCGTAAAACCACGAAGAGTGTCGGACGCCATATCACTCAACTTTGTTACTTTTGGTAGGCACCCAAATTGACCACAAACTTCTTCAATTCTTTTCAGCAAATTCGATACTTGCTTACTCCCAGTCTCTTCAACGGCGTCGTCTTGCGCCATACTATCAGAGTCGTCAACGAGAATGTGTATGGGCTGAGTCGCGACCGCCCCTGGAATCCGCCGCGTGACAGTTAGAGGAAAAAGACTCAAGAGTATTGGCAGCGTCCATGCCGCGCGAAATCCAGCCGCAAGGCATGCACGGTAATAACCCAGCTCACGCGACCAAAATAACGCGAGTGATACGATTAAAACCAACCATATGGCAATGATCACCACTAAGGAACCCTCAACCGCTTTAAAATTTCTGGCAAATGGATTTGGTCACGTTTGTAATCAGTTGTAAAAGCGGTCATCATCAAATTGACGAATATCCGCGCGTGCTGCTCATAGCTGACCTGTCCCTCGCACGTCCAGGCCAGAGGCCTGTCTTGAAGCAACTTCAAATTTGAGTAAGGCGCCTCAATAGCTACAACTCTGCCATCAAAAGAAAAAACTCGCCAAAACCTTCCCCTGCAGGCGGGCAATGAATTTAGCAGATAAAAACTACGCATAAATTCATGATCTGCTGGCATAGCCATCCAGCCTGTGGGTCGGACGGTCCCGGACATCAGAGGCTCCAGTAGTTTTTCCAATGTACCGGTTGGCTGTGGACCATCAAAGATAATCATGCCGCCACGTTTTAGCCAAAGGCTACCAGCATCGGTTATATGACCGTTTTTGTCAGCCATCAGAGAGGCCTTACTCGTCCACAACCAGGGACTGCTAGCCGAAGCCTCATCGAATTGGCGAAATACTTGGGGAGATGGCGAAAGTTCCAGACTAGTTCTGGATGCTACCTCACGAGATAAGGCCTGAAAGGTTGGCGCGCCCTGTCCATCAGCCCCCAATAAATCAAGTTGTGCTTTAGCTGTCGCCTGATCGGAGACCATCCACATCGCACTAGCCAGTAAAACCAAGATCGAGTTTACCGCCGCCTTCTTACGGGATAAACGCCAAAACCAAAAGGCCTCCAGGCACATAAAAAGCACAACAAGGCTCGCCAAAAACCAGACCCAAAAACGCGCATCTTCCGACTCTCGCCCGCTACGCACC
>JBAXLR010000161.1:0-6718 GCA_037134655.1 bacterium | reverse complement strand
TGGTGTGACTGTTGCTGGTCTTGCTTCTGCTGGTCTTGCTTCTGCTGGTCTTGCTTCTGTTGATCTTGCTTCTGTTGGTCTTGCTTCTGCTGGTCTTGCTTCTGTTGGTCCTGCTTCTGTTGGTCTTGCTTCTGCTGGTCTTGCTTTGAACTGCCTTTCGACTCAGCCCGTCTTCTAGCCCAAGCCAAATTATCTCTAACCTGCTGATCTTGAAAGTCCATGGAAAGGGCTTTCTCATAATGCCCCACCGCCTCCTCAAAGCTACCTTTCACGGCAAGCATATTTGCCAGATTATAGTGAGATCGCCGCGCGACCTCATGATCACTACTTTTAGTCAAATCTTTTAGCCGCTCCTCTGCCGCGGGATCTGAACCGTGCGCAAGACTAGAGACAACTTCGTTGTATTTTTCGCGATCCGTATTTGCCAGTGAGGGATTTGCCCCGACGAATAAGGCCCCCAAGAAAATCAGCAAATAAGCGGCACTTTTAAAATCCTTGATAAAAAGCTCGAGTAACAGCAGCACCAAAGCCAGCGCTGCAGGCCACTGAAAACGCTCAAACCAAATTTTGTATTTTTGCTGTTTATACTCCCTTTCGGGACCAGACTTCTGAAGGAATTCACGATAAATAGCAGACGCTGAGAAGCCTGGTTCATCCGCTCTGAAAAAACGTCCATCAGTATCTTTTGCAATGGTCTTTAAACCATCATCATTAAGCCTGCTGATTACTAAATTACCCTGTGCATCTTTAAGAAATCCACCCTTTCGGTCTGGCACCGGCGTGCCCTCCGTGGTTCCAAAACCAACGGTCAGAACAGTTGCCTTTGCTTTGTTCAGCTCGTTAACAGCTTCTTTGATCGCACCTTGTTGGTCCTCGCCATCACTCAAAATAATGACAACTCCGCCGGAGTTCTGGGGATTATTCTCTGCACCAGCACCAAGGGCACGAAGAGACTCTCTTGCTGCCTCCGCAAGATTGGTGCCTCCTACCGGCACTAAGTCCACGTCCAATTGCTCAAGAAAGGAACGCACGGCATCATGGTCAGACGTCAAGGGGCACTGCAGAAAAGCTGCGCCAGCAAAGAACACAAGCCCCACCCTGTCACCAGAGGACTCCTCTAATAAATCTAAAATTATTCTTCTCGCCCGTTCCAGCCGATTCGGCGACAAGTCTTCCGCCAGCATACTCTTTGAAACATCAACCGCGATAATCATATCAACACCTACTTGTCGCGATTCAATCCATCGCCAACCTAGCCTAGGACCTGCAAATGCGATGACAAGCGCAATAAACGTCCCAACAAAAACCCAATTTTTAAGCAGGCAAGTCAACTGTGACAACTCAACTTTACTACTCGGAGAAACACCGGGCTGAACTTGGTCCAGTCGATGCGCCATTCTTTGATTTGCCAATACTGTTAGATACCAGACTAACGGGACCAAAAATAAAAGCATCAATGACGGCCATCTAGCCCAATCTGTTTGCATCCAGAAAGTGGACCACCATCCATTCAGACTTTGCAAACTTGGGATCAAGCGGGCACTCTCCTGAATCTCGTCGTGCGCCAAAGTAATTCTGCTAAAAAGACGCAAATAGCAATCAACATAAATACATGAAATACATCTCTTCCCTGCTGTTTGATATTTTGCTCACGTCGAACCTTTTCAAGCTTATCGATTTCAGTATAGACGTTTATCAATGCACTCGTATCCACAGCGCGCCAATATTGACCACCTGTTACCGATGAAATCTCTTGAAGAGTTTTTTCATCAATGTCGGCTCGAATATGGAAAACTCTACCGTCTTGCACAATAGGGACCACCCCCTCGCTACCGACCCCGATCGTGTGAACGCGAATTCCCAGGGCTTTTGCCGCGTTAGCGGCGGCTATTGGATCAATACGACCCGAGTTGTTGGCGCCATCAGTTAGCATCACTACAACCCGACTTTTTGCAGGACTATCTTTTAAACGCTTGACCGCGGTCGCCAACCCATCACCAATAGCGGTGCCGTCGCCTGCCATTCCTATCTCAATTTGTTCTAAAAATTGGGATAGCACATCATGATCCATAGTCAAAGGCGCCTGGGTATAGGCATCACTTCCAAATACCACCATGCCAATGCGGTCATTAGCCCTGGCGTCAATAAACTGACTGATCACAGCCTTGATGACCTCAAGACGATCCGGCCGCTGACCATTAACTTCGAAATCCCTGGCTCGCATACTGCCTGAGGTGTCTATGGCCAGGACTATGTCGATACCCTCAGTCGAACGTTTATCCGGGAGATTGCCGAACTGAGGCCTAGCCAACGCAATCACAATCGACATAATTGCCAAGGATCGGAAGACAACCCCCAAATGACGCAATAATGTGACTTTCCTGGTCGGACCAACCCCTAGCATCAAACGACTATGGGCCAGTGGAGCATATTTTCTTTGAATTTTTCGCATGAGTTGCGGAAGAAACACTAACGGCAAAAGCAAGAGAACGGCAGGGTCTTCAAACTTAAGCGCCGAAAAATAACCTGAAATTATTGATATAAAATCAGTCAAATATTTGCCCCTTTTCATTCAGCGGCGAGCGCCCATTCATATTTGCAGTGACTGCCGAATGGCTTGCTTCTTCGAGCTTAATAACCGAGTTTTTTAATTGCTCTATGATGGCTCGTGCTTCACCACTTTCCAAAGACGCTTCCGCAAATCGAACTTCGTCAAGGCGAAGCAGCAGGCCCATGACATCCTCTTTTGATAGCCCTTGAATAACCTCTTTGTTTAAAATTCCGAGAATCTCCTCCGTTGTTCGCTCTGCTAGTGGCAGATCCGTTTTAATCTCAATGGCACGCCTTAAACAAAGGCTGACATCACTGGCAAATTCCACCGATGGGCCCGAAGGCTCTTGAATTTTCTGAATATCACCTTTTAACCTAGCCCACTCTGTAACCTGGTCGACAATACCATCACTAACAACTTTGTTAGAAAATCTGGCTCGCCATAATCGAACAAGCCAAAATCCAAAAGACAAAGCCAGCGCGACTAATAGAATGCCCCCGGACAACATCAATATGGATGCTGGTGTAACTAATGGTGGCTGCTCTAAACCCACTTTAAAGCCATGGGGAGGCGTCAGTGTTTCCCCCTTAGAAAGCCCTCCTGAGCGATCCTCTGCTTGCAGTACGGACGTCATAAGGCTCGCCTCGGCCGACTGGATCTGTGCCTTTTCAAGTATTCCATCAACGGATCAACCACAGACTTATCTGATTGTACTCGTAAAAAATCTGCGCCAGAACGACGAACTGCTGATTCTACGGTGAGTAGCCATTGCCGGTGGCAGTCTTCCAATTCAGTCATGACTTGTTTATTTGACGTATCTACCTCAATGATTTCCTTTGTTTCAACGTCCCGATAGAGCACCACTCCGGTACCGCCAGCCATTAGAGCCCCATCCAAAGGCTCATGATCCATCAGAACACAAGTGAGGTCATGCAGGCCCGCTAACCTGGATAGGGCTAACAAGCTATCTTCTGTCAAAAAATCAGAAATCAGGAAGCACACACTTCGTCTCTTTAATACCTTTGCAATGTGCTCGCCAGCACCTGAAATATTAGTTCCAGGCGAGCGGTAAGACCAAGTCAGTAATTCTTTGATAATTCGCCAAACATGTGATGGCCCTTTACGAGGCGGAACGTAAAGCTCAATTTTCTCTCCAAAAAGTAACAGACCAACTCGGTCATTACTCTTGATCGCTAACCAGGCCAGGATTGCTGCTAATTCAGCTGCAGCCGCGATGCGAGAACGACCCTTTCCAAGCCCCATGGATGCACTGACATCCACCATCAACATGAGCGTCAGCTCCCGCTCCTCCCGAAAAACCTTCACAAAAGGGACATTCATCCGAGCTGTTACATTCCAATCAATGCCGCGGACATCGTCGCCTGGAACGTATTCTCGAACCTCATGAAATTCCATCCCACGACCGTGGAATGCGCTGGCGTAGTCTCCGGCCATGATGTCCGATGCGAGATGTCGGCCGCGCAGGCTAAGGGACTTGATTCTTGCGATAATTTCAGGCGACAACATTTAAAAACCTCGCCTAGGGAACCTCGACTCGGTCCAATATTTTTCGAATTATTTTTTCGGACGGAATCTGCTCGGCGTCTGCCGCATAACTCAAACCGATACGGTGTCGCAATATATCCATCGCCACGTCTTTTACATCCTGCGGAGTAACAAAATCTCGACCCTGCATCAAAGCATTAACCCTGCTCGCTCGTTCCAAAAAAATACTGGCCCGCGGGCTTGCTCCGATTTGGATCCATGGCTGGACCTCTGCAAGGTTGAATTTACCTGGCTCCCGTGTCGCAAACACTAAACTAACAATGTACTGGTGAATTTTTTCGGACACCTTAACCTGGCTGGCTAACTGGCGACCCTCAATGATGTCAGAGCGAGACAGAACCTGTTTCAGGGTTCTGGTCAAAGACCCATCGCTTGATCGCTTGAGCATTTCTATTTCGTCATGTTGGCTGCCGTAGCCAACTTTAACCTTAAACATAAATCGATCAACTTGAGCCTCGGGCAGCGGGTAAGTACCCTCCTGCTCAATTGGATTTTGCGTTGCCATGACTAAAAACGGCTGTTCTAATGTGAACGTCTCGCCGCTGATAGTCACTTGCTTTTCTTGCATGGCCTCGAGGAGGGCTGATTGGACTTTTGCTGGCGCACGATTGATTTCATCTGCAAGAACCAAATTTGCAAAGAGAGGGCCTTTGCGCGTATGAAAGGTCCCCTGCCGCGGATCATAAATTTGTGTACCGATAATATCGGCCGGTAAAAGATCAGGTGTGAATTGCAAGCGGCTGAATTTCAAGCCTGTCAATTCAGCAAGTGTTTTGATGGCAGTGGTCTTTGCCAGCCCTGGTAGACCCTCCAAAAGAATGTGTCCATCAGCTAAGAGCGCCATGACCAATCTTTGGGCTACTTCAGTCTGACCGACAACGCGGGATCCAAATTCGGCCAGGGCGTCTTTAATACGCTGAGCTAAATCAGACGAACTTTTTGCTTCTGTGGAATGCACTTAAACCCCCAAAAATAATCAATAAACCTGGGTTTAAAGTGTATAAAAGTGAGGAGATTTTTCAAGATCCAATGGAGGGAAAAACAGGATAGACCTGGGAATTTGGTCGCAGCGTCGCGATTTTCCTTCTTAATGCCATAACTCCGTCGGCCTCCCGCCAATCCATAGCTTCAAGACCAAGGCGACCCGTAATAATTTCGACTCGAGAACGAATCATTTTTGCCCAGGCAAGTTGTGGCTCCTCGGTCAATATCTTAAGACAAAGTCTGAGTGCACGACGCTCCTGGCAATTGGCGATGAGAATATCCAACCATAAACCGACGAACTGGATGTCAATTTTCGTAAGGTGATGGGCCTCAAAAATAGTGATCAAAAATGGATCGTTTAACCCATCAAATGATTCATTAATGAATCTTAGGATTTCCTCCCACCGATTGCCTTGGACCAATTCTTTTATATAACTATGGCAAGCTGAATGATCCTGCGCTGAAGGCCAAAAACTTTCCATGCCCTCATCCAAGGATGAAACGCCCGACGAAACAGCGGACTGCGTTCGAACCATTCGCTCAAGAAAGCCTTTGGAATGATTTGATGGCTGTTTGGGCGGAATTGCCTCTGGAATACCGGCTGCCGTAGGTTTTTTTTCATTCACCGGGTGAGAACTTGATTCTTGTAGATCAAACTGCGGAATTGGCTGCTGGACGATTTCCGGTGCCTCTGGACTTTTAGTCACGACATTATCAGCGCTGATGGTTGGCATCTCAGGCTTTAATTGTTGGACTGGGGAATTTTGCAACTTACTGACGGGACTTACAATTTCTGGCCCTGTATTATTATTGGTCCTCGTGACCGAATCGATGGCAAATTGACTTTTGGGCTTGCCCTGAGCTGAACCTAATGTCGTATCAATTTGCCGTCGAGCTTCTTCATTTTCCTTTGATCCAACGGGATGTGCCGTAAGCCTTATCGCGTCAACTCTGATGGCGGCTGCCTTCCCACTTTTCCCTAAACCCTCCATGGCACTAGCCATGACGACCAAAGATTCTTGCTCGAGCTTGCCGGATTTGAATAAATCCCAGCCCAAATCAAGAGCGGCCTGAGGAACCTTTGTCACAAGAACCTTCGCCGCTTGAATAATCGCCTCACTACGCTCTTCGTCACTAAGTTCGTTGGCGAGTGACAGGTAGCGACTCAGCAATCGCTGATCACTTGGCGTTGCCTTGATTAAATCCAAAATTTTTAAAAGTCCAGGTGCCACTCCAGGTCTCCTACCTATCAGTCCTGTCGGCTGACCAGCGGAGTTCGCTTTACACTGAGCACTAGGAAAAATCTGCCCAGCTCTGGGCAGGTCTATAATTAATCAATATTATCAGATTCTTAGGATAATTTAGACGCCAAATTCCTGTAAAAACTTTGTGGAGACCTGGCCTTCAATAAAGCGTTTGTCATCCAAAACTCTGAGATGGAAAGGAATATTGGTTCGAATTCCGTCAACTTTCATTTCCCGCAGCGCACGACGCATGCGAGCTAAGCACTCGTCACGATCTCGACCCCAGGTTATCAATTTAGCCACCATGGAATCGTAGAGAGACGGTACCGTGAAGCCAGCATAAAGCATGCCGTCAACGCGGACACCTGGACCG
>JBAXLR010000160.1:0-6795 GCA_037134655.1 bacterium | reverse complement strand
TCTAGCCATGATGTACCCGGCAAACATCGACACGACTAGAATGGCAGGAAACGCCAAATAAAATACACTGCGAATTTGGGATAAAGTGGCCCAAGTGGCGTCTAAGGGCGCTCCCACTTGCACGAGAGTTCCGGTAAATGTCCCGCCTACAATCACGGGCACGGAAAGCTGCCTAAAAGGCGCTTTACCATCTCGCTCCCACGTCTCAAATGTTGGTAGCCCCTGTTCGGCACGATGCATTGCGTCCTTCGTGATGGGCAAGGAGACATCGTCGCGTGTAGATCGGCTACGAATGTTTCCACTTAAATCAACAACTCGAGCATAGGCGTTCACGTCTCTGCCGCCCAAAAAGTCAGATAAGAATTGATCGAGTCCACCGTTAACGGCCCCCTCCGCGGTCTTACTGGCACGCATTGATTCCGCGGACGCTAGTAAAGCTGCATCTACCGACTTTAAAAGGTCGCGTCGAACCATGTTGTACACGCCAAATCCTACCAATGGTAAAAGCACCATCATAAGAATACCGTGACCAACTGCCAATCGTAGACTGATTGGAAGGCGAGCCAAAAACTTTAGAAAAAATCCTTGTCGCATAGAAACTTCGAAGTCAAATTTTTATAACTATTGAGGATTTTCAAGCATGTAACCGTGGCCTCTAACAGTGCGAAGCATCGGCACCTCAAAACCCTTATCGATCTTTGATCGCAAGTAACCAACATACACATCCACTACGTTACTTGCCGGCTCGAAATCCATTGCCCAAACGTGCTCGCTCAATTCAGATCGACTCACTACCTTGCCAGCATTCCGCGCCATATATTCAATCAGAGAATATTCTTTACTGGTAAGCTCAATCATTTGACCGGCACGAGAAACTTCCTTACGTGCAGGATCGATTTTCAAATGTCCAACTTCAATGATGGAACCACTATAGTCATTTGAGCGTCGTCTCAGAAGCGAGCGCGCGCGCGCCAACAACTCATCCAGGCTAAACGGCTTAGTCATATAGTCGTCAGCCCCACCATCAAGACCGGTGATCTTATCTTTTACTTCATCACGGGCGGTGAGCATAAGAACCGGTGACTTTACGCCGCCAGCTCGAATAGTTTGTAAAACAGCGACGCCATCCTTTCGAGGAAGCATGACATCAAGGATAATCAGGTCATAGGGGTTTTCCGTAGCCAGCCATTCCCCCTCAACTCCATCGTGAGCCATATCCACCGCGTAGTTCTCCTCACGGAGAGCACGACGAAGTAAATCGGCAATCACCATATCGTCTTCAACAATTAAAACGCGCATGGTCTTATACCTTTCCTAGTTAGGAGTGGTGCTCCCTTAAAACAACAAGGACGTCCGCGCAAAGCCAACGAATCCTCAGCCTCGGGGGCAGGCCACAAAGTCCAAACACCTAATGCGTCAAACAACCATATAGTTCAGCAAATGGCAGATGAGAAGCCTATTAATCAGGCTTTGTCCTATTTTTTAAGCATTAGGGGCTGGGGCCAAGCCTAATTGGGAGTGGAAAACGCCCTTTAACGACCACAACGAGGGGCTAGTCTGGGCGGTAAGATTCAACATTTTCCCCATAAATCTGGAAACTTGCGACGCCATACTGGTGGCTATGACTGGTGACTCGTAAGGTTCCCTCGACCATGACCGGCCCAAACAGGGTTCTGGCCTGACCTGCGACCATCCGCACATAGACCATCTGGTTGGAGGGGGGCGGTGGGGCGTGAATACAGGCTTGGGGATTGGGAACCAGCAAAAACTCTGAAACCTGCGCCCGATTATCCTCAAGTGGCACCATAAACCCTGGTGATCTAATTTTTTGGCCATCGAGAGCCACAAGTGAGTTTGGCATTTGGTTAGTTTGAGGATCATACTCTCGGTACATGGCCCAGTCGACAACCCTACCATCTCCCCCTGGTTCACCTCGGGTTAGGCCATAAACAACAACGGCTAAAATGGGCAGGGCCAAAATCAAACCAATAATAATTTTTTTTGACAGGGACAGTGCGTTGGGATCCAACAAAAAATCAACTGACTTTTGAGCGCTCATAATTTTTCCGCCTAAAACTTCGTCGTAAGTCCGTCGTGCATGGCCGTGCGATAAGCACGTAAGGAGCTGATGACGCCCACAAATGCGCCAACGACCAATAATACAAGCGCAAACTGAATATCATTGGAATTAACACCCGAAAGCGGCAAATCAACGGCAAATTTTTTCTCAAGCCAAGGACTAAGCGCCAACAAGCCCAAATACATAACGCCCATGCCAAGAATAATGGCAGACAACACGATCGCCACAGCCTCGCCAGCCAAAAGAGTGAAGATGGTTGAGGGTCCAGCACCGATCGCCCTCAGAACAATCATCTCATGCTGGCGCTGACCGCTTAAAATCAGAAGTGAAACAAATAATCCGATCATTCCAGCGAAAACAACCAATGCACTAACGATCGATAAAGCCGACTCAAAAATTGCTAGATTTTTCCAAAGCTCTGCCATCGCCATGCCTGGCATTATGGCCAATAGTGCTTCGCCCTCCCATGTGTTGATGGTTCGCTGAAGCTCCAATGAACTCATACGACTTTTCGCACCAACAAAAAATCCACTCACATACTTCACAAGAATTTTTCCATCTTTCGTTGCAAAACTTCCGTGCTCGTGATCATGCTCGTCCGTATGACCGTGACTATCTTCGTGCTCGTCATGGTGATGCTCCTCAGCATGGCCACCGGCATGGGTGTCTTTATTGACATTTGTGGAGGTAGACGGGGCCTTGGCGTCAGTTGAAACTTCATGAATGGCGCCCAAACCCTCGAGTGACACATAGACAGACCGATCGATTGGCGTGCCGGTAAAGTTCGTCACCCCGACCACGGTAAACGGATGATCGTCATGTTTTTCAAAACCATCACCATCTTCCGTATGGCCATGACTCAGCACCACTTTATCCCCTATTTTTAAGCCGCGTCTTTCGGCCACTTCATGGCCGATAACGGCCTCATGCTCATTGGTGAAGCCACGGCCATGGATGAACGCGATGCTCTGGCCATCTCGAAATTTATAGTGAGTAAAAAACCCTGGGGTTGTTCCAACCACCGGAAAACCCTTGTACCCATCACCAAGGCTGAACGGAACCACCCAAGCCACCTGCTCGTTTGCTTTCACATGGTTTACAGCCTCCATGGAGACATTATGTGATGGATAACCAACGTGAAAAACTGAATACAAAAGTAAGGAAAGATTGCCCGTCCGCGGACCCACTATCAAATCCACGCGGCTAATGGCACCACTAAAGGCATCTTTAGTCGCCTCCCGCGTTTTACCTACTCCCACAAATAAAGCCACACTCAGCGCAATGGCCACCACAGTTAAACTGCTGGCCAGACGACGATACCAAAGGGATTTCATGGCCAAAACAAAGATATTCATGAGGACAATCCCTTGAGCGAAGTCTTCCCACCCAGGTTAATTTCCGCAAGACCGACGGCTCGATCAAATTCACCGGCTAAACTTCGATCGTGGCTCACAAATAGTACGGAACTCTGGCCTATTTTAGCCTGGGAAAAAAGCACTTTTAAAAAATCCACGCGAGCGTCAAAATCCAACGCCGAAGTGGGCTCATCGGCGATGATCAAACCGGGGCTACCAATCAGTGCGCGAGCCGCCGCGACTCTTTGCTGCTGTCCAATACTTAGTTTTGAGACACTGGAATTCCAATAATCTGCAAGACCCAGTTGTGCCAGTAAATAGCGTGCCTCCTCTTGTTCGGATGCGAATGACGCTGTTTTCTGGCGTCCGAACTGGCAGGGAAGCAAGACGTTATCAATGACTGTCAAATAGGGCAAAAGATTAAAGACTTGAAATACAAAGCCAATGTTCTGAGCGCGAAACTGATCACGGGCCGTCGATGACAACGCAAAAATATCCTTGCCAAGAACGGCGATTGATCCTGAGTTGGGACTGAAAAGACCGCCGACTAAACTCAGAAGCGTCGTCTTACCGGAGCCACTTGGACCGTACATAAATAGCTTTTCACCACGACTGACGCTAAACTGCGGTATGTTTAGGACGTGTTCCGCCTGCGAAGAGTACCGAAATTTTAAGTTTTTAATCTCTAGGGCAGTCATAAGCGCCACTCCAACCATTCCACGCATGGATGGATCTTCTCTAAAAAAACAGCGCCGAGCAATAGACTTCGGCGCACAACCACACATAAATTTATAAAACACCAGCTAGGCCACAAACTCTTCATCGATTGCAACCGTTACAAAGCCAAGGTGCGTAAGCTTCTGCTGCAAATCAATAGTCGGGTCTACACACTGCAATCCGACACGGAAGTGATTATCAATTCCGAGATGACTTTCGACCCACATCACCTCAAAGCGAAGGTCGGCGCCTGCGATGTTTAACAATAATACATCTCGCATTTGAACAGTTCCGATAATCAGACAACCTAACCCATAGCGACTCACGTCCACGCCTCTAAAGCGCACGGGCACGCCTGATGGGTGTAAAAACGCCTGCCCGTGAAACTGCTCCGCCAGCCCGTGACGAACTCCCGATTCTGAACGCCGTCGATTATTTCGCATCGCCGCAACCCCCAATTTATGGCTTCGGCAAACCGATTGAGAACTTTAGATAAAAGAAGCGATATTTTGATTATCCCAAATTTCAATAAAGGGTTTGGCTACTAAGTGAATCGCGCTCAAAACTTATAACCAACCATATTTATTGAATTTTTGGTGCTTTTGCGGATGGCCTTTAAAGTCGAAAATTTGGCACTTCGGTCAGAACAATGACGGCCACAATGCATTGACGCCAAATTTTCGGCACCGTCCCGGCAAAAATAACCATAAACCATAAAGAAATTGCCGCGAGGAAACTTTGGCACGGCATTTGCTTCTCATACCGTGAAATATTTTCATTGTTGGATTTTTTAACGAATCACGAACCAAGGATGGTCGCTGATGAAGTGCCGCGCAAACCCCGTCGTTCATCTCACGCTTCTGTCTCAGCTAGCTGGTATGACCTTCTATGCTGAGCCAGCTATCGCAAGTCCGAAATCTAACTTCGCTCAAATAGTTTTACCTTTAGCTTCTGACAAGAAATTCACCTACGAGTGGTCCAAAACTGATAACTCCCTACATCTATTTTTTCCAAACAGTACACCGAATGAGCTCGATGCATTCAATAACTATGATGAGTCACTCGTGCGCCGGGTTCTTATCAAGGACCTCGGGAGTAAAGGCACTGAGATAAAAATTGTTCTACGCGATCAGAACGTGGAGGGATTGGTATCCACATTCTCAGAGCCTAGTCGGGTTGTTCTTGATCTATTTGAAAAAAATGCCAAAGAGCAAAAAGACGCGAACACCGGATTGCCAACACAGGTGGCCATGGGACTCGAGAGTGATCCGGCATTTTTGCCGGAAACTCCAGCCAATGGCACCAAATCGCGTACTGATTCGGTAGCTGAACCTCGCCTAAAAAAACGACTGATCCAGCAGATGGCCCCTGAAGCCACCACACCAAATGAACTAACAGGGATTATCTCGAAAAGTGAGCCGGGACTTGGCAAAGCCTGGGCATCGTTTCCGACATACATTTACCGTATGCAACTAGCATCTCTTGAAATCGACTCAAGCGCACAAAAAGACGACCTCAACAAACTGCAAAGCAAGGCATTGAGTACCAGCGGTGCAATGGCAGATTATGCTGCAAAACTTTTTGATTTGGGTCATGAAGCCCGAGCTCTTGCAGCTTACCAACAGGTCCTGCAAAGAGAGCCAGAAGTGTTCGAAAAGAGCGTCATACACCTTTGGCGACTCGCCGAGTCCCATCTGGGAGTGGGCAATCTCACCTTGGCGGAAGGCTATTATCAAACCCTACTAGAAAAATTTCCCGACCATGTGATGGCGAAATTTGCGCAATTACGAAAGTTAGACGTACAAGCTGTACGCGCAGTGAATTCGGGCGATAACGACCGGTTGGCGCAGTTGAATGAAAGTGTTCTATCTATTCCTACCCGCGGCAATGCAGAACTCACGGCACTGATCGCCATCCGAAGTTCATGGTGGCAAGATCAATTAGTTGATCAAAAATCACGGACCGCCTTGGCTGCCTGCAGTGAGGAAACGGAAAACGAATTAAACAAAATTCTACCAAAAATCGAGAACCCTAAGACCGCGTATTTATCCTCAGCAATGATTGCAAAGCGCATGTCAGATTCCAACACCTCCTGGCAAAACAACTACGCGACCTGGCTTGGTAAGTTTTTCGACCGATACCGTCAGGGAAATGACCCGATTACAGCGGAGCTCTCGGACTCCACACGAAAGCGACTTATAAATCAATTCCAGTCACTATTTGAAAACAATCAATCAGCTGAAGTAGTAGCCTTGTACGAACAATTGCCGAAGCAAATGCAATCAATTGCAAAAGACGGGAATGTTAGTTGGCAAATCGCTGAAAGCTACAGGAGCTTGGGACAAGCTGATAGTGCCTTGGGTTTTTACAACAAGGCAACAGCGAGTCAGTCCGCCTCAGTGCAATTCAGGGGACATTTTTGGATGGCTGCTATTGCGGCAAAAAAATCGGCTGCAGCAAAACAACGCGGCAATGGCGGAGATCAACTGCAAGCTCTCAAATCAGTGGCTTATAAACACGACAGATCAATGCAAAAAATCTGGTCACAACTATCGGCCGACGATAAAAATAAACTCATGACGGGACTTGGCTCAGAATTCAAGCTGATCACTGCTTCAGATATGCCACTCAGCACGCCGGCTA
>JBAXLR010000159.1:0-6807 GCA_037134655.1 bacterium | reverse complement strand
TGAATTACAAGGTGGCAACTAACGCCGCCACCTGCTCATCGGAATCATCTTACGGCGCTAGTGCACCGACAGGCGCGGCCTTCTCAGGTCTTAATGGCGACTATAAAGTTTGTGTGCAGTTACTGGACGCAGCCGGTAACTCGTCCTACGGCTCATCCAGTGTTATCTACGTGGATACGACGCCACCAAGTTTCACCTCTGTCGCTTTGGCAGGGGACGCTCTCGATTTGTTTATCAATAGTTCAGAGAGTGTTACGACAAACGCATTGGTATCTGCGGCAGTTGGAACGGGTCATAATGCGATTCACTATTCATTAGTCACCAGTGTCACAAGCTGCTCGGCGGCTTCTGGTTGGTCTTTGTCAATTCCGCAGTCAAACAGTGCTGCTTTCAGCGCTGTTGATTCCTATAAAGTGTGCGTTAGGTTTTCGGATCTTGCTGGCAACCCTGATGCCTTCGGCGCATCATCAACCATTGCATTTGACAATGTGGCGCCTAGCTTCTCGAGTCTTGCTTTGGCTGGTGATGCGTTAGACGGCTACTTGAGTCAATCAGAGCGGTCAAACTCCACGACTATACTGGGTGCTCTGACAGGGAGTGGCTACACGTCATCTAACTATAAAATGGTCTCATCCTCGACGACCTGTGACGTGTCTTTGACGTACGGCTCCTCAATAAATTCGAATACCTCTGATGTTACAACCGATGGCTCCTACAAAGTTTGTGTGAAGCTACTCGATGCAGCCGGCAACGCCACATTTGGCGCTTCAACTTCGGTGGCTGTTGATACGGATTTACCAGTCTTTAGTAGTCTTGCCCTTGGTGCGGCGGTGGCCGATGGCTATCTATCCTTGGCAGAAAAGACCGCGGCCACAAGCCTTGGTGGATCACTCGTGTCATCTGGTGGCAGTGTTTATGCTTACGCCGTGGTTGTCTCAGCGACGACGTGTAATGCCGCTGTGACCTATGGTGGTATGCCGAATTCAGATAATGCTGCGCTTGTCACCGCTGCGACTTATAAGCTTTGTGCCAAGGTGGCCGATAGCTCGGGGAATGCTGTTTATGGCGCGTCTGCAAGCTTTGCGACAGACTTTGTCGCGCCGAGTATATCTGCCGTCACGTTGGCGGGCACACTTATAGACGGCTATCTAAACGTCGCTGATCAGACGGCAGCGTCAGCTTTACTGGCTTCAGTTTCCGCCGCGAACCACGATAGTCTGACCTATGCCGTCGTAGCAGCAGCGACCATATGTGACTCATCACTAACATATGCTTCAAGTGCACCAAAGACTGATAGTGCGTCGTTTACAGCTGATGGGTCTTGGAAGGTTTGCGTAAAAGCATCAGATAGTGCTGGTAACCCTCCGGCCTACAGTACAAGCGCAAGTTTTGCTCGTGACGTGGTTAGGCCAGCGTCGACTGTTTCAACATCGGGCTCTATCAATGCCAGCACAACAGCTGGCAGTACGACCGTTATAAGTGGTACAGCTTCAGATGCAGCCTCAGGCTTGTCTTCTGTAGTCGTTTCACTTCAAGAGGGCACAGGATCTTGTTTTGATCCAGCTGCCAGTGACTTTACAGCGACCTGCCCCAACTGGTTAGCGGTTTCAGGCTCAAGCTCGTGGTCATACACGATAGACGATAATTCGTTAATCAAGGGACAGACTTATACTGTTAGTGCTAAGGCTACAGATAATGCTGGCAACGATCAAACGTCATTTGGATCCAGTACCTTTAGTTATACAGCCAGTGAGGGCAGTAGCCTATGGAGTGCCGATGTTACCTATGATGGCGCATCCGCGGATGACCGTGCGTTAGCTGGGGCCGTTGATTCAGGTGGTAACCTCTATGTGGTTGGCTATCATACGTCAGGTGATAAAAACTGGCTCATCAAAAAATTCTCGCGTCGCGGTGTTGAAGATACGACAAATTGGAACAAGGACGTCGGTGATTCCGGTGTTGACGATATTGCCCGATCTGTCGCCGTCGATCCTTCAAACAATGTTTACGTTGTAGGGTCACGCTACAATGGGGCAGATTATGATTGGATGATTAAAAAGTATTCTTCAGCTGGAGTTGAAGATCAATCCAATTGGGATATGCTGATTAACTCTGGCAACGGCAATGACGAGGCGCTTGCGGTCGCGACTGATACGACCGGTAACGTTTACGTAGCTGGGTACGGACACAATATTGCTGGGGTTTCCTCCGGTGAGGACGTCTGGATTAAGAAGTTCCAGTCCGATGGTAGTCTGGTTTGCGAGCAAAAACTTGATGAAGGTTTGGCAAATCTCGCAGATCGGGTGACCGCAATTACCGTCAACAACTCATCCTCTAAAATTTATATAACTGGTTATAAAACGGCGGCCGGACCCGATCAGCGTTTATTCGTAAAGAGACTAAGAATGTCTGATTGTTCAATCGAGGCATCGGCCACTGGAAATAGCTCAGGGTCAGCCGATTATGCTACTGCGATTAAACTGGATAGTACAGGCGCGGTTTATGTTTCAGGCGTTTATTCAGCTACTGATCAAGACTGGTGGGTCCAAAAATATAGTTCAGCTCTTGCTTTATCAATGGAGTTTAACCAAGTTATCAATCGTAGTCATGTCGCGCAGGCGATCGGTATTGACTCCAGTAACCGTATTTATGTTGGTGGTTACAAAACCATGTCAGGAGCACCTAACTCTCAGGATGCTTGGCTAAGACAGTTTAGTAGTTCCTTGGTTGAAAATACAGGCTCTTGGAATAAAACATTTGATGGGGCTAGTAGTAATGACCAAGTCACCGCTGTGGTGGTCACCTCAGGTAGCATCGACGCCGATAACGTTTATATGATCGGCTGGTCCACGAATCTCGTGGGTGGATCTTCAAGCGGCGACTGGTGGGTTAAAAAGCTTGCTGGTCCCTGATCACATCTAATTCAAGTAGTGCTAGAATAGTTCCGTATTGGCTGGCTTTACTTTGGGCCATTCGGTGGGGCTACTCTTGTATCAAAAATTTTCACAAAAGATCTTTAGGCGTTGGCGCGTGTTTATCGTGGTCATTTATTCGTTGGCAGCATTCAGCTTTGCCATGCCAGCGGAAGATTTTTATTTGAAGCCAATTATTGCGGGCCTGACTTCACGAGTTTTAGTCACGTTAAATCTTTGGCAGTACTGGGATATGTTTGCCCCAACTCCTCGCGCTGATGATTTTAAAGTTGAAGTCGTTTACCTCACAGGCGACGGGGAGCGTCATTCGGTTTTTCTGACTGATATGCGGTCTATGGGGTACTTTGAGCGTTGGCAAAAAGAGCGTTGGCGTAAGTATTTCAACGATAATTTGCGAACCGACGCCCAGCGGTATCTTTGGGAGCCTTTTGCGGTTTTTTTCGCAAGAGAACTGGCCAGTGGCGGAATAACCCCGGTTCAAATTGAACTCATTAGACATTGGCGGCCTGCGGAAAAGCCCTTTGGACGCCATCTTAGGGCAGACCAAAAGTCATCACCATGGAAGCAATACACATTTTATGTGTGGCGAGCAGAGCCGCAGCGAGATCTTGGAGGCCGTCATGGAGGATGATTCTAGGAAGAGGTTTTTGGAGTGAACTTAGTTCTCTTAAAGTTGAAGTCACTGTGGCAGGCGTTTCAAGCTTGGGTGGAAGAGCCCGTTGATCCAAGGCCTCTTGGGCTTTTTCGCTGCTGGTTTGGATTTCTGTGTCTGGTGAATTTACTCCTGCTGTGGCCAGATATGCCCATGTGGTTTGGCAATAACGGAGTATTCCCACCAGAAGTCCACAGTGTCCTTAATAAGGAATTCAGACTTCAAATCTATGCGTTCACAGGCTACTCGGATTTTACGATTACGTTGATGCGACTTATGGGGCTAGCGGGCGGCATAGGTTTAACACTAGGACTTTTCACGAGAACATCAGCCTTTTTTATTTGGCTCGTGGCAAGTAGTTATGCATGGCGGAATTCGGGGGTTCATAATTCAGGTGATAACCTCATCAGAATCGGCTGCTTTTTTCTAATGTTTGCCTGCTCTGATCAGGCCTTCAGTCTAAAAGCATATTTGGCGCGGAGAAATCTTTGGCCGTTCAAAACGCAAGTCGCTGGGAGTATACCCGCCTGGCCGCAGCGAATTCTCCAAATTCAACTATGTATTGTTTATCTCGTGGCCGCCATTTTGAAACTTAAAGGCGACATGTGGCGGGATGGCACGGCGGTGGGGATGGTTTTACAACTTGGGGAGTTTGAACGTTTTCCTATTCCGGATTTCGTTATGACATCAGCCGGTTCCGCGTTTGCCACTTACTTCACCGTTGGCTTTGAGCTTTTGTTTCCCTTTCTCATCTGGTTTGATCCGCTCAGGCGATTTCTGATGATTCTCGGGCTTTTGCTTCATGGAGGGCTGGAATGGACCATGAATATTCAAATGTTTCAGTGGATCATCACCAGCTATTACATTTTATTTATTAGGTTTGACAAGAAGCCTGTAAAATCAGATGCTTAATTGACCCTAGGCAGTCATACGTAGACTGTACGTGTGGGTGCTTGCATAGAGATTTTATTTTAAAGGATGTCTGACAGCATGGAGCGAGAACTTTTTACGCCGAATCGACTTTTTTGCCCAGGCCCCACACCGTCTCCATGGGGCATCAAACAAGCTGGTCTTGATAGTGACGTCTATCATCGTAGCAAAGAATTTGAGGCGATCGTCAGATCATGTATTGATCTCTTGAAGCCACTGTATGGCACCAAAACAGACCCGGTGATTTTTACGGCATCTGGCACAGGGGCGATGGAGTCAGTGGTCGTTAATCTCACCGAGCCCAACGATTCAGTAATGGTGGTCGTTGCGGGGAAATTTGGCGAGCGCTGGCAAAAATTAAATGAAATCTACGGTAACAAAGTGACCGTCATACCAGTGGAGTGGGGCCGTGCTCCAACTATTGAAACTGTGGAGTCGGCACTAAAGAAAAGTCCTGCACCCAAAGTCTTTTTCATGCAAGCCAACGAGACGTCAACAGGCGCAAGATTTGACGTGGCAGGGATCGCTAAGGTGATAAAAAAACACAGCCCAGAAACACTCATTGTGGTTGATGCCATTTCATCCCTGGGTGCGCACGCGGTCAATATGGATCTTAACGGAATCGATGCGGTAACCGGCGGCTCTCAGAAAGGTTTTGGCGTAGCTCCTGGTCTTAGTTTTGTGGCTCTTTCAGAGCGCGCCTGGAGCCGATTATCGACGAGATCAAAGTATTATTTTGATTTGAACAAAGAGCGTCTTGGACAGGCTTCGGGACGAACGGCTTGGACGCCGGCTGTCAGTTTGATGCAGTCTTTACAAGTATCCTTGCAAGAGATTCACCGCATCGGTGTTGAGCCATTTGCCGCCCACCATCAAAGGATGTCCAGAGCATGCCGAGCTGCGGTGAAGGCTTTGGGTCTTGAACTATTTGTTGAAGACCGCGCTGCATCCGACGCTTTGACGGCCATCAAAGTTCCCGGTGGCCTTGATGGCACAGCCATTCTCGTTCGGGCCAAAACCAAGTACGGAGCGATTATTTCTGGCGGCCAAGACGATCTTAAAGGGCGTATCATCCGCTTTAGTCACTTAGGATTTGTCGGCCCGTTCATGCTGATTGAAGGGCTTGCGGCCCTTGAGTTTGCTCTTGCAGACTGCGGCCACAAATTCAAACTTGGCGCAGGCGTCTCAGCTGCCATGGAATCTTTACGAGCTGACTTGAGATGACGATGATATTATTTGCAAATCAGCTAGTACTCGAAAGCACAATGTATCTGATAAAATTTGCGGAAGCTTAGCTAGACACAATATTGACAATTACTTCGCGTTCATTGACAATCATTGGACTCGAGTCGCATCATTTTTAACCTAATGGATCAAGCAGCTATGATCAACAAAGTCCTATTCGGTTCACTGTTTTTTGGCATTTTTTTGTTATCTTCCTGCGCGGTTCTTCATCGGGTCCAGGTGGGTGATCTTGATGATGATAGAAAGTTTGTATTGAAGCCCTTTGAAGTAAAGGTCAGTGAGGTGGGAGTTGATTTTAGGGAAGCTGGTGATATTGCCAAATCACTGACTAAGTCCAAAGGCGCGCATAAGGATTTGGATACAGTGACGGATATCATTCAGCTTTTCCAGCAGGGTCCGCGGACGGGTGTGCCAGTATTTTCTGATTCCTACGCGGAAAATTTATCTAACGAGCTTTATAAATCCTGCCCAAGTGGGCAGATAACCGGTTTAATTTCAATCAGGGAGATGAGAAAATATCCGGCCATTAGTGGTGAAATCGTTAAAGTTAAAGGTTTTTGTATGATTGCAAAAGACGGTGCTGCGACAGTGCCGAAAAAAACAACGTGACCAGAAATAACAACAACTTTAAAGGAGTCAAGTTGAATGTTGCCTAAACTAGTAAGGGCAGGCTTCGTGTTTTTAACACTGACGTCGTGTGTCCATGTTCAGAGTGTGTCTCTGACCCAAATACCAGAGAAACGTGATAATAAAGTTAGTGCTACTGCAGAGAAATGGATCTTTCTAGCCTTGAATTTCGATAACGACTACGTAGATGATATGAGTAAAGACCTGAGGAAGAAGTGTCCGGGTGGCAAGGTTCAAGGTATTCTGACTAAGGATGAGCTTATTAACTACTTCATTGGACTCGTAGTGAAACGCAGTGTGACCGCGACGCGCTATTGTCGTAAGGCATAGGAGGCCTTGAGTTTATGAAGCTTACGAAGCTCTTTTTGCTCTCTGTGTTTAGTTTGTCTGGCTGTATGCACTCAAGTCACCAGGTTCACG
>JBAXLR010000158.1:0-6819 GCA_037134655.1 bacterium | reverse complement strand
GGAAGTTTCAGTGTTACAACCATATGATGAGAAATCTCAGACCGGTGATCTTCGCTACGTGGCGGCTCGATCCGCTCACCTAACTGGCGAGATCATGCTGACATTTGTAGTCACAAATCCGAAAAAGTTTGAGTTGATTCGCCTAGTCAATCGTCTAAGGCGCATTGGACACAAGATTAATAGTGCTCACATGAATATTAATAACTCAACTGGTAACGCCATTTTTGGAAGCGAGACATCACTGCTAACCGGCATGGTTGGACTGCGCGAAAGAGTTTGTGATCTTGATATCGAAATCAGCCCACTCGCATTTTTTCAAGTAAACCCATGGCAAGCTAATAACCTTTATCGCCGCGTCGAAATACATGCCGGTCGCGCAAGACCTGATGAAACGGCATGGGATCTCTATACTGGAACAGGCCAAATTGCCCTCCTTCTTGGGCGAGCGGGCTACAAGTCTCTCGGCATCGAAGAAATTGAGTCCGCAGCCGCCGACGCCGCCCTGAACGCTCAACGTAATCAGCTATCAGATCGAGTGAAGTTCATTGCTGCCAAGGTTGAAGACAGTGAGACTTTACTCCCTCAATGGGCCGCAAGCCCCAAAGTCATTGTCGTGAACCCTTCGCGAAGGGGACTGCATGACACAGCAAGATCACATCTGGCACATATTTTACGCAAATATCCCTCGACAAAATTTATCTATGTTTCATGTGAGGTTCAAACTCTTGCCCGGGACCTCAAGGCCCTTGCCGCGTCAGGGCATAAGGTCCGACAAGTCGAGGCGTTCGATATGTTTGCCCAAACTGACAAACTCGAGTGGCTGGCAGTCCTAACCGCCTAATGACCCCCTAATTCTATTGGCAAAAGTCATCTACCCCACTGCTTCAAAAGGTGTTAGACTCAAGGACTTTTACGGCAATGACGTGACTTTTTTTGATGTCGGGGGCGAGTGATTACAAGATGAGCAATAAGTTCGAGGATGGAATTATCGCACCGCAGGGCTCGATGGTCACTTACTCATCTTACTTGAAAATCCCCCAGCTTCTTTCCCTACAAGAACCACTCTCAACCCCCAGAGAGCACGACGAAACTCTTTTCATTATCATTCATCAGACCTACGAGCTGTGGTTCAAGCAGATTCTCCACGAACTGGATCTTGCTGAGAAAGATTTGGACAACAATAAACCGTTTGGGGCCCTCAAAACCCTCAAACGTATATCGACGATTCAAAACATTCTGACACAGCAAGTCAGCATTCTAGAAACAATGACACCGAATGACTTTAACCTGTTCCGTTCGAAACTTAATCCAGCCTCTGGTTTTCAGAGTCATCAGTTCAGAGTTTTGGAATTTCGATTGGGACTGAAAGATCGGGCCTATCTAAAGTTTTTTATAACCAACCCTGAGGCCATCACTGCGATGGAGCATGCGCTCAATCGACCTGCTTTTCACGATCACCTAGTTGGCTTTCTTGCCAGACGCTCATATAAAATACCAGGCAGCGTATTGTCTCGAGACGTCACACTTGAGTGGACTCCGTCACAGGAATTGGAAGACGTCTTCAAGGATATCTATGAAAATCACAGCGATCACTACGAAGCTTACACACTACTAGAAGCCCTTTGCGATCTTGATCAGCAGTTTACCCTTTGGCGTTACCGCCACGTGGCCATGGTCGAAAGAATGATTGGTTTCCGTACGGGAACTGGCGGATCAAGTGGCGTCAAATACCTAGCATCGACTTTGTCCAAGCGGTTTTTTCCGGAGCTTTGGAGCCTCAGAGGGCGCTTAGGCAGCGGCATGAACTATGGCCAACCTCAATCCTGAAATGACCACTGAATGCAGAAAGGAAGGCAACGCTTGGAGCTAGTAAACAGTATCACTTCAAACATGCGACCGTATCCAATGGAAGAGCTCGCAAAAATTCGCGCCAATCTGTTGAAGGCCGGAAAGCCCGTCTTTGATTTTGGAACAGGTGACCCAAAAATTCCGACCTGGGAACCCATTCGAGACGCGATAATCAAAGCCATTCCTACAATTAGTCAGTATCCAAGCGTCAAAGGTAAAGATGACTTACGAGCTGCCCAGCTTGGTTACTTAAAACGACGCTTTGCCATCAATCCGACCGAAGACCTTGCCGTAATTCCTGCGCAAGGTACAAAAGAGGCGATTTTTAATATTGGACTTTGCCTGATTGGTCGTGAAGGAAAGAAACACTTAATCTACCCAGATCCAGGGTATCCGGTTTACCGAGCCTCAGCTCTTTATGCCGGAGGAATTCCTTACCCAGTGCGGGTTACCGCCGATTCAAATTTTAGACTTGAGCCTTGGAAACTACCTCTGGAAATTCAGCAGTCAGCCGCTGCCATCTGGATCAATCACCCGCACAACCCCACCGGCGCAAGTGCCACCTACGACTATTGGCAGGAGCTGATTGCCTGGTGCCACAAAACCAACACGATCTTGCTTTCAGATGACTGCTATGTGGATATTTACGATAGCAAAATTGATCAAGAGACTTTTTCTGACCCCAAAAGCGACAAGCGCCCGCTCACGCCGCTACAATTTAGCCGTGACCGTGTATTGACTTTCATGAGCTTATCTAAAAGATCTGGCCTGACCGGCTACCGCAGCGGCCTGATTGCAGGTGATGCGCGCATCGTTAATTCAATACTGCAAGCACGCGCTAATTTTGGGGTGGGATCACCTGATTTCATTCAAGCCGGAGCAGCTGTTGCTTGGGCAGACGACTCCCACGTTTTAGAGCGCCGCAAAATTTTTACCGACCGTCTTAATGTCGCAGCTCCCTATCTTATGAAACTTGGACTGCTGGACAGTATGCCAGATGCAACGTTTTATCTTTGGTGTCGTGTGCCTCAAGCCTACGCAGGCAAGGATGTTAAATTTATCCTTGATCTTGCTGAAGAGGGCATTATCACGAGTCCAAGTTCATGGCTGAGCGAAGGAATGACTGGTTACTTCAGACTAGCCATGGTTCCCGACACAAAATCGACGATCGAAGCACTTGAAATATTAACGCGTTTCGTTGCAAAAAAATCTTAACGAATTGAGGTTTGAATGTCAGATTTCTCAAAACTTAAAAGCACGATCGAGTCGATTCAAGAGCAACTTTCTGCCGGTAACGACGCTGCTCTGCGAGATGGCCGAACATCAGTGGAAAAAACTATTGAGGGTCCTGACTTGGGTCAAATCCGGGTCGCAGAAAACATCAGTTGCTCATGGGTCACTCACGCCTGGGTGAAGCAAGCCATCATGATGTACTTTCGCATGATGGAAATGAAGGAAATCGAAGTTGGTCCATTTGTTTACCGCGATAAAATCCCGTTGAAACGGAATTTCAAAGACCTGAACGTGCGAGTCGTGCCACCAGCAGTCGCAAGATTTGGTTCGTTCATGGGCCAGGGCGTGGTGCTCATGCCCTCGTATGTGAACATCGGAGCTTATGTTGGAAACGGCACGATGGTCGACACCTGGGCCACAGTTGGTAGCTGTGCCCAGATTGGCGCGAATGTGCACTTATCTGGTGGAGTTGGTATCGGTGGCGTTCTTGAACCGGCGCAAGCGTCACCCGTTATTGTTGAAGATGGTGCATTTATTGGCTCAAGGGCTATTATCGTCGAAGGTGTAAGAATTTGCCGCGAGGCGGTTGTTGGAGCCAATGTCACCCTCACGGCCTCCACTCCCATCGTCGACCTAAGATCCAGCAACAAAACAGTCACCAAGGGCCTCGTGCCTGAAAGATGTGTTGTGGTGCCCGGCACACTTGAAAAAGATGCGCCACATGGCGGAGGAAAAATACACACTCAGTGCGCCTACATCCTTGGTGAACGAAAGCCCTCGACTGATCTAAAGACGTCTCTTAACTCGGCCTTACGCGATTTCGCGGTGTCGGTCTGATGGCAAGGATAACTTTTACGCCTTTAAACAAAAGCGTCGAAGCGACTGCTGATCAGAAGCTTTTGATTACAGCTCGTAAAAATCAAATACCGCTTCGTTTTGGCTGTGCGTCCTGTCGGTGTGGAACCTGCGGCGTAAAGGTTGCTCCATCTGAAGCTTTTCACCCGATGTCACAGGATGAATTTGCGCTGCTCTCTCGAATGAAACTTCCCACAACTGGCGAAGTACGCCTTGCCTGCCAAGCTAAACAAACTGGCGGGCAGGACGCCACGATCGACCTTTCCTTTCAAGATACGTATTCTCCAGATGACGGGGATGGGGATGGCTCCTTAGACCCATAAACCCAATAATTTCAGTATTTTAACCTCTTCTTTTCAACAAAAAGCCAAAAATTCCGATAACTTCGCTGGTTCTATAGAGGAGACCAACGACTTGTCCCATTCATCACTTCAAAAATCACAGTTAGACGGCAACGCAGAATTTTTCTTCTGTCGTTTTCCCATCGATAAGATCATCGATAATTCTGTAACAGACTTTGAATTATTTGCGGAAGTTGACTCACACGTCATTTTATATAGCGCTCAAGGTTACCGCTGGGAGCGCGAAGAGCTTGCTGGCCTGATTGGACACGGCTACACCCATCTGTGGATTCGGCCGGAAGACCGAGTAAAAGCTGCCATCTATGAAAAAATGGCCGCACTCCCCCAAGTTGCCCACAACCTCAGCCCAGAAGAACGACTTAGTCAAATTCAGGACGTAGGCCTTGTTTTCACGCGCTATCTGTTTGAAGGTGAAATCACAGAGTCTGCTGTGCAAAAGGGCCGCGAATTATCACAGCAAATCGTCTCTTGCGTGAAGGAAGATCCTGGATGTGTACGTGCCCTCTCAGGCTTAGCAGACCACGACCAATATACATATCTCCATAGTGTCAGAGTGGCCGCATATTCAACCGCAATCGCTCATGAAATGGGTATCAGTGATGACGAGAGCCTCAAACAAATCGCATTAGGAAGCATATTTCATGATGTTGGAAAATCGAGCGTCAGTATGGATATCATCAACAAGCGAGGCCCACTTCTTGAACACGAGTGGCTGGCCATGCGATCACATCCAACCGAAGGCTTGAAAAAATTGGGAGAAACAAAGTTAAGCCATGTCTGCAGAGAAATCGTTGTGCATCACCATGAACGGTTAAACGGTAGCGGTTATCCACACGGAATTAACAAAGACTCGCTACTATTTGAAGTACAAATCGCTTCTTTGGCTGATATTTTCGACGCCCTAACGTCTTCACGCAGCTACCAAAACAAACGCTCCCGTTATGAAGCACTTGACTTCATTAAACATCGCTTACTAGGCACAGAAGTTTCCAGTGATGCCTTCAAAGCCCTGGTCAGCTGCTTAGTCAAATAATTAACTGCTTCTATTTTTTAACTTTGTTACACTTCAGTACATCGGTCATAAAAATTTTTAGTCAAAAATTCTGCCGACTGTAGATGGTGAGGACAAAAATGTGTTGGAGTGGAGAAGCATCCGCCGCGTTAGCGGTAGCTGGACTTAGTGCTACCGTTTATTCTTACAAGCGCGGCGAGCCGAAAGTTTTGTGCGCAGCCCTCGGATATTTTTCTGGCATGGAAGCTCTGCAGGCATACACATACTCGGTGATAGACCAGTGCGGACTACCACAAAATCAAATTGCAACCATGCTGGGATATCTTCATATCGCGTTTCAACCGTTCTTTATTAATGCAGCGTCTATGCATTTTATCCCCGAGAAAGCGCGACTTAAGGTCCAGCCATGGGTATATTCACTGTGCTTTTTTGGCGCCCTGATGTTCATCATGCGCATGTATCCCTTTGAATGGCTGCCACTTTGTTATGACGTGGATTTTCTCAATCCCTTTACTGGAAAACCTCACCTTGCAGCCTTTTGCGGAGAAACATTGTGTTCCGTTTCAGGCAAATGGCATATTGCTTGGCAGATGCCTGTGCGCTACCACATTGCTTTTGATAGCGCCTACTTTTTTGTCGGCTTTCTGCTACCTCTACTCTATGGTTCTTGGCGAGTCACCCTCTACCACACCATGACAGGACCACTTCTCAGTTATTTAACCACGGATAATTCCAACGAGTGGATCGCCGTTTGGTGCCTGTATTCCATCGGTCTTTTGGCCATCATGGTGAAAACACCCCTACGCAAGCTTCTCTATGTCAAAAGGGTCTGGTATTCATCCTGACCAACAGCTAAAGAGGACCGAACAAACAGTCCATTGTGGTTTCCAACATTTGGCCTTCAAACCGCAAAATAAGCCCTGACGGCAGCAGGTAAGTTTGTTAAAATCGGGTACTTAAATCCGATTTCATAGCGAGCTTACCGGTTAAATGAAAAGGTATAGCCATCTCTTAATCTCGTTGCTCACGGCCAGCTACCTGTCACCTGTACTGGGCAGTGACAATTTTTATCTTGGGCAATGTCTTTTAAGACAAGATCCTCAAACCACAAATCCAGGTCTACTCAATATTTGTATGAATGGGTCTGCAGGGTCTTGGATCATACAGAAATCTATTGTTGAAAATGGCATGCAGCCTCCCTTGCTGCATCGAGCTGAAGGCAATCTGTCCCTATTACTAACGCCATGGGTAGGTCTTCATACAAGTGGGCATGTTAGTGTCTTTGTCGACCGACAAACTCAAGAGACGTCAAACAAAGAGAGCCAGCGCGACTCCATCAATCTCCAGCTGGGGAATAATGCCCTAAGCCGTCACCGACTCAACTTCGGTCGAGGAAGGCCTGCGTTTCGACTGAACTACATGCAAAGACCTAATCTTGAATATGCCTGGGATTTGGATCGGTTTTTAGCTCCCTACGCAGACTACGGAACTTACACCTACGATAATCAG
>JBAXLR010000157.1:0-6839 GCA_037134655.1 bacterium | reverse complement strand
CTCGCAAATATTTTGGTTTCAGACCTTGAAACGCCGTAGTGGAAAACCATCAGGAAAGAGCCTGTCACGGCCAGGCCCCAAAGTGTCGCATATAATCCGCCAATTACAACACTGGCTTCTGGACCGGGCAACCTGATGTGTCTTAGCACTGCGTAGGCCACGGCCGAAGCGATTATGATCGAGTAAAGAAACCAGACGAGTGCAATTTTATTTTTTCGATCACTAGGTGTCATTGGGATGACTCCGCTGGTAGCAGGAGACGAACAGTGAAGGTTGTTCCTGATCTAACCTTGCTAGAGACATCGATGGTTCCACCAATGTCTTGAAGTATTCCGTGCACGATGGAAAGACCGAGACCAGTACCCTTGCCAGGCTCTTTCGTTGTAAAAAATGGTTCAAATATTTTAGCCAAATGCTCTTTGGGTATTCCTGTGCCAGTATCTGTAATTTTTATTACGATAAATTGCCGTTTCCCAACCTGATCGTCCATCGAATGAATAATGAGATCGCCGCCAGATGGCATTGCCTGGAAAGCGTTATTACACAGATTAAGAAACACTTGAGTTAAGCGATTACTGTCGGACTTGAAGCGATAATTTTTTGCCGATAGTTCTAGTTTTACCTCGCATCGCTTTCGCTGGTTATAGCCCAATGCAGCAAATTTTGCTGCATTTTCAACGATTGAGTGAATATCACAGTCAGTAATTTTAGGCTTTAAGGGTCGTTGACGAGCGTAGTCGAGGAGGT
The DNA here is from genome assembly GCA_037134655.1 of bacterium. Taxonomy (GTDB): domain Bacteria; phylum Bdellovibrionota_B; class Oligoflexia; order Oligoflexales; family RGVZ01; genus CAMDKS01. The sequence continues at coordinate 6,092 of JBAXLR010000157.1, read as the reverse complement.
TTTCTACAATTCCCTTGCAGCGCTTAGCTGCGGCTTCAATTTCGACAATGTCCTGATAGTGCCGGCTTTCTTTTTCCAATTCTCTTAATAGCATTTGTGAAAACACGAGAATGCCACCAAGCGGATTATTTATTTCGTGCGCAAATCCACCAGCGAGCTGGCCAATAGACGCCAGTTTTTCGTTTTGCGCTAGCTGATTCTGAAGCTTTTTTGCCTCGGTGCGATCACGGTAGATCTGAACGACGCCGTGTTGGCCTGAAACAGATTTTAGACGGCGTGTCGCCACTTCATACCAGCGGTCATTTTTGCTGTTATAGATTTCGTAGCCAGGCATCGCCTCACCAGCTTTTGAATTGCGCATATGACAATTTTCACAGGGGGTTGATCGACCTGCGAATACATCATGACAGGTTTTACCCACGATCTTTTTAACATCTGTCTTTGCTATTTCTGCCATGGCTTCATTGACACGGGTGATTTTGTATTCATCGCTGACCATGATGAATGGGTCTGGAATTGCATCAATAGTTTCAACCCATTGACGCTTAAGTTCTTCAACAAATGCGATTGTTTGTTGTGGATCTTGCTCTGGCTTTTGCTTTTTCCTGGCTGCGGTCATGCTCGACGATTCCTATGGAATTTCTGTGAATCTTATCGGAATTCCGTTGGGCCGCATGAGATGGGGGACAGGTCTTTGGTGTAACTGGACCTTGATGAAATTTGTTAAATCAGCAAAAAGCCAAAAAATCCCTTAGAAAATCAAAAAGAGCGCCCGGTTTAAAGGGGCGCTCTCTTAGGTGATCCAAATGGGCCAGAAGAAAACTTTTAATGGTGGATGTGCGACTCTCCAGCGCTTCCGTCAGCCTCTGTTATTCGCTTTAACTTCTCAAACAAGGCGTCTTGACGATCTTTCTCTACTTGCTTGAAATCCTCCCAAGCGAGTGAGTGCATCAAGACTGCATCCATGTGATCCACGAGTACGACTTTGACATCTTTGAGTATATTTTTTGGAATATCGGCAAGGTCCTTTTCGTTTTCACGTGGAATGATGACTTTGGTAATCCCGCCACGGTGAGCAGCAAGAATCTTTTCCTTTAATCCACCAATTGGTAAAGCTCGACCCCGTAGGGTGATTTCACCTGTCATGGCAACATCCTTGCTAACCGGGCGACGAGTAAATGCACTTGTTAAAGCCGTTGCCATGCAAAGTCCTGCAGACGGACCATCTTTTGGTATTGCGCCTTCAGGAACGTGGATGTGGATATCAACTTTGTCGTAGAATCCCTCGTCCAACTCAAGGAATGCTGCCCGGGATCGAACGTAACTCATGGCGGCTTGCGCTGATTCTTGCATGACGTCACCCAGTTTGCCGGTGATCGTTAGCTTGCCTTTTCCCGGGACTGTCGTGACTTCAACGACGAGTAAATCCCCACCGGTTTCTGTCCAGGCTAGGCCTGTGCAAATGCCGATTTCGTTGACGGTATTTTGCATTCCCACTCGGTGCTTTCTAGCCCCGAGATACTTATTGACCGACTTCTCGGACACCACTTCAGAGACGTTCAGCTTTGATCGCAAAGCCGCGGCGTCGATGGTGGCAGGAGTTGATTCGTCAGTTCCCTTTTCGGATTCTTCGGCGTGTTTCACCAGATACTTGTGCGCGATTTTCCGACAAACACTGCCGATTTCCCTCTCAAGATTTCGAACCCCAGCTTCGCGCGTATAGTAAGTGATTATTTCGCGGATGGCTTTAGGTTGGAACGTAACACTTGCTCCGGTGAGGCCGTTTTCTTTTAGCTCCTTTGGAACGAGATACTGTTGAGCGATCGCAAGTTTCTCTTCTTCGGTGTAGCCCGTAAGTTGCAGGACCTCCATGCGGTCGAGCAGTGGACGCGGCACTGTGTGAAGGTTATTTGCTGTTGCTATAAATAAGCAGTGTGAAAGGTCGTAGTCCAAGTCGAGATAGTGATCGACAAAATTATGGTTTTGTTCTGGATCCAACACTTCCAGCATGGCGCTTGACGGGTCGCCGCGGAAGTCCTGGCTCATCTTGTCGATCTCGTCTAGTAAGACCACTGGATTTGATTTACCGGCCTTCTTGAGTGCCATAATAATCTTGCCAGGCATTGAGCCAATGTAGGTTCTGCGGTGCCCACGAATCTCAGCTTCATCTCTGACCCCGCCAAGAGAAATTCTGACGAAAGGTCGTCCCGTGCTTTCGGCAATGCTGCGAGCAAGTGAGGTCTTACCAACGCCAGGAGGGCCTGCGAGGCAGAGAATTGGGCCTTTTGTGCTTTCACTCAGCGCACGCACAGATAGATATTCCAAAATACGTTCTTTGACTTTGGTTAGACCGTAGTGATCGCGCTCCAGTATGTCGGCGGCAATTTTTATATTATTCTTTTCGGCTGCGAGGTCGCCCCAGGGCAGACTTAGGACTGTGTCAATGTAATTACGAACGACAGTTGCTTCAGCACTCATGGGTGACATTAGCTTCAATTTACGTAGCTCTTTGTTGAGCTTCTCACGAGCTTCCGTAGACAGGGCTTTTTTCTTGATTTGAGACTCGATTTCCTGCATCTCAGCGCGGGTGTCATCCTTCTCGCCAAGCTCTTTTTGTATCGCTGCCATTTGCTCGTTGAGGTAGTACTCTTTTTGCGTCTTCTCCATTTGGCGTTTCACGCGTGCGCGGATTTTTTTCTCAACGCGCATGATTTCAATTTCCGATTGCATGTAACCGTAGAGTTCTTCAAGGCGCATGCGGGGATCGGTTAATTCAAGCAGTCTTTGTTTGTCCTGGAGCTTTAGGTTCGAAAGATGAGCAACAAGCGTATCTGCAAGTTTTGACTCATCCTCAATTCCTGTGATGCTCAGGACCATTTCCTGAGGAATTCGCTTGTTGAGTCTGACATAGTTATCAAACGCCATTTTCACCGTGCGAACGATGGCCTCATTTTCGACCGTCGCAGAGTTCTTTTCCTCGAGGTCTTCTGCTTCAACATAAAAGAAGTCATCAGACTGAAGGAACTCTGTTATGCGCGCACGACGTTGCCCTTCCACAAGATCTTTAACGGTTCCGTCTGGAAGGCGAAGTAACTGAATGATCGTCGAGATTGTTCCGACTTTATAAATGTCATCAGCGGTAGGATCTTGTGTTTTAGCCTTCATTTGTGCGGATAGGAAAATTTCCTTGCCGCCACTCATGGCTTGCTCTAGAGCGAGTATTGATTTGTCTCGCCCGACAAAGAGGGGAACTACCGTTGATGGGAAAACGAGAATTTCTCGCAGAGGAAGAAGGGGAAGTCTCTTACGGCGGCGATTGGGATCTTGTTCTGACACTTTACACCTCCCTGTATACGTCCTAGGTCAAACACCTGAAAGTCGTCACGTCCGTGTGGCGATCTTTAACTCAAAATTTGTTTCTTGGCTCTACGGTCAATTTTACCAATAAGTAGCCGCTAGTTGAAAGTTAAACGTTGGAGTTTTTAAAAAAAATCAGCGGGTTGCGTAAATATTACGCAACCCGCTGAAAACTCACTTATGGTTCATATGTGGCAGGCAAAGCTTTTTAATTTGCCACCGTAAATCCGGTAAGCTGGCGTAAAATGCTACTTCTTGCCACCAGCTTCGGCTTTGACCGAATCGTGGTCAGGCTTGTACACAAGGATGGGCTCGCCTTTTTTAAGGATGGCCTCCTCAGTGATTATGACTTCTTTTAAGCCAGTTGTGCCTGGTATCTCGTACATCATCTCCAGCATCGAACCTTCCAATATGGCCCTAAGACCACGAGCCCCCGTCTTACGTTCGATAGCCTCTTTCACGACCGCTCGCATGGCTCCGTCCGTGAACTTCAACTCAACGCCTTCAAATGCGAATAGTTTTCTAAACTGCTTGATGATTGCGTTCTTAGGTTCACTCAAGACATTCAGCAGTGCCTTCTCGTCCAACTCTTCCAGGGCGACAACGACCGGCAAGCGGCCGAGAAACTCGGGAATCATACCGAACTTCATTAAATCCTCAGTGCGGACTTTTGAAAGCAACTTGGTGACATCTTTCTTCGTTTTAGATTGGATATTGGCGCCAAATCCAAGCGAGCTTGTATCAATACGCGCTGCAACGATATCTTCTAGTCCGGCGAATGCACCACCACAGATGAAGAGAATATTGCCCGTATCAACTTGGAGAAATTCCTGTTGTGGGTGTTTTCTTCCACCTCGTGGCGGAACGTTTGCAATCGTGCCTTCGATTATTTTAAGGAGTGCTTGCTGGACACCTTCGCCGGATACGTCTCGTGTGATTGAGGTGTTTTCGCCCTTGCGCGCGATCTTATCAATTTCGTCAACGTAGGCGATTCCACGTTGAGCAAGCTCAACGTCGTAGTCAGCATTTTGTAGAAGCGAAAGAATGATATTTTCAACATCCTCACCGACGTAGCCTGCTTCAGTGAGGTTAGTAGCGTCACTGATGGTAAAAGGTACATTCAATATTCGCGCGAGTGTTTGCGCCAACAGTGTTTTACCGGATCCAGTGGGGCCGACCAACAGAATGTTTGATTTTTGAAGTTCGACCTCATCAAGGCCAGGGATGGATGTTTTGTGCTTTGCGGCGTCCAATCGCTTGTAGTGATTGTGAACCGCAACCGATAAGGTTTTTTTCGCTTGGTCCTGGCCGATGATGTAATCGTCAAGGATTTTCTTGATGTCCTTGGGATTAGGGATTTTGGCCGCGGGTGTGCTGATTTGCTCTTCTTTTGCGGCCTCTTCAATGAGGATCTGATTGCAAAGCGCTATACACTCATCGCAGATATAAACATTTTGTCCTGCGATTAGTTTTTTTACTTCGCGCTCGCCTTTACTGCAAAAGCTGCAACTGTGTTTAGTTCCTTCCTTCATCCCTATCTCCTATCTTTAGCCTAGCCGTAAGACTTCCGTGCCCGTTTAAGATAAATTACTTCCCAAGATTTTCCCTGGCTCCTGCGACCACTTCATCGATCAGCCCATAGGCTTTCGCCTCATCCGCCGACATGAAAAAATCGCGATCAATGTCCTCGAGTATTTTTGCAGTTGGTTTTCCCGTTAACTCGCTTAGTATGCCCGTCATTTTAGTTTTTAGTTTGATGATTTCCTCGGCCTGGATAGCTATGTCGCTGGCCTGTCCCGTAGCGCCTCCGAGCGGTTGGTGGATCATGATGCGGCTATTTGGAAGGGCATAACGTTTGCCTTTTTCACCCGCGGCTAGTAGCCAGGCACCCATGGAGGCGCATTGGCCGATACAGTATGTTCTGACGTCACAACGAATCATTCGCATCGTGTCATAGATGGCAAGGCCGGCGGTGACGCTTCCACCCGGAGAGTTGATGTAAAAATGAATATCTTTATCGGGGTCGGCGCTTTCGAGAAAGAGCATTTGAGCGATGATAATATTGGCGATCTCATCATAGACTGGACTACCCATAAAAATAATTCGATCCTTCAGCAGTCGCGAGTAAATGTCATACGACCGTTCGCCTCTGCTGGTTTGTTCGACGACAATTGGTACCATTGGCATAATTTTTTCCTCTCGAGATTTAGTCTACGACCACAATCGGACCCTTTGTTTACTCTCTCTCTGCTGCGAAGTTACAGGAATCTTTAGATTAATTCCTTAACAAGCATCCCGCAAGAGGTCGTCTCAATGGTGTCCCTCACGGGTATCGGGCGAATGCATCCGGCCATTAGTCCTTGAGCTTTAAAAACTTTCTACATGATCCGTAGCATTAGGTGTTATTAGATTTTTATCGAGTCTTTTACGAAGAGACCAAATGGGCCTTTCGCTTTAACGTCCAGTTGAGGACGGATGGTTTCAACCTAACCGTCGCTCTTTCGATTCTGGCGATCATTGAGGGCAAACAATTAATAGACTTGGGTCAATTGCTGCTTCTTTAATTCGGGGTCGATATCTTTAAAAAAACCAATAAAAACAAACATTTATATTAGATAGTCGCGATAAGCTTCAGTTGTTCAAGTATTGTTCCGATAACAGTTCGCACGCGGTTCACAAATCTTCAAGGTTCAGGAGTTAACATGCTCATGCCGAAGCGGTTTTTTTTACTCAGC
>JBAXLR010000156.1:0-6862 GCA_037134655.1 bacterium | reverse complement strand
GCGACTCCCAAATGCCACCAAGCGCCAACAGAGCTAATCCAGCCAGCACCGAATAGCATCAGAATCATGAGAAGAAACGACCCTCGGCTAAGCCATATGGCCGCACGATATCCTACTTTTGCGGGTGCACTGTGTAAACCGTGAGCTTGATCAAACTCTCGATCCTGCAAGGAGTACAGGAGGTCAAAACCGGCCGTCCAAGCAGCAACTGCTAAACCTATCAAAACGATAGGGAGAGTCACCGTATCAAACAACGCCAGCTGCATGGCAACAGGCGCAAGCCCCAAGCACAGACCAAGATACCAGTGTGTAAGCCAAGAGATTTTTTTCATCAAACTGTAAAAAGCTAATATGAGCAGTAAAAAAGGCGACAAGAAGCCGGCCAAATTAGAAAGACTAAAGGCAGTAATGATAAACATGCCGCCAAATAAAATCGTAATCGCCAGATAGCTCTTAGGATTTACAAGCCCGGAGGGAAGCGCGCGTGAGCGGGTTCGCTGATTAACTGCGTCAATATCTTTGTCCAAGTAGCGGTTAGCACCCATGGCAAAACTGCGGGCTGTCACCATGCAAATAATAATTTTCAAAATTTTCACGAAATTTATGTCGGCAGCGCCCGTGATAGTCAGTGCAACGCCGACAAATGGCAGAGCAAAAATACTGTGACTCAGTTTTATATCACGAGCGAATATCTTTAGACTTTCAAACAATTGAAGATCCTTGTTCAAAGCGATAGTTTGCATAGCTTGTACTTCCAAAGATCTTTTTCACGAAATCTGAACGCGCCAAGACCAGAATTTTCAGGGCCGAAATATCCAGACGCCAAAATAGTTCCACGTGCAAACACGCCAATGTCAGGCACCATTTCCGCTGCATTACTGTCGACTTTTATCCGCGTGAGCACGGTTTCTGAATCAACCCATTTCATCAAGGCAATAAAGGCACGATGGCCATTGGATAGCCAAACCGGCTCCCCAAGGTGCACGTCACTGAACTGAAATTCCTTGCGCCAGCTGAGATTTGCACCGCCTGCCGACATATCAAAAGCGGAGACAGTGAGTACGCCTTGACCGACCATAGAATCACCGCGCACACTTGCAAAAACAATTTTTTTACCCACGCTCACTGGCGACCAACTCTCTAGTCCACCTTTGGTGGGAATCGTCACTTTGCTGGCAACACTAAATTTTCCAGCGGTTTCAAGACGAGTGATCGTAAAATTACTGTTCGAGTCATCACCTTTTCCGGAGTTTTCGACGGCAAAGGCTTGTTCGTCCAGCTGATGACCAATCAACGCTGCGTAGCGCGAGTGAGTCTGAAACTCCGACACGTTGAACACCCATTGGGCTTTGTCTTTCACTGAGACGAATACGTAAGAAGCTTCCCTGTCATCATGATTGATTTGAAGCCACCATCCCGAGCTAGAGGTTACCAGACGGCCAGTATCCGCTTCTTTGGAAAGTGGTGTGGCCATCCGCGCCACCAAGCGATTATCCTTGATAGACCGAACTTCCAACCATGAGCGCTCATTTTTATTTTGAACAACAAAGGCCAAGCTCTCTTTTTCAAAAGTGAATGGTGCTAAAACATAAGCATCACGACCGATTGGCAAGGGGGTTAGATTATCAACACTCAAATCCAACCTACCTCCAGTTTCTGCAAACACGGGTGTTCGACTGCCATTTCGCAGACGAACGCCCGCAACAAATCCTCCAGATTGCGTCGCGTCAGCCGTCATGTAAGTCACATCAAGTTCCGTCTGACGCAACGGCCAGGGACTGCACTTAATACCATCAACCCCGTCTAAATGGGCCCAACCTGACTCGAAACGAGACTTCGATTCTGGCGTGTTACAGGCGTAAATAAGGACACACAGAATGCCTGAAATAACTAAACTTAATTGCTTTTTTTGTCTCATTTTAAATCAACTGCCTCACAGTTAGGCGATCAATAACTCCAAATAATACCGCACCCTATCCTAAAGCTTAGCCACTTTTTGCCGAAGCCCTAATACAGGATGCTTTGGTTTAGCACAAAACAGGGACTGATATGAGCTCAAAATTCTTAAAAATACTGCTGGGCTTAGGATTGCTAGGAGTTTTGACCTCTTGCCGAGGAGTATTCTTCGCTTCAGACCTGACTCCTGGAACGGTTCAGTTGCCCTACATGAAGAACTCTAGTAACGAGTGCTACTTCCTCGATGAGTTCATGCCAACTCCAGATGCCTTGATTACAGGCCGGAACGGTAACCTCGCCTTGCGTTATTACTCCTATCGAGGGGCCACCTATAAGCAGTGGGAAAATACCCGAATTAACTTATCTTTTTACTCCAACGACATGCGCTGTTGGTCCCTGTTCGAAGAGTTCTATACGATTAATTGACCTAAGTTAGCCTGGGTTAGTTCCGGGTAAAATCTAATTCCAAATTTAGACTGTAGATCCTCCCCCTTGGGCCAGCGGATACAGAAATACGTTTTTTTGATACAATGGAGCTCATCGCCCGGAACACAAGGAGACGGTTAGCATGTGGCAATTACGCGCGTGTCTTATTGCCTTTATTTTATGCAGCCTTTGGGCTTGCCAAACATCCCCACAGGGCGCCGCAAAGGAGCTGGGACGTGACTCGCTTGTGAGTCAAGGGAACCAATTCGCACGTGACGGGCTGTTACGTGAAGCGATCGATACCTACAAAAAAGCCATCAGCAAGGATCCAAAAAACTTAGTTGCGCGCAGGAATTTAGGCATCGTCTTACTAAAGGCTGGAGACGCAAAGGGTGCCATTTTAAATCTTGAAATATCCATGCAAAATTTTGAAGATAATTTTGAATCCAACTTCTTCCTGGCCGAGGCTTACCGCGCAGAAGATAAATACGCAGAAGCGATCTACAGATACAAGCGAGCGATAAAAATAACACCTGATGATAATCGGGCGTTAAAAAGTCTGGCTTGGTCCTACTTCAAAATTCGCTTCTATAGTGAGGCGATCAATATCGCAAATAAACTGCAGCGAAAATCACCTGGCGATGAGCAAGCGTTGATGATCCTGGCTCGCACACAATTAAAACTCAAACGGGAAAACGAGGCACTGGCAACCCTAAAACGTGGCATGGATCGCGCAAGTCCCATGTCTCGACCATATTTTGAAAGTGTCACAGCAGAGGTCTATGCCGCCCAGGGAAAAAACAAAGAAGCTCTGGAAATGTGGCGTCAGGCATTAAAAAGTCAGCCTATGCTTGCAAGTGCTCTTTTAGGAGCTGGACGTGCACTGCTAGAGTCTGGACAGGACAAGCAAGCTCTCGAATATCTTGAGCGCGCTGTGAGAATTAAGCCTAAAATGAACGAGGGACACTATTGGCTAGCGCGGAGTCTGGAAAAAAGTAATCCAGAGCGAGCACTGAAATACTTCAGCTTCTTCAAGAAAAATGCCGCTACCGACCCTGAATTTGTTGAATTGATACAAGACGCAAAAAAGCGGTCAGCGTCATTGCAAGGTCGATCGAAAATCGAAACAAACTTGGTTCGATAATTTAGTTAAAGTAACTTCATCTCAGCTTTTTGATAGCTTAAAAGACTTCTCTTAGCATCAAAGAGATTTTTGTAACTTTCATAGCGTACCCGTAGCCTTTCTGAGTCGGCACGAGCAGATACCAGCTTCATCAAAAAATCCTCGTACTCGGGATCTGTTTCCATGAGTCGTCTTAGCTTAGCCTCACTGTGCGTACCATCATCAATTCGAATAGTAATGCGAGCGCGGACTGTATTTTTCAAAAGCTCAAGTCGTTCTGCTTCCTTGCGAGCCGTAACATACTCAAGGCCAATCTTATTGGCCAGATGAACGATTTCCTCCAAACCCAGGCGCTCCGTGCCCGTAGTTTGGGGCGAGACGGCAGCCTCGGTAGGTATTTTGGCTGTCTGTTGATCCGACTTTTCCATCGCTTAAAACCGCCCTGGCCATAGGTTTGAAACCAAAGACCATTATTCCAGATTTTCATGTTTTGCAAAGACGCAGTTTAGGTAGGTCGGGGATGTAGACTCAATATTTTCATAAAATATCAATATTTACAGATACTTAAAGGATTATCTAAGCTAACTGCCTAATTTGCCGATTTCTTTATTAACGGTAAAGACTCAACTGGCCGGCCAACCAAGTGTATAATAAATACACAAGCTTTTGTTTCCTAGTTTTTGAGTCTGTAACCACATGACCCCGCGGCCACGCCAAGAGGGGGGAGGTCTCCATGAGTTCGACGTCGCTTGATCTTACCATGAGCCCACGTGAATTTTTTCACGGGAAGATTACAGAGGCCTCACGGGATTTGAATGTCAAATTGGAAGAGCACGTTGAATTTTACCTGGTCAATTTACTGACAAGCTTCATCCAAAAAACAACCGTTAGCGAGGCCGATGGCGATGCGGAACAGGACGTTTTGTCAACACCGCTTGCTTTCATGCTCAAGCGCGCAATAGAAGCGCCAGTGGAAAAACAGCCACAACTCTACCGAAGTTTAGGTGATGCGAGCCTATACGTTTCTGGATTCTTTCAAGATTATTTCAATCGAAAAACTTTTGACATCAATTACTACATGACAATGGGCGCATCTGCCTATGATCAAGCCTCATCGCTGACGCGAGGTCAATCGCGTGATGACGTCTTCCACGAAACCATGGAGAGTCTCGCGAGGAACTTTGGTCAGATCGTCGACGTGGTTGCTCAGGCTTCCGACTCAAGCTCGATGAACCAAGATTCAAGTCTCTTGATTTTATATGACCGGTGGAATCGGTCTGGATCGCAAAGAATCCGTATGCTGCTTGAGGACAAGGGAATCCACCCGATTCATGTCCCCTTTCGGCAGGCACAGTAATGTCGTCTACTCATTCGCAACCTGGGAATTCTCAAACCATTCTGCATGTCGTAGCCATGGAACAGATAATCGGCGACTATCTTGGTTATAAATCTCAACTCTCAGCCGCATCATACATTCACACTTATAGTGACTCGATACTTGAGTCCTATTGTCCAGAGGTCGTTGATTTACCCGCGGCATTTATTGTTGAAGAGCAAGAGAACGACACCTTTATCGGCATTCATATCAGTGGTGATTTACATCGAGTATTAGAGTCCCACCGTGACACGTCTGAACTTTTAAAAAGCAGAGTCGGACTCGACGCTTTTTTGATTCTCGCAGAAGAAGTGAGCCATTTTCATTACTACCTACATCTACTCGACTCTCACAAACAGATCTCGAGATTTGATCTAGAGCTTCAGGCTGAATTGGATAAGATTGTAATTGCGGCTATCACTATGACTAAGTTATTTGGTCAGCCACACCTGGTAGAACTTATTGAAATCGTATTCAACCAAAGCGTCGTCCACGGGACAGTGACAGACTATCAACATGTCTCGAAGATCGCCGAAAAATTCTGGAAAGAAAATCTATCAATTTTAGGCCCTAGGCTAATCTTTGATAGGAGATTTCGAGCACATATTCACAAGGCCTCACGCATCTTTGGGTCAGAGAAGCAACGTTTTCTAGCAGAGAAAATTCAGGCCGCTTAAAAAATAACGACCGATTAAATATCTTTGCTTTGCACGTCTTCCGCTATTTTGCGTACCAGCTCCGCTTCAAGTGGATGGCCCGTAAGTTCAAGCTCTTCAAGCACGCGGTTATAATCTTCCTGTGGGAGCTTCCCGGTACTGAGGGCACGCCTGACATCGTCAGCACCAGCTTGGGTTTCACCCGCCTGGAGCAATAGCTTACCTCGGTGAATTCGCGCTCGAGAGTCAGAGGGGATGATTCTTAGAGCCTCAGAAAAATCTCGGTACGCCTCCGGAGCAGAATCCGCCTTCATACCAGATGCGAAGTATCGATTAAAAGTCCAATTTTTGTTTGCGCTGCCAATGACCGCTACTAATGAAAAAAATCCTATCAAAGCAAAGATCAAATTTGCCACCAAAACATTGTGCCGCCTTAGACGATTTGGTCTTGTTCGTAGCATTGACTCTGTCAAAAGCCACCCGGCCACCAATCCACCGATGTGTGCCGCATTATCAATGACGGGAATAATCAAACCCAGAATAATATTTGTGATAACCAATCCTGAGTAAATTCTCTTTCTGGGTCTCTTTTTGCCACCCTGCTGATCAAAGGCATCACTAAGTAAACCCTCAAGACGAAAGCCAGCTCCAAGAAGGCCGAATAGGGCGCCAGAAGCGCCAGCGCTAGGAGTAAGGGAGAAGATGCAGCTAGATAGATTGCCGACAATACCGGATATGAAATAAATCAGTAAAAACCATCTGGCTCCAAGAATGTACTCTATCTGATAGCCTATGTAATAGAGAGCCATGGTGTTGAAGAAAAAGTGAATGATCCCGATATGCACAAAGATTGGCGTAATAAATCGCCAATATTCTCCGAGGGCAATATCAGCCAGGGACTTACTTCCAAATGCCCTGATATATTCGAGACTCGGAGCCAAAAGCGACGAGGGATCTCGCCAAACCATCCATAAAAATATCAATGAATTTATGACGAGAATTCTGCCAGACCAGGTTCCAAGGTAATATGGAACCCCAGTAGGCTGCCTGACAACCGGCAGCACTGGTAATTCTGGTGAATCTTCTTGCTCCACTAAACCACCTATCTACGGACACGGATGACTAAAAAATCGCGAAATCTGTAACTGGAGCGTGCAAGTCGAGTAGTTTTGCAGGGGGGTCAAGGCGCGGCGCTTTACGTGAGAGCATCCAAACCGGCGTTGGGCCGACAGTGCCCGGTAAATACACCACAACTTGAGCAACTTCTGCCATTTTGCCGTTAATTCGCGTCACATCGGCTGAAAGACGCAAATTGGCACCCTCGAC
>JBAXLR010000155.1:0-7050 GCA_037134655.1 bacterium | reverse complement strand
CTCAGCGACTGACACGTCCCTCATGCGGTCTTTCCCTGATCTGAATGTTGAATGCGTTCCCAAGCAATTTCGTGACCGCAGCGATATGATCTCCTTGTGGTCCCATGGCGGCGACGAACGATTTGACAGCCAACTCATGTTCTGGAGTCATCAAGGTGTAACAAGATTTTTAACTAAATCTGACTTCCCTGAAAATGCCCCAGCAACTGGCTGGGGGATCAGTGACCTGGCGTTGTTTGAGAAAACTGCGCAAACCTTGCAAGACATTCAGACTTCCGGGAAAGCTCGTCTAATCTTGCCGCTTATATTAACTGTGACAAATCATATTCCCTGGGCCATCCCAGACGATGCCTCAATTGAAACTAAAAACTTCCTCCCTAAACATCCATCCCATCGCACAATTCGGTATTTTGATGAGTCGTTAGGACTCTTCGTTGCTTCATTAAAGGAAAAAAATTTATGGGATAACTCCATATTTATCGTCGCGGGCGATCACGGCAATCTTGAGCAACCTTGGCGCGACGACTACCCCAATGACCCTATGAAGTGGGAGCGCTTACTTTCGCACATCTCAGTAACGTTGACCGGCGGCATTGTTGAGCGACTAGGTCAGGCAGAAAAACTACCCAGTGTATTCAATGATTTTTCGTCTCAGACGCAAATCGCAAGTTTTATTCATGATCTTGCAAGTTCCGTTGATGCGACAAAAAAGAGGGATGACGTCATGTGGGATGCGCCGCTCTTTTCGCCAAGCCCCTGGGTCGTCTCCAGTGATCTCAACCAATATCTTTTTTTGCCAAGTGATGGGATTCGACTGGACAAAGAAGACGTGCTTGCGGGGGGAATTTCGGAATCACAGACTCGGCAGTGGTTAGCGGCGTTTCGCTACCGTGGCTGGCTTGAATTTCTTTATTCGGCAAAGACTAGTCATTGATTGATCTATACTTTGATCAATTCCCACACTTTCTCCATCCGCATTGAGCGCGAGCCTTTAAGCAAAACCACATCATCTTTTTTAAAGCCCTGTTTGAGTTCTAGAGCAAGATGATCATGAGTCTCAGCGTGGCTTACGTGAATCTGGGGATCTTTTTTTCTTAGTTCATCCGCAAGCCATTTCATCTTCTCGCCGAACAGCAAAACTTTGGTATTAGCGCCAAGACCGCGAATATCTGTAGCCAACTGCCGATGAAGTTCCTCTTCACTAGTTCCCAATTCCTTCATGTCAGCAAGGCAGAGCCACTTTGTACTATTAGCCGTCGAGCAATCTAGTACGACCTTGAAAGCGGCCCGCATACTTGCTGGGTTTGCATTATAGAAGTCACAAAAAACGCGCGTACCAGACTTCAGGGTCTCCATCTGGCTGCGACCACCACTCGGGGCAAAAGAACTAAGCCCCTCTTCCATCTCATCAGGCGTCACGCCTAGCACGAGTGCCACAGCGACGGCTCCGAGGAGATTGCGGGCGTTATGCTCTCCAGGCAGCGGGCAATGCAATGCAAATTGCAAACGATTAAATCCATTGATTTCAAGATGCGCGCCATTGAGTTTGCCCGAAACAATATCGGGAGCGGGTGAGCCACCAAGAGTGAAGCCGATCTTCCCGCTTGCTTTCAGTGACTGCATCAAGGGTTTAATCCAAGGATCATCTAAATTAACGATCGCAGTACCACCAGCCGCGGCCGTCTCATGAAGAATGAGATTCTCCTCACGCGCCACGGTCTCAAGGTTTTCAAGCCACTCAAGATGCTCTTCAGAAATTGCGGTTACTATGGCGACCTCGGGTTTCACAAGATTAATATGTTTTTGCATTGCCATCGGCGCATCAATGCCAACCTCAATAACAGCCGCCTCGGTATCCTCGGCTAGCTCCATCAATGTTATTGGTAGCCCGAGAAAACCGTTTTGACTGCCCTTTGTCCAAATTAGTTTTTTAAACTTGCCGGAGAGAAGGGCGGCCAAAATATCTTTTGTGGTGGTTTTACCAACACTGCCGGCCACGGCGATGACAACCGGGTCAATGAATTCGCGCCAATGTTGAGCCAGCGTCCGAAAACCGTCCAATGTATCTTCGACCAAAAAAATATCGACCCCAGCTTGCGGAGCGGCCACCGGATATTTTTCACACAAAACGGCTGCAGCACCTTTTTCGACTGCTTTCGCGATAAAATCATGGCCGTCGAACGCGTCGCCTTTTATGGCGACGAATAGATCTCCGGGTTGAATACTGCGCGAGTCAGTCGAGACTCGACGGATTCTTTTGGCTGAATCGAATGATGAGGCGACAATCTTAGCTTTGCCCTGCAAAGCGTTTTTAATAAAACCAGAAGTCAAATGCCCTGGGTGTGTGCTCATAACCGGAGCTCCTTGAGGATTTTCACCGTCTCATCAGCGATCAATTTGGGGGCAACCATGTCGTAGCATTTTGGCTCTTGGTTACAGCTTTTTTTCCAACAAGGTGAGCAGGCCACATCAGACTGAATCCTAACTCCTCGGTCGTACAAATCGACCTCTTGCAAACAGCTCACCCCAAACCATGCGATGACGTGCTTGCGTAGTGCAATCGCAATATGCATGCCAAGGGAACAGCCCGATAAAACCAAATCTGCCGTGTCCATCCACAGGATTCCGCTTCGCAACCCACCGGATGTGGGCGTATTTACGACGCGCGAATCAGTGGCAAATGCAGCCTTCATCTGTGCTTGTCTCTCCTCATCCTCCCGACCACCAAGAAGGGCGACTGTGAAATCCGGAAAGCGATTACGCCACTCGGCAATTACCTCAATACCTCGTTCAACGGTAAATTTCTTATAAGGAAAAAGTAAACTACAGCCCGTGTTGTAGCCGATAATGCCGCGGGTATTCGGTTGTAAAACTGCAGCTCGACGTTTGGCCACTTCCTTCTGTTCATCAGCTGTAAGCTGCAGAATGTACTCACTTCTAGTCCACTCGAGGGCCATGGTTTCTGTGATTTGTTGAGTCTCAGGCTTTTGATTGATTTTGAATTTTAGCTCATCATCAAGGCCGACACGGTATTGATACTCAGCTTCAGGACCAAATGGTCGAATGACCCCCTGCGGCGTCAGCCCAAAGCCTAATTTTTGCTTCGCTCTCACTCGTTCCGAGATCGCGCCAGCCTCAAGACTTTTATCAACGGCCATTAGAACATCAAATTCCAAGTGATCAATTAATTGATTGGTTTTACCGTCAACACTGATGAGGCGATCAATTTGTGGGTTATGCTCGAGCAAAGGGCGTGCTGAGGGATACGTTATCCAGGTAATGTGAGCATTTGGGAACTTTCGGCGTATGGGTTCCAAGAGGACGGTCGAGCGAAGAACCGCTCCTAGCGCCTCAAGTGAGACCACACAAATTCTGACCTGAACCTGGCTATAATTGGGACAGCCCTCACAGGGCCGCTTAAACTGGCAGGGCTTGTAACCAGAGAAAAACCGACAGTCATATTTATAAGACATCATTGATTCCGCAGCGCACAGCTTTTGCTCCCAGCCCAGCCAAAAGGATCTAAATTGGACGGATGATTGCTGGATACCGTCATTTCCGCTAATCTAGCGATTGGTTTAAAGAGGTCAAACCACCTTGTCAACCAAGGCCACCATTATTTCACAACATGACCTCTCTTTGGGAGTCTTGTTTTCACATGGACGTGAGAACGATCAGGATTATTAAAGCATCAAGCCCCGACCGCGAGGGGCTGCTGCCCGGCCGTGTTGCCGAATTAACCCAAGCCGGCTTTAAGATCCTGTTTGATGAAATCGATCCAGATCCCCACTGGTCGTGGACAGCAGGCAGCGTCGAGAGTCGTTCTAAAGCCTTAAATAACGCTCTATTAGAGCAAGAAAGTGATGCGGTCATTTGGGCGCGTGGGGGCTACGGTGCATCCGATCTTTTGGATTTAATCCCGTGGTCACAGCTGGCAAAATCAAAGCCTAAGCCAATTATCGGATTTAGTGACGTGTGTGCCGTTCAGGCAGCACTCTACACAAAAACTAATCGAATCTCGATCCATGCAACCCTGCCTGCGACAGTTACATGGAAAAAGGCTGGGACAGGCGACGTCGATACGCTGGTGGATCTCCTTAGGGGCCGCATTCATTCTGGCCGGATTTCGATCGGATCCATGTCTAAAAAGGCTGGGCCACTTCAAGGTCGGCTCTTTGGCGGTTGTCTTTCGGTTTTAACGTCACTGATTGGTACACCCTACCTTCCGCGCACCCTAAAAGATCATATTCTTTACTTTGAAGACATTGGTGAGAATCCTGGTCGCATCATCCGTATGCTTAACCAATGGCAACAAAGTGGATTACTGCAAGGCGTTAGCGCCATGGTCTTAGGACACTTCTCCCAATTGGGCGGTGATTTGCCAGATTCAGCCCCAGTCGTCGTGGAGGAAATCACTAGACGATATGGATTGCCAACATTCACGTCAAAAGACTTTGGTCACATCTCACCCAACCAACCCATCGTCATGGGAGCCCTGGGAGAAATAAAAGATGATTACCTGACGTGGCATTTGCCGAAAACTCTCACTCTGACTTAGAGGAATTGTGATGGAACTACAGCGTGGCGCGAAAATTTACTTTATGGGAATCGGTGGTACTGGCATGGCTGCCGTGGCAGGACTTTGTCAAGAAGCTGGCTATACGGTCGTAGGCAGTGATGGCGCCATGTATCCACCCATGTCGACCATGCTAGACGAGTTAAAAATCAAAGTCTTTACGCCCTACTCTCCCGATAATCTAACTGCTGTAAAACCTGATCTCGTTGTTACGGCAAACGCGTTGTCGCGCGGACATATAGAATTAGAAGCTCTCCTTCGCAGCGGCATCCCTTATACAAGCTTCCCAAAACTAATGGGTGATCAGTTTTTGTCGAAACGTATTGGTGTGGTCGTTACTGGAACGCACGGCAAAACAACGACGTCATCTCTCCTGGCACACGTCCTCAATGAACTGGGCGAAAATCCTGGCTTTGTTATCGGCGGAATTCCACACAATTTTCCTCGCAGCTTTAGGCTTGGCCAGGGAAAAACATTCGTTATCGAGGGTGACGAATACGATACGGCCTTTTTTGACAAAGGACCGAAATTTCTTCACTACCATCCCCATCATCTAATCATTAACAATATCGAATACGATCACGCCGACATCTATCCCAATGTTGAAGCTATTGAGAGACAATTTGAAAACGTGGCTCAACTAGTGCCCGCTGCCGGTGCCATCATGGCAAACTGGGATGACACACGAGTTAGAAATATTTTCTCTCGCATCAAGCCGGCGGCTCGCATCGTCAAGGTTTCCACAACGGGGCAGGATAAAACAGCCGACGTCTATCTAGAACGCTGGAGTGCGCGTGAAAAAAATCGTGGTACACAGGTTTGGTCAGCTTCTATACAGACAAAAACTTGGGGCCTATTAGAGCTTGAAACCACTTTATCAGGCATTCACATGCTGGCTAACGTCACACAAGTCGTCGCCACCATTGAAAGCTTAATGGGCGGCGGCTGTATTGAAAAAGTGAGTGCAAAGCAATTATCGGCGGCGATCACATCCTTCAGAAGTGTAGCGCGACGGCTTGATCACCTAGGGTACGCAGGCGACGTGGATGTATTTGAAGACTTCGCCCATCACCCGACCGCGGTAGGTCTAGTGATTGAGGGCTTCAAGGCTGTCTATCCACAGCGAAAATTACATGTGGCATTTGAGCCGAAAAATGCGACCAGTCGCCGCAATACCTTTCAAAAGGACTATGTGAAAAAATTTGGCCTAGCCGACGCCGTCTACATTGGCCCTTGCCCGGAAGATAAGCGCATACCTCCTGAACAAAGAATGAACACCGTGGAGCTGGCAGGAGAAATTGGTAAAAAGGCCACCGCATTTCATTCAAATGAGGATCTTCTTAATAAAATGATTGCTAATATTAAACCAGGTGATGCTGTAATTTTCATGTCCGCTGGTAGCTTCTCAGGAATTCAATACAAGTTACTCGATGCCCTAAAGGCAAAAATCTGAGCAAATCGTGACCGTTAGGGCATAACAATTTCTGACCAAAGTCTTGCAATTTTATCCGAGTGTAGGCACAGTATGTCGTTAAGCAGGTTAGGCAGGGAACGTTTATCGTCAATTGGCTGACCATACGTATGTAATTCTTCAGATTTTTTTTGAGTCTTAATGAGGAGACACCCGATGTTTTTGAAGTCTTTGTTACCACTAGCCGCAGTCGTAGTTGCCCTGGTCGTGGGTGCTTGTACCGATGACAAGAAAAAATCAGCAACCGAACCAGTAGGACCAACTGCTGGCTCTGAAGCTACAGAAACGCCAGCCGCTCCAAGCGGAAGCGTTGCTGACCTTAAATCAACCCCAATTTATTTTGGTTTTGACGACTACACCTTGAATTCTGATGCTCAAGGCACGCTTACAGCCTTGGCCGAAGGTCTTAAAGCTAGCAAAAATGCGGTTGTTCAGATCGAGGGTCACTGCGATGAGCGCGGTACCGTCGAATACAACCTAGCCCTTGGCGAGCGCCGTGCTCAGTCGGTTAAAAACTTTTTAAGCCAGCTAGGCGTTGAGTCAAGCCGCTTGTCAACGATCAGCTACGGCGAAGAAAAGCCGGTTGTCCAAGGCCACACAGAAGACGCTTGGTTCAAAAATCGTCGGGCTGAATTCGTAATTACAGGGAACTAACCAGCATCATGACAGGGCCTCGGTCCGGGTCGAAAATGCACAAAACTCAGGCTTTTTCCTCGGAAGAAGCCTGAGTTTTTGCTTTTAGAGGTTTACCACGATTAGGCAAGACAGTATGATGCAAGCTCTGGGTCCCAGCCTGAGATAGGGTTTGGGGTCACGGTAGTGACACAACTAGGTTTCGCTTCGTTCGAACCAATTGACCGTTAGCCAGCGCGTCTGGACTAACTGGAGGATATTAGATTGACTACGGTTCTTGTTGCCATCATCGGCATTCTCGTCCTCATCTATCTCTTCATCCCCCTATCTGTCGTCGCTGCTCTCAGTTTCAACACGCCAGCCAGCAAGT
>JBAXLR010000154.1:0-7064 GCA_037134655.1 bacterium | reverse complement strand
GGTCGATTTGGGATGCAGCCTGATTGATGGTCACTGTCAATGGTGCCACCGAGTAGCCAACCGAGTTGCTTGCGGTCGATGCTGAGCTATTAGTATTTGCCGCAGGGTCAGTGATCGCGCCTGCCGAAAGCTGGGGGATAATCGTCCCATTATTTGCAGCAGAAGCTTGAATTGTAAATGACTTCCGATCACCAGAATCAGTGATCGTCCATGCTATTCCCGTTGCGGTACCAGCGTTAGCGATATCATTTGTCGTAAAACTAGATGGATTGATTGGTTCACTAAAAATCAGCCTAAAATTAACTGGCAGCGAATTGGTTAAAGCCATCTGACCTGCAGCACGCCCAAACGACACCACTGATGGCAGCACATCGTCATGGGTGTAAACTATCACGTTCCCGCAGGAAGACTTGTTACCTACGGCATCTACGGCTTGAGCGTAAATCGTGGTTACACTATTCTGACTTAAGTTATTCGTCGTTACAGTTTGACCCGGACCGTCTTGAAGGCTCGCTGCGTTTGAAATTGCAGCAGAGCATGAAGAATTGCTATACAAAGTGACCACAGCTGCTTCTGATAGACTTAGATAGACTGTCGGCGTACGTGAGCTGGAAGCCACACTTGGTGAAATCGTGGAGTAACTAAATGTGGGAGACTGTGTGTCAATAATGAATTGTTTACTATTCGACAAGCTACCAATACTACCCGGCCCAGGTAGTTGAAGATTTGCAGCGTTACCAACAAGATCTAAAATGGTTCCTCCGTTTAAACCCAGGGCGGACCTACCGTCATATTCCAGAGGATTTGCTTGCTCACCTGAGGCTACCGTGTAAACAAACGTCAAGGTGTCAGTATTATCACCGCTCAAGTAAGATAGAATGGTCTGAGATCCCCCGGTTGCGAGACGCAATTGTGGGACACCAGTGACTTTGACAATTTCGGAGAACTTGATGGTAATTGGTATATTCGCTCCCGCTTTATATCCACCACTATTCGCTGTAGAGCTAACTGCTGCAACAGTCGGCAGAATATCGTCATGAACATATGACACGAGCTCTTTACATTCTGATGGATTGCCTGCTGTATCAATTGCTTTTGCATAAATTTTTGTTGTGACGTTGTTAGGAATATCATCCCGCATCCGAATACCCGGTGATGCGAACACGGTATTAGCCCAGGCTTCAGATTTACCACTAGCACAGCTTGCGTCGTAGTAGAGGGTCACCATTGATGACTTGGAAACTGTCCCAATGAGCGTTGGCTTCTTCTCAGGCGACCCCACTGCCGGGAAGATAGTCGAATGGGTCACTATTGGGATCTCTGTGTCGCGAATAAGTAATGAAGTTGCGGCAAAGGCTTGCCCGCCATCAGTTAGACTCAACATAGCACAGAGTTTGTAGTTGCCGTTGGCTGCTACCGAACTGATGGCAGGAATTTCTGTGAGTGGGTAGCTTAAACTTTCATCGCAGACAGTCGACGCCGAAACCAATGCATATAACGCATTGTCAAAATTCGAAGCGCTTAATGATGCAACTGGTGATGAGCTTAAGGAGTCCGCGTTATTGATGAAACCGTCTGACGCCTGATTGGCTAATGACAGTCGCGAAATGACCGGTGTTTTCGCGTCAAGAGCTGCATCTTGAACTGTAAGATCCCAGGAAAAGTATTTAGAGGTAAATTCCGGGTCTGCAAGCTTAGCCTTCCCCTGCAGACTGAGAGCCGCAGCGCGCTTGACAATTCCAACCGTGAGTTCAAGCTTGTGGGGGCCTATTTGATTACCTCGGGGGCGCCAGAAGTAAATGGGCTCGGACCCGACATCAACTCCATTGAGACGCCACTGGTAATCAACAGCATACTTCGTGGAGAAGTAAACTGCCTGTACTTCAAACTTAGTCCTGTGGGTTGCCGAAATTTTTGTCGGGACGGATTGGCTTAAAATTCTCGGTTCTATCTTCTCAAGCTCAACAATAACAGAGCCAAATATTGTGCCATAAGCTTTCTCACCGCGTCGATCCGACTTGATCTCTTCGACAATTTTTTCGCTCGTTGGCGATTTCATCGCGAGGACATAAAGAGCATCAAGTTCTGGTAATTTTTTATTGACTGCATCGTCGAGTGATGCCGTAAGAAGCGTTCTGTCAACCGCGAAGTCGATAGCCGTAGTAGCACTTGAGAGATCTTGCGCCCTTCTACCAGTAATGATTCGTGAAAAGTACTCACCACAACGCTCAGCTTCAACCTTCCAAACGTCTGTTTTGGAGTTTAAGTCGATACCGAGATCATCCAGGTTTCCAAAAAAGTAGGTGTTATCAGCGTCGGCCTTGACCGATGTCAACCGCTGTTGGACCTCAGCAAACTTGTTACCGTCCCAGCGAGCAAAAAGTGTCATGTAAACTGTTGCAACATCGGTACAGCCTTCGCTGGCACGAAGAGCGCTCGAAGACGCTCCCTCAAAGCTAATGGAACCTTCCACACTGACCACACCGGCAAGTGGGTTATTTCTTTTATTACTGTTGGCAACGGATCCAGAGAATTTCGAGTCACAACTGGTGAGGGGTAAAACGCAAAGCAACGCCCACGCAGCACCAAGTGCCGCTTTTGAGCGCCAATTTGTCAAACCTTTTAAAAACATAGATTATCCAATGTGCTTTCCGGCTTTTACCGGCTCGGAACCCTGCCCAAATCCTTTAGTTTCTCCAATTTCTCCTATTAAATTGGCTAATTAAAGCCGTATTCAGAGACCTCTCTAGCCCCTAACTCCTTAAGTCTTATGAGGGGCATAACTTTGACCTTACCAAGCAACTCCAAGTCCTAATCCCACAGAGAATCGCTTCATTTGAGCATTTAAATTCGCTTCCCTATCAATCAAATGAATATCTACGGTTTCTGACTCAAAGAAAAAGTCATAGTTATGCTGTGATTGCTTCCTTCCCTCTGGGCGAGGGGTGTAATAGCTGATCGTTAACCGATTATTACCCCGGTCGATGAGAAGGGATTGATCTACGAATTCATAGAGATCTTTGACCGCACTTAATCGGTAGCGCATAGACTTTTTAGTTAGCGTTAAGCCACCAGTAATTCCAAGTCCAACATTATGGTCAGTATGGTCTTCTAAAAGATAAGCTACGCCGTCGGATTGATTCGAAATGTAATAGCGAACATCCATAAGTGCAACACGCGCATAAAGACCGGCATAAAGCTCCATATTTGACGCGAGCCCTTGGAAGAAAAACCTTGCACCGAAATCCAAGCTAGAAAATCTGAAATATTCCAAAGGATCATCCGTTCTTGTCAAAAGCTCCGATTCAGACTGGCCTTTAACGAATGACGAATGGGATACACCGCCAAAAAACTCGACCGTCTCATCATCGGCCTGTGTATACATCAAAGTCGCAGCCGACTGCTTTTTTAGCATCGGTGACTTGGCTGAGCTCAGAACGTTTCTTGCAATTGAAAAGTTCACGCTTTTTCCTGGTAGCCGTTCCCAGTCGCCCGCGTTCCCAGACATGGACCGTTTAGCATCCGCTAAGCGCTTAGCACGTTCCGCGGCCTCAGCTGCAAGGGCAGATACGGCTTCTTCAGCAGATTTAGCAGCCTGGGCTGCTTTAGCACCGCGTTCTGCTTCAATCGCAACCTTGTTAGAGAGAGCTTCTGCTGCTTTGGCTGCTGCAAGTGCCTCAGCCGCTCTCTTAGCCTTTGCCGCCTTCGACAGTTCTGCAGCTCTTGCTGCTTCTGCGGCTTTAGTTGCTCGAGCAGCCTCAGCTGCTTTTGCAGTTTCAGCCGCTCTCGCGGCATCGGCTACCCGCACAGATTCCTCAGCCTTCGCTTTTGCCGCAGCCCGTGCAGCTCGCTCTGCTTCAGCGGCCCTTGCTGCCTCTGCGGCGCGAGCTAACTCAGCAGCTTTTGCTGCCTCCGCGGCTGCTTTCGCCTCCGCAGCGCGCGCTACTGCACTCAATTCGGCGGCTTTAGCGGCTTCAGCAGCCTGCTCAGCTTCCGCTAATTTTGCATCTTTTAAAGCTTCAGCTGCAGACGTCGCTTCAGTTGATGGTTGCAGACCGCTGGTAACTTTTATGCCTGACTCATTTTTGCGACGAACAGCCTCAGCGTAGTCGGCTGCATACTTCGCACCCAACGCTTCTGCTTCCGCCGCTTCTTTCTGTGCTCGGGCAAGCTCCGCAATCTTTGCAACGCGAGCCGCGTTTTCAGCTGCTGCGGCTTCTACAGCTGAGTAGTAGCCCCCAGACGATGGCTTGTCGGCAGCGTTTGTTTCTACAAAACTATGGTTTTCCGTATCACCAGAGATCGAATCTTGGTTAACTGAATTTTTTAGCACCTCTAAGGAAGCCGCTTCTGTCGATACACCGCTAGACCCAGCAAGAGACTCACCTACAGACGAAACTCGCGGCATCACGATCACTTCGTCAGCCGTGAGATTTGACCACGAAGACTTGGATGGATTGAAGTTTTGGACTACGTTTGCCCAACGAGAACGACTGTAGAAACTGAAGTTTTTGGATCCCGCTGGAACACCGTTAGCTGCCAAAATGGAGTCAAGAGTCGCTCCCTCGCTAGGGGCAACTACAGTAAAACTCAGCACGCCCGAGGCAAATGCCGCGGGATTTTTTAAACAAGTATCTTTTCTTGCAGGTGTCAATCGGCGATCAAAACAGGCAGCAGGAAGAGGAACAATAACGTCTACAGCTCGTTTTACGTTTGCATCCTGCTTTGTTAACAGAACATCAACCAATTCTTCCCAGTTTCTCCCCTCATACCGCTCAACATCACCGTAAGGTGGCGGGACATCACCCACCAAGCTCTTTACTTGGCGAACAAATGGGCCGGCCTTACGATCAATCGAGAATGTCGTGAAGTAGATCTTACCCTTACTATCAACATCTGATTTTGCGGAAGCTTGCGTTGTAACTTCGACTGAATTTATCGATGATTCATCGATTGCAGCTGCCGCAGCTGCCGCAGCCACTGCTGCCGAATCCTCGGGTGTCATCGCGATTACATTTGCTGAACCAGCTGGACCAGCCTGGGCGGCTTCAACAGGCACGGATGGCAGGCTGGTTGATTGGCTGCTGGCGAGCTCAGTAACGATCGGTAAAATCAAAATCGTACCAGGTCGAAGCATATTAGAACTATCGAGCTTCGGGTTTAGGTTTTTTACAATATTGACCCAGCGCTCTTGATTATAAAACTTGTGACTCATTTCAGAAGCAGGAATAGCTTTCGAATCAAGAACATCCATTAGCGACCTGTAAGATCTAACTTCATGCAGGGAGATCTCAATATACCCTTTGGCAAAAGCAGCTGGATCAGCTAGGCAGGCCGATCGCTTCGCAGGAGAGAGAGCATTATCAAAACATCCGGCCGGCAATGGCACCATTACAGGGAAGGGCTGTTTCGATGATGAATCTCGCTTCGTAAGAAACTGATCAACCATCTCATCCCACTGGCGGCCATCGTAAAGTTTCGGGCTGTTATGCGGAGCGCGAACCCCAGTGATCCTCGTTTTAACTTGTCTTAAAAAAGGACCCGCTGCACGATCTATATCCAATGTTATGTAGTAGATTTTGCTTGGTGCAATTTTTTCAGCAACATTTATTACACTGTCACCTTCGGAGAAAATTGCTGTAGATCCGCCTAAAAATGCGCAGACAACAGCCAGCAATCGCCAGACGTATTCTTTGAAATTTAATTTTGCGCTACGCATCTATCTCTCAGGTCACCGAGCCAAAATAAATTAAATTTATTCACTGATATGTTAATTATTATCGATGTAGACCATACCAATCAAGGCGGACAGGGCTTTTGCAAAGGACAACTAAAACCTAAAATATGCGGCCATTCCATGTTCTTAAGTGCTGAATTTGTCATTTTGTCAATTAAATTTTGTTTCTTCGTCACATCAAAAAAGATACGAGTTAGAAATAGTAAAGCGGAAATACGAAATTCATAACCAGCAGAAAAATAAAGATTATTTAGTGATAGATATCAATTAACCAAAGATTCCATTTATCACTATGCAAATTTATTTTTGGTAACTAGCGAAGAAATCTAAAATAACCCAATAAAAACGCGCGAGGCCTAAATTGCCTCGCGCGTCTATGCTTTAGTTGATTAACTACAAATTCAGATAGGAATTACTCTACCTGAAGCAACTCAACCTCAAAAACCAAGTTAGCATTAGGTGGAATAACTTTTCCAACGCCCTGACTGCCGTAGCCAAGAGATGAAGGGATTTTTAGGCGTCTTCGTTCACCAATCTTCATCCCCTCAACCCCTTTGTCCCAACCAACAATCACTTGCCCCGAGCCTAGTACGAATGTAAACGGCGTTTTTCGTTTCTCGCTTGAGTCGAACTCTGTTCCATCCTCGAGTTTGCCAACATAATGTACTGTGACTTTTTTTCCTTTTTGAGCTTCCGCGCCAGTTCCTGGTTTTAACGTCTCAATCTTCAGCCCTGATAGATCGATGACAGGAGTGCCTGCAACTTGCCCCGTTGCAACCTTACTCTCGTCAGCGCTCTTTTTAGAGCACTTTGTACAACTCGTAAAAGACAATGCAAAAGCTGGAACGACAACAATCAAAAATTTAAACATACGCGTAGAACTCCGTGTGTAGGTAAACTTAACGAACATCATACCAGATCTCGTGAAAATCTCCCCCACCAATAAGATTATTTTTTGATATTCTCTTGGAATTAATAATATGGAAAACTTAATGCCATGACAGTTAAGATCAGCAATCACTCTATCAATTCCTACACCTGGCAAAATTGGCATATTTTCAGGCCCGAGAGGCTTAATGCCCTTGGCACTACGATAGCCAAAGAGCTGGCTGACACCCTTGAATTCGCTCGCGACCAACTGGCCCCAGAGGTCCGTGCCGTTGTAATCACGGCAGAGACTGTCGTTAAGTCAGGTCTTGCCTATTGGGTTGCAGGTGGTGACTTAAAAGAACTCTCCACTTTAGACCAAAAACATCAGGCCCACATATACGCTCAGACCATGCGCAGATTCTGTGAGGGTCTCGAAACTCTGCCAGTTCCGGTGATA
>JBAXLR010000153.1:0-7154 GCA_037134655.1 bacterium | reverse complement strand
GGTTGGAGTCATAATAATAGCACCGGCCGAGAGGCCTGCTAAAACTCCACCGTCTTGAACGAATTTGACCAGCAGACGGTCGAAATGATGCCTGCGAATAGATTTCAAAAAATAAAAAGTGTTTCCACCACTCAAGTAGATGATATCGGCTGATTTGACGAGGCGTTCAGCGTCGCTAACAGAGTAGGGTCGATCAAGATTCAGAAGGAAAATATTTGTGACGCCGAGGGCGCCGTAGGTTTCTTTAACATATTCATATTCAAACTCAGGGACATGACTAGCAGATGGTATGAATAAAAATCTTGGATTCTTCTTTCCAGTCAGCCGCAGCGCCGCTCGGTCAATGGGGTCATTGCCCTCTGCATAGCCACTATATAATACTAATTTCATATTGGAACCTAAAGCCCGTGGCGCATGTCTTTGACGAGTTTTTCAAGGGCCTTTAACACAGACTCGGTCTTGCCGGTGAGTTTGACCACGCCAGATTTGGAAGCTTCGCTAGAGGATTTTATAATTCTTTCAGATTTCTTTGGGAGTGTGCTTCTACTCAGTCCGCGTAGTTTGAGGTCAGGTACTAGCACCTGCTCATCGATAAAATTAAAAATAACTGAGAATAGTTCCCGACGTTCCATTTGTTTTCGCGTTTTAAGAATCTTATCGCCAACGTTACAGATAGCATCGCCGGTCACGCGTTCGCTACGGTTAATGATGGCTGATCTCGCAGCTATCTTGCCGATAACGTTGTCTAATCGCGACTCAGTAAGACGAGCTGTTGCGGTAATGACGGCCATGTAAGACTTTTGAAACTGTTCAGCCCAGACGCGACGAAGTAAGGTTGGCCTAGCATCATTGACGCCGCAGAAGGTTGATGCAATAGCTTTCATGAAATCTTTTACGTTGATTGTCTTCCATTCTGTATTCAGTCTTGCTGGTAGAATGCGAAGTATGTCACGCATGGAATATAAAGCATCTTTCGTTATGCCGTCTGGTACGCGGTAATGCTGCTTTTGCTTTGTTTTGCGTTCCCACCAATTGAAGCTGGCTTCAAAGTTCCGAACTATTTTAGGCGCCTTGGAGAGCACGAGCTCGGCTTCATGTTTCGGCAAGCCTATTTTTTCAAGCAGCATTCGGCGTTTTGCCATGACAAATAACCTGTCAAAACGACGTACCTCAGGGTGGTTTCGAAAGCGTGAGATTTCAAGTTTTTTTCCGGTATTTATATAATGCTCGATTTGTGCAAACGTTTGGACAAGATATCTGGCTTGCGAACGCTGTTCGGTTAAAGTTGTTGACCATCGATCAACGTCGTCAAATTTGTACTCGTGATGGAACAAGCCAAATTGGCGAATTGATCCGTAATCAATGATTCCGCCATTGGCTAATACGTTGTCCCCGTCCCATGCAAGCCAGCAAAAAATGTATTCTGACTCGAACCGTGCAGCCATTTCGGCGAAGGTTTCACTTGTTTGAGAAAGTAAACGTTTATAACGATTCTCGCCGCGCTGTAATGGCTGCCATTCGCCGTTAGAGATCTCGCGATTAATAAAAAAGTCGATGGCAGATTTTAGTCGCGGCAAGTTTGATTGTTTTAAATGATTGAAGAAATGACTCGGACGCAAAAGGTTTTTGCCAGCACGAACGTTGATGCTGAGATTTCCTGGAAATTCAATCACACAAAGGACACGCTCAGTGGGCATGCCGTTTTTATGCATGATCTCTGAAAATATCGCTCCCGTCACACCGTCGTCGAGGTCACTATACCCGCACCCGTAGCTGATACTAGGATCACCGGTTCTAAAGAACTTCTTAAAAATGTGAGTAGCTGGGCTGAGGCATGTGGCACCGGTGCCACAACTTGTGATGTCCCAGGTCTTGCCCTTAGAATGCCAAAATCCGTTCCACAGGCTTCGCCCGTCACCACTTGTAATTCCGGTTTTCCCAGGATGTTGGAGTTGGAGGTAGCGTGTTGCCATGTAATGCTTTGGCTTCATTTCGCTTTGTGGGATTTTTACACCGTTGAGAAGATCGTATTCATTGATGATTTGAATGGCAAACGTGTCGAGAACCTGGCTTTCAAGCTGTGGGTTCATTGCATAAGGATGATCGGTTGGCAGTAATCCCATTTCGACGGCTAAATCGAAATTAAACCATACCACTTTGCCGCCTTTACGTTGGCGAGCACGGTAAAGGACATGGGAGCCAGGAACGTCTGTCTGCCAAGGGTGTGAACCATCGATTCGCGAAAAGTGCGAATAGTCGTTAATCGCATGTGCGCTTGATCTAGCATTAAGATGGCGAGCTGCCATTATTTGTATTGACCCCCGATGTTGTTACTGAACTTTAGATTCTTCGGTTTAATTGGCGCAGACTTTAGGGTTTACGGTAGGTTGGATCTTTTGGGGCCATTGATAAAGGCGGGGTTTTATTTAAAGCCAAATTGAGCGTAATTTTTGCTCTAAGACAAATAAGTAAATAAATACTTGGGGTTATAGTGTTTGTTTCAGTGCTTTAGTAAGGCGTATTGATGGCGTAATCGGCAAAGTTTACCTAAAAAGCCTTTTTATTTGATTAACTCTAGGATGGACTCTACAAGTTTCTAGGATGTTTCAGGTCAGGCTGAATCTCAGTCGACTGACGCATCGGTGTTGTTGAATTTACTATTTACCATTGGAGAAGCGTTGTGGGTGTAAAGATATCTGGTGAATTCCTGGGTGGACTCAATACGGCTATGACACACGAATTATCAGGCACGAAAATTGTGACTGATCCGCCGCTTGATAACGGCGGAGAGGGTAAAAGTTTTTCACCTACAGACTTGCTTGCGACGGCTGCTGGCTCGTGTGTCATGACAATCATGGCAATCTATGCCAAGAAGCATAGTATTCAACTGCGCGGTATGCGTTGCGAAGTGGAGAAACACATGACCCAAGAACCCCCTAGACGCGTTGCAGTGATTGATATTAAAGTTTATATGCCGGGTTCCTTAAGCCCAGACTTGCGAGAGACCTTGGAGAAGGTTGGTAATACGTGCCCCGTTCTTTTAAGTTTGGGAAGTCAGGTCCAAGTCAATAAAAGTTACATTTATGTTGTTTGATAGGTGAGCAAAGTGGCAGTCGGTGGAAAAACAATAACGTATTCATCAGTAGCGGATGCGTTTGCCTTGATAGAGGCTGGGTCAGTTGTCGTCACTGCTATGGCTGCTGCTGAGCCTTATCAATTTTGGAGTCGCGCCGCAGACTTTCTTCCCAAAAGCTATGGGATCTCGCTGAAAAAGCCAGCAAATCGCACCAAGATATTTTGCGCAAACCCCAGCAAGCCTTGGCCGTTAATCGCTGAAGATCGCATGTGTGAATTTGTTGATGTGATTGTCATGTTTATGACGGGAGCCATGCGTAATCTGCAAGGGCGCGGGTTTGTGCATTATATACCGCAGCACTTATCTCAGTGGTCCAGGAATCTCTTGAGCCGTCCAGAGGGCGTGGATGTGTTTTGGGGAACCTGTTCTCTCCCAGACAGTCGGGGTTACGTAAGCTTGGGAACTTCCAACTGTTACGAATCAGAGGTGATGAGGGCAGCCGGGAAGGTTATTCTTGAGGTGAATCCCAACATGCCTGCGACAAATGGCGCAACTGAAGTTGGTGTTGACGAAGTTGATATGTTTATTGAGTCGTCTGAGCCCTTGCCAATTATAGAGCATTCAAGTTTTGGCGAGGTGGATAAGAAAATAGCCGATTATATTGTCGATTTAATTGAAGACGGATCGACGTTGCAATTCGGAATCGGCTCAATTCCCAATGCGGTGGGCAAGCGACTTGCCGGGAAAAAAGATCTTGGCATCCATACAGAGATGATAAATGACGCGATCTTAGAACTCTATGAGCAAGGGGTGATTACCGGCAGGCGAAAATCTATTTGGCCTAGAAAGATTGTTGGCGCGTTTGCCTATGGAAGCAAACAATTATACGAGTTCATTCGAGAGAATCCTTTCGTCGAAATACATCCGGCTTCGGTTGTTAATGATCCTTACCGTATCGGCCGAAATTATAAAATGATTTCCATCAACTCGGCTGTCGAGATCGACATCACAGGTCAAGTGTGCAGCGAGTCCCTGGGGCACCGTGAGTTGAGCGGTGTGGGAGGCGCAGCTGACACCCATATTGGCGCGCAGAGAAGTGAGGGCGGCAGGGGGATTGTTGCCGTACCTTCGACCACAAAAGATGGTATGAATAGTAAGATCGTCGCGACTCTACAACCAGGCGCTAAAGTGAGTATTTCCCGTAATGATGTTGATACCATTGTGACTGAGTTCGGGGTGGCACGACTCAAGGGTCTAACCGTGCCTGAAAGAATTCGGGCCATGATCAGCATAGCCCACCCAAGCTTCAGGGGTGACTTGTTAGGCCAAGCCAAAACCCTGTTATATTTATAGAATTTTTGCGGCGGTTTCTGCCAGCTGCTCAACTGAAGATGCTGGCGATATTTTAACTTGTTCAAAATGAGGTTTGCAGGCCGCCGCCGTGGTGTCGCCAATACAAACTGCCGTGAGTTCGTGTTTCAGGCGGTTGTCTCTTGGGTGAAGTGACGTCACAAAGCCTTCAACAGCCGAAGGACTGGCAAAGCAGACGACTCCTTCTAAAGACTGAATGTAGCGTTCCAAGTCAGATTTTTCTGGATGTTTCCCGTGGGGGAGATGTAATGATCGTTCAGTTTCATAGACAGCGAGAGGCTCAACGTGGATGTCGTAGCGCCTTAAGTGCGCGGCTATATCGTAGCTTGGCTCCTTTGAGCAAGGCCAAGCCACATCGGTGCCGGGACGTAAATTACCTGCTAGCCAATCTGATAAGCTTTCGGCATTGACGACACCGGGTGGTATTTCAGCGGTGATTTTAAATTCTCGCAAAGCATCTTTGGTGCCTGGTCCAATGGCAAAAACCATTTCTGCACTTCGCATCAGGTTTAGCAGAGCTGCGTGCCTCGCAGAGTATCTTATAGCGTTACCACTTGTGGCGATAAAGACCTGCGGTTTTCGACGCGGGAACTTGACGGAAAGACCTGACATGGCAATACATGGCAAATGCAAAACATCGGTCTCGAGCTTGTCGAGAATCTTTTTGTCGTGTTTCCAGTCGTCGATTGATCGCGTCCAGATTAATAGAGCCATGGCAGGGTTTTCGCCTCAAATTATGTCTATCAGTAATTTACATTGCTTTAATTCAAATACAAAGGTTCTTCAGATTACGGTGCTTATTCCAAGAGCTTTTAAAATATGATTAGCTCCATTTTTACGCAACTCTTCAACAGCCCGATTTTCCAAAACTTCTGAGAGATTTTCGGTCGTTTTTGAGACGGATTGCATGGCAGAGGCACTATCCCCGTTATTTCTGAGCACCACTGCGCGTACCAGCAAGTACCCCTCATTTTTAGGATCGTCAGTTACAAGACAGCCAAATGGCATGGTGCAGTCGCCGCCTAAGCGGGCCAAAATTCGGCGCTCGACATCCACAGCGCGGCGGGTGTCGGAACACTCAAGTTTTTGAATGATTTCAGCCGAGGAATTTGACTTCAAGGTTTCGATGGCTAGTGCCCCCTGGCCCGGGCACGGTATGAACCAGGTTGGGTCAAGTCGGTGCGCATGGACGTTTTTTATGCCCAACCTTTCCAAAGAGGCTTCGGCCAATATAATGGCGTGCCATGGTTCTGATTCAAGTTTTTTGAGTCTTGTATCCACATTGCCTCTAACTGGAGTCGTGACGATTTCAGGACAGCTGCCTGCAAGAAGGGAGCTTCGTCTCAAGCTTGATGTTGCGACAGTCATTGGCCCCAGAGCGCGGATGGCGCTAGCGTCGAGCACAGCACCAGGCTTAAGCCCTAGATTTTTCCAAATATCTTGCTTGAAGATCATTACATCCCCATGGGCATTTCGTTTTAAGACAGCGGCTAGCTTGAACAAGGTTGGAATTTTTGCTGGTAGATCTTTGAGGCTATGAACGGCAAGGTCCGCGTCACCTCGGGCCATGGCGTCTTCGAGTTCTTTAATAAACAGACCCTTTCCACCGATCTCGTGGAGAAAGCGGTCTTGCACAATATCACCAGTGGTTTTCCAGGTTTTAATTTCAACCGGCTGACCCATTTGTTTAAGTTTATCTGCAACAAAGTTGGCTTGCCACAAGGCGAGAACGCTGCCCCTGGAGGCAAGAATTAATTTTCTTTGGCGAGATTTATCCATTTGAGAAATCCTTACGAAAAATCACATCCAATAAAGAGCTCAAGTAGCGGGCATCTTCTTCTGGTGTTTTCTTAAGTGCTTGAGCCACATCTGAAGTTAGTTTCGCAGAAATTGATTCCAACATAGCCGTTATGGCGGCGCGTTGCTTGTCGGATAAGTTATTAAAGATCTCCCTAGCTAAAGTCTTTTCGCCTTCTTTTCGACAGATGTCTGCGAAGTATTGTGCGGAGGCAGATAGTGTTGGGGATAATTCCTTGCTGAACAGCCACTGCTCAAAGTTGACCAGGCTTTCGCTGACGATGTTTGATGCTGCCAGTAGTGCTTCGCGGCGTTTTTCAATGTGAGACTCGACGACTGTTTTAAGGTCATCAATATCAAACAAGTAGACGTCATCTAGTTTGCCTGTTTCAGGATCGATATTTCGCGGCAGTGATATGTCGATCAAAAAAAGAGGCGACGAGCTTCGGCTCTTCATCGCTTTGAAAACATCATGGGCTTGGACAAGGAGGCTTGGACATGCGGTTGCGCTGATAACCACATCTGCGCGTGCAATTAATGTCGTTAAATTTTGCAAATCGTGTGCTTGTCCAAAACCGAGACGCTCGGTTAATTCAAAGGCGCGTGAATTAGTACGGTTAGCAATCATGAGTTGTGCCGGTTTGTAACCATTCGCATACTCCGCGGCTACGCGGGCCATCTCGCCTGCGCCAATAATTAGAAAGCGCAACTTTGATAGATCCTCAGACGCACGGCGTGCCAGGTCAATAGCGGCATGAGCGATACTCACTTTGTGGCGACCGATATCTGTACTGGTGCGTATGCGTTTTGCCGTGGCAAGTGCTTCTTGCGATAAACGCATGAGCATCGAGCCCAACGTTCCTGCGTCCCTTGCGATATTCATGGCGTCCTTGAATTGCCCGGTAATTTG
>JBAXLR010000152.1:0-7204 GCA_037134655.1 bacterium | reverse complement strand
CAGGATGGATGGGAGTTCTTTGAGGATCTCACCTCAGAAGCAGAAGTAGCTCTGACAGTAAAAACTTTGAAAAAGACTGGAGCATTACCTGGCATTGATAAACACGCCACATCTGCAATCTGGTCTGCTTTAGAAGCGCACCGCAATGGTGGAGGCCAGGATCTTGTCGGCGAAGCCGATATCAAAGGCCCCGAGTGGAATGTATTGACAGAAGCTAACCCACCTACTGACTATCCCCACTTTATGAGCAAGAAGGTCGCTACGCCGACGGGTTTTAGTGGCCATATTTTTCGAGTCCTACTTCTTGAACGGCTGCGTGAAGTAAACGCGCTACTTGGCTTTACGCGCGTCGAGGCGCCCGAGGAGTCAGGTGATCCGAATGAGCGGCCCCAAATGGCTAGCCTCTCGCGAAACAAGCCCGATTGGGTGCCAGCAAACCAAGTACATGGCGAGGGTATCTTCGTTCAGTTTGACGAGGCTGCTTTGGTTAAGTGGGAAGCCTTAGAGGGCGTCAAAAAGGTTGATCGGATGCTGCGTGGGGGGCACAGGGGTTGGCGGAATTCGCGTCATCTTGACCCAAGTGATGGGTACCCGGGAATTCGGTACGCCATGCTCCATACACTCTCGCACCTCCTGATTCGGGAGTTGGCTCTTGAATGCGGCTACAACGCAGCCAGCATTCGCGAGAGGATCTATGCAGACACGTCTGATGAGCAATCGCAGGCAGGCATCCTTATCTACACAGCTGCTGCTGACTCGGATGGAACTTTGGGCGGACTTGTTGACCTCGGAAAACCAGAAAACCTTGGCCGCCTCTTGGAGCAGGCGTTAAGCCGTTCCAAGATTTGTTCTTCGGATCCACTTTGCTCGGAGCATGATCCAGAAAAAGATCGTTCGTTGCATGGCGCTGCTTGCCACGCGTGCTCATTGGTTGCAGAAACCTCCTGTGAGCGTGGCAACCGATACTTGGACCGGTCACTTCTGATTCCGACGCTTGAGCGCGGCGACGCTGCCTTCTTCAAGGGCTTCTGAAATGGACGAACTTTTGGATGCGGTAGCGGCCGTGGTCTTCTTGGTTTCTCCTGAAAAGGTTAAAGCCATTGCCGCGCGTATTCGGCGGACTGACTCCAGTAAGGCGGTTACGGTACTCGCTGGCGTCGTTGGAACTCCTGTTGCATCAGGCGTAGTTGATCAATTGATTCAAGCTTGGGGTGCCACTTCAGTAAGCGCGGACGAGCTTTCGTCGATGCTGACTGCAGCCAGCCATGTCTTTACTAAAGCATCGAATAAACAGTCCACAGAGCTCGTGTGGACCGGTCCGACAACACCCTTCGTAGCAGCTCGACGAACGGAACAGGCTCTTCTGCAAGTAATCAATGCCGCCAGTTCAGAGTTGTTCGTGACCAGCTTTGTTGCATATGACGTTTCGTCAATCGTAAAAGCACTGAATACAGCTTGCGCTCGAGGAGTGGTTATTTCCATGCTTTTGGAGTCTTCTCAAGGTCATGGCGGCAGTATCAATATCGACGTTATTGGAAAAATGCGTGATCTTGTCCCTACTGCGCATCTATATGCCTGGCGAGATAAGGACAACGAATTTTCTGATGGTCGTGTGCACGCCAAGGTGGCAGTTGCTGATGGAAATACTTGTTTCATCACAAGCGCCAATCTAACTGGCTACGCAATGGAGCGGAACATGGAGGCTGGAGTCCTCATTACCGGCGGGCAGATTCCGAGGATGTTGAATGACCATTTGCATTCTTTGGTCGAAACCCGGGTAGTCAGTCAAGTTTGAGTTGCTTTGCAATCGATTGGAGCCTCTCGTCAGGTTAAAGCGCATCGGACTTTACCTGCCTGAGCAAAGATTCATAGTCTTGTTTGGTGATTATTGGTGGCGCTAAAAGCTGCTGGCTTAGTACACGCTTTCGCGTCATCAATTCATCAAGCTTCAGGTCAAAACTGCTCTCAGGGTCGTTCGGATTAATCGCCATGGGGTAGTAAATGTGAACGTCTTTGGTTTGCCCGATCCGGTAGGCGCGGTCCGAACACTGGTCTTCAACCGCAGGATTCCACCACCTAGACAGATGAATCAGATGGTTTGCAGCTGTTAATGTGATGCCGACTCCACCAGCCTTAGGGGAAAGAATCATCACGTCAAATCCGTCCCGACCTTGAAAGTCATCAACACGATCTTGTCTTGTTGAAGTGTTGACCTCACCATTGATGACCAGCGGCAGCTTAGAAAGCTTGTACCGCTGCTGAAGAATCAGTGGAAGTTGTTCTGCCGACTGCAACTCCAGTGACTCCAGAAAAATCAGCGCTTTTTCCTTCAACTCAAAGCACTTGTCCAAGACGTCTAACGCAACGAGAAATCTTGCAGATTTTTCAGGGGACAGGTCTTGAGATGTTCCATGGTAAAGGTCAGGGTGCAGAGAGACCGCACGCAAGGCTTGGATCGTGCCCAAAGTACCCTGAGGACCTTTGATTTGCTTAAGTGCAATAGCGTGGCTATAGGCTTGAGCCTGTTCAGCAGGCATGTCCCTTCGGATGACGTGTTCGTGTTTGGCAGGCAAGCCTTTGAGCTTTTCATTTTTTAACCTGCGAAGCATCAGCAGTGGGGGCTTGCTTTGTATTTCTGATTCTTCCTGCCAGATTTTTGCCCTCAGTCCTTTGACAGCTTCAGCTGAGTCTGTACCTTCGTACTTGACACTGAAATCCTTGATAGATCCAAGCGCGTAAGGCTGGACAATATCTGAAATGCACCAAAGATCGGCTAAGCGATTTTCAACAGGTGTCCCTGTCATTGCTAGTACAAAATCGGTGTTCAGCCCCTTAGCCGCAGTGGTCATTCGAGCTGAAGGCGTCTTAATCTTTTGAGCTTCGTCGAAAACCACGCAGGCAAATTTGATTGCTCCAAATGTCAACTGGTAGTCCGAAATAGCCTCGTAATTTGCAAGTACCCAATCGGCAGAGCTAAGCTGAGCTGAATCCAGACCAGCGTTACCTTGCTTGTGCGAACCTTTTTTCAAAAACCTGATGTGATCCCCGTATGCGCGGACTACATCACCCAGCCCCGGAGCTGAAAGATGCAACGCATGTTCTGCCTCCCAGTTTCGAAGTAGGCCAACTGGTGCCACGATCAAAATTGGCCGTTTTGCAATCAGCCCCGAATGCATCTGCTCCCTTAGCCATGCCAAAAAAGCAAGCGCTTGGAAAGTTTTACCCAAGCCCATATCGTCAGCCAACAAGGCACCTACTGACCCTGCTATCCAATGTGACTGCAACCAAGTAAGACCATCAATTTGATGCTGTTTAGGCTGGGTCTTTAAATAGTCTGGAAGCCCGATGGTTCCAGGCCGATTGGACACTGATGTGTGCACAAAATCAGAGTCCTCAAAATTTGTTTTGATGATCAGAACATTTTTCGAAATATTGGATTTTTCACCTTTTGATGATGGGTCCTTTCTTGAACTTATCGCATCCCTCAACTCCGTCAACGATGAAACAGTCTCAGCGGTTGCCGGTACATCTTGACCATTGACCAATGCAGTTTTCTCGCCCTTTTCAATTGCAGTTTTTACTTGGTGAATGGCAGCCTCAAGGTCTGTTTCAGTAAGCGCAATTTCTGCGGCATCAACACGAAAACCAAATGTGTCGGCGGGTAGCCATTGCTGGCTCTCAACTTTTATCCAAGGGATGATCGGCGCAACCCACTCAGCAACATCAAGCACGCGCTCTGAATAGGTTTCAGTTTCAATGAAAACGGGTGGCAGCGCTTGCGTGTCGCTGTCCTCTCCCATCATTTCAGCAATAACTGCTTCTGGATGGAGCACTGCTCGCTTGCGCTCCTCGGGCGATGCTTTTCGCAGTACCTTGACTGCTGCAAGAGCCTTTTGAAGACGCTCATCCACAACCACATATGTGCCATTTGAGAGCGGAAATGAGCTTGCCCCGGAAGATAGGCTGTCCAGTCGAGAAATTAATGTCGCTTCTTCAGACTCAAGGAGTGCACGAACCTTGCCAGTCGTCCCGTCATCAATATTAAATTGTGATGTGAGTAAAACTGGATCAATTTGTAGGTCTCCATTCCCATCAGTTGTAAATGAAAATGTCAATGAATCAGCACTTGTAACACGGAAAATACGCAAGAAAGAATCGGTAACGTTGCCGACGGCATTTTCGCCAAGTGCAGATCTAATATGCGCCCAAATTCTGAACTGCTCTTGCGGGTCAGTTTTCCCAGCTTCGTTAAATTCTTCAACCAATTCAAGCACCGAGAAATACGGTTCCTGAAGTCGAAAAGTGTGTGCGCCCAAAGAGATCAACAAGCCATCAAGAACAGGGGCTTGACTCAAGGGTACTGACGTTGAAGGCTTTAACCAGCGGACGGAAAGTGTTGTTCCTGTCTGGCCAAGTCCACTCGACAAGCGCAGGTCACATCCGAACGGGCAGTTTCGCGGTAGCCCAGCGCTGACAGCGAGTGACTCAGGCCATGCCGCAACCTGCTTGGCAGGAAGTTGCACTTTTGTTGCAGCGGAAGGGATTTGCGAAGCTTCACAGTCAGCAAGCAGTCTTGCGGCCAATGCAAGCTTGTCACCCTTTGCAGTACTTGCCCACAAATCCAAAGACTGCGGAAATTCAAATTGAATGAAATTATTTGTGATCGTTATCTTCATCGAGTTACCTCTGCCTGGGTGATGCGTATCCCAATTTGTTTTTGTATGAATAGGCGGGCTCGATCCTGCCACCCGCCACTTTGTGAGCTGAAGTGCACTAGACCGGGATCTTGTGTCAGCCCATTGTTGAAATCCAAGGACTGAAATCGAAGGGACTCTGAGTCGTAGTAGGTCTTGTACATTGCAGGAGACAAAGGCGAGTCCATTCGCTGTGCACGAAGTCGACCGTTATGGCTCCATTCACAAAAAATGATTTGACCTATGCGAATGAGAAGAATGCTTTGAGACGATTCCGAACCAAGTAGGTTCGCGTACTTGAGCTGTTTCGTGTCATCTAGGCGTTTGAGAACTGCCGCCGCATCTGGTCCAAGTGCTACCCATGCCTCATCAATGTGTCCAGCTTTGAAATAAGCTGTCCAGAATTTCTGACGGTACTGCCAAATGCTGTCGGCAGTTTCTTGCAATATCCGAAAGAACGCTTCGAGGGTCCTACCGTTGATCCATCCAATCAGAACCCTGATAGCCTCAGAGCTAACGCCATGCCATAGGTTTTTCCCAATGCGCGGATCGCCATAGTGCTTCAGCAAAAAAGTGATCAGTCGGCTTTGGATTGAATCACTAGGTTGGTTGAATCGCCATGGCAAAAGTAAAGCCTCTGCCAATTTTGCGCGAGACGAGGAATAACGAAGTTCACCTCTATCGGTGACGCTCCACTCGAAAATTGTGTTGATAAAGTCAACACTGCGCCGGAAGTCTTCACTGGATTGGAGGAATGAGTTGAAGGCAGCCTCTGCGAATGGACTGGTTCCGAAGCTGGGCCACAATTCGTGAACTTGTATCCACTCCCGTAGCGTTCGTCTTGAAGACGCTATCGATTCAGCAGTCTTCCTTGGCCCTTCATAGACGTCGAAAAGATTGAGGCTTCGTGCTAGCCCGACTATGCTGGAGGCGTTATTGATTTTTGGCGAATTGAAAAAATCTTTGGTGTGTTTTGAAATCGTTTTGAACAGCGCATCATTTGGGTTGTACTGTTCAATATAAATAAACACCAATGGCCGTCCCCATTTGAGTGGACGGCGTGTTTCGGTCAGTGCCTTGGGCAATTCCAGGTTCAGGTACCGATCGATTGCAGCGGGGATGTTGAGTAATCCTCCAGTATCTTTAATCCAGATGGCATAAGGGACGTGACGCCAGTCGCGCTTTCGAATGCTGTCAAAATCATTCGGACTGCTTAAAAATGCTTCGAGCGTCTTTTGCCCTAAAGATCGCATGTCAGGCGGCGGTCCAACGGCCTCAGTGAGAAGGCCGAGAACCGCCTTTGAGATCATTGGTAGTTCCGTTGGAAAGCCGTTGAAGCTCATTTGGTGCTCACCGATTTCTGAAGCTTATCTTGAACGCTTCTGACGTCTGGAGCAGACTTATTCACTTGTGGCTTGAAGGCGAGAACAAAGCGAAGTTCTACACGTCTATTTTTGGCATCGTCTGTCGGTTCATCCTTGTTGGGGCGTTTGTCTGCGTAGGAGCTTATGCCAACAACATCAAGCGACCGCTCATTTTTGAAGTCTTGCATTGAACCGACTGTGAGCACATCGTAGACGGCATGGGCTCGATCAAGCCCCAGATGCCAGTTGGTATAAATGCCGCGCTGCAGAGGTGTTGAGTCTGTGTGCCCCTCAATGAAGATGGTTTCGATCTCAACCTCGTTTGGGTTTGGTGGGCAATTGCTTCTGTTCTTGCGTTCAGAAAAAATGTAACAAGGCAAGATGCCATTCAATGCCACTTTCGCTCGACCTAGGACTTCTATTCCGCCCGAATTTAGCTCCGCAAGACCTTTAGGGAACAGCGTGTCAGCTGGCAACGTGATGACCCCTGATGCAGGATCAATCACCACTGGAACCCCAGCCTGCTGGATCTTTTTGCCGATGGTTCTTACTGCTGATTCAAGGGGGTCATTATTTTTACTTCCGCTTTCAGCCTCTTCAACTCGCTGTGAAAGTATCACCACCATGATGATGAAGACGAAAAGGAGGCCCACCATGAGGTCACTAGCTGACGCTAAATAGCCAGCTTCTTCAACTTCTTCTCGGTCAGCTTTCGCCGGGGGAGGGATAAAAAGCATATGCGGCTATCTCATTTTTTTGGCAAAGCTTCGACAAAATCATCCATGGTATCGGTCAGGTCCATAACCGCTGATCCAATTTTCGAGATGGCCTCGCCAATCTTCTCGTCCAATATGAGATGTAGAGCCTTTACTTTTTCTGTGTACTGATCGACTCCGGTACTGAGCGAAACAACAGTTTGATCGATGGAACCTGTTGTTTTTTCAAGCTCAGTCCTTATCGCTGTAAGTGCCTCGGCGGCAGCATTCGAGCTCTGGCTAATTTCTAACACTGCATCTGAAAGTGCTTTAGACATCTTCGGAATAGCATCGCGAAACTCAATTGTTATTGCTTTTTGAGACTCAACTGTGTCATCAAGTGAGTCTGAAATATTGTTCAATGTGCCGATGTTCTTCTGGATCTTCTCGA
>JBAXLR010000151.1:0-7260 GCA_037134655.1 bacterium | reverse complement strand
TGCCCAGATTCTTCTGTGCAAGAAGGCAGTTTGTGGCGCCATATTACTCATGTAAAACGTCGCCAGATTGTGCCTGGGCAATGAAGTCCTGTCCGCGGACGGTGTTTGGTGGCCTCTATCGAAACACGTATTCTTGTAGTCCTCTGGACTCACCCCGGAAGTTTTTTGGCGAGTCTGTAGGTACGTGTTTAGGATCTCGTCGCTTCGGAAGTTATCTGACCTTGCGACATCACCGAGGTCGGATTTGACGATTTGCCACGCTGTCCACGAAGGGACCTTGGCTTTGATGTCAAATGAGACCACAAATTGCTGTCGCGAAAGATAGACATCATCGTTCGCGGCGATAAACTCCGATACAACTCTGGGAAAACCACCAGAGATGTTTCGGTTGCCTGTCAGGTCGGTTTCGCCGACCACTATCGCCGTGCCCATTTTAAGGGGCATGGCCATAGCCGCTTGCAGGCTATCCTTGAGCGTAGAGTGCTGTTGATTGCGCGGACGACAACCAACAAGGATGGCTGTCCCGGCCAACCCTATAACCACTTTCCTGGTGAGTCTCATTAGCACCTCCATTGTTTGAGGGGGTTTGAGATGGACCTAATCCTTTGGTCCTGCCTTAACAATACTTTAAAATACTTTAAAATGTCAATAGAACTTTTAAAATCATGATTAGAAATGTCTTTCAAAATAAATAAGGCAGGCTTATGGAAGCCTGCCTTCTTATTTAATTCGGGTGAATTTTAAGGTCTGAAACAGGGGGTTAGTTTTGTTGGCCGCTAACTGGAGGTTGGCTCTCGGGGGTGGATGGCAAAGCATAAGTGTAATAGGTGTAGGGACCACTTTGGACCTGCCCTATGTAGGGGTAAGGGGTCGGTGCTGCTTGTGAGGTTCCCGTTGCTGTCGTTGCGGTCGATGTCGTACCTGTGGTCGTTGCCGTATTGGTTGTGTAGGTGGGAACTGTGCTAGTCGTTGTGTTATTTATGGGAACGCAGCCGTAGGATGGATAGTCAGAGATCGTTTGACCGTCTGGAACTGCGACAGTGCCAGTGCTACTGCCGCTGAACAAACCAATGATCGACTGTAGAGAACCGCTGAGTGATTCCAAGATTCCGCCGCCATCTGTGCCACCGAATCCGTCTAGTAAACTATTAAATAATCCGCCGCCCCCATCACTGAACGTACTGAAGATATTGTCGATGCCGATATTGGGCTGGTTGCTTGCAACCTGCGAGGTTTGCGGCGAGGATGGTGAATAATAGCCCGGAGGACATTCATAAAGAGCGAAGGTTGTACCGGTGATTGAGTTTGAAGCCGTGAGGGCCATACCTTCTTTTTTGAGACCGAGTGGTTGCCCGGAATTAAATGCACTTGCAATCTGCGATGCATGGGTGGATTTGCTTATAGCTTGATTCGAAGCCACCAATTCAAGTTTTCCCATCGCACTATTGTTTGGATCTTTAGAGACACGGGCGATGACGGAGTTTGAGAGTGTTGATGTTTGTTTTGAGGTTTTGTTTGGATTGCGACTTTCAGCATCCTGTTGGCAGCTTAAAATGTTTACTGCAATCATGGTTGTAGCCAGGATGTGTAATGTGGTCGAGCGGTTCATGGGTGTCTCCTTTATTGGTGCTTCAGCACTGAACTTTAAAAACAAGAGCTTCAACTCAAATCCAATGAGCTCGTTCGCATTCATATGAGCAAAGGATGTGCCAGCCGTCGCCGTCGATTTAAACATCTGAATTTATTGATAAATATTAGATCTGTGCAGAACTAATGGTGTCAGCCGGCTAGACAGTCTGAATGCAGCTTTAACAGGGGCCCTGCGTTTGGGTGTTAGTCTTCTGATATACTTACATAATCCTGTGTCTTGAAAGTATGAACAATCGGACAGCTTTGAGAGGAAATTTTTCATGAGCTCAGCCCTATGGATGCTAACGGCCGTTAACCTGATTTGCTACCTGGACCGTTACATCATTGCAGCGGCGGCGCCGCGTATTCAGTCCGAGTTTATGCTGAATAATGCGCAAACGGGTACTTTTATGAGTATGTTTATGATTGGCTACATCCTGACGAGTCCAATTTTTGGCTACTATGGAGATAGGAAGTCTCGCCCCATACTGATGGCCGTTGGTGTGTTGCTTTGGAGTCTCGCCACCCTCTGGTCTGGACTTGCCAATAACTTTTTTAC
Organism: bacterium; assembly: GCA_037134655.1. GTDB lineage: Bacteria > Bdellovibrionota_B > Oligoflexia > Oligoflexales > RGVZ01 > CAMDKS01. The sequence goes on along the minus strand of JBAXLR010000151.1, from coordinate 5,072 downwards.
CCTGCTAGTCGCAAGGGCATTGGTTGGTGTGGGAGAGGCTAGTTTTGCAACTCTCTCGCCGCCATTCATTCGTGATAGTTTGAAGGATGAAAGTAAAATTAATCGCGTCTTGGGGTTCTTTTATACGTCGATTCCCATCGGCGCTGCCCTTGGTTATATCTGGGGTGGATGGATGGCTGATCAGGGACATTGGCGTTGGGCATTCTATCTCGGGGCTGTACCTGGGTTTCTTCTGACTTATTCCGTCTGGGTCATGGCAGAGCCATCCCATCGCGCGCGTCAAACAAGTCATTTACCTTTTTCGCAAACATTAAAAGAACTACTTGGCAATCGTGATTATCGTTTAGCTGTCGGTGGCTATATTGCCCAAACATTTGCGCTGGGCGGGTTCTCAGCGTGGGCTCCAAAATACGGAGAGCATGTTTTAAATGTGTCGTTGACGGAGAGCTCATTAAAAATTGGTGCTTCAACCCTTGCATCCGGTCTCATTGGGACCTTGGTCGGCGCAAAATGGGGGAATTTGTTTATTAAAAATCCCGAAAGTTCGACAGGTATCAGTGCTTCGCGTGCTTACTGTAAGTTTTGCGCTTGGACTTCTGTAATTGCTACACCGCTTGGTTATTGGGCGTTTAGAAGCACTGAATTTAACGAGTTTGTCCTGGCTTTGTTTTTGGTCCAGACCGCAATTTTTGCAGCACTTGCTCCAGCAAATACTGCAATATTGCAGGCCGTTCCGAGTCGCATGGCCGCGACCGCGTTTGCGGTTTCAATATTTGCCATCCACGCCTTTGGCGATGTTATATCTCCACCGCTGGCAGGTATATTGGCTGACCAAATGCCCATGCCGGATGCTATGTTGTTATTGGTTGCTGCGGTTGCTGTCAGTGCGGTCGTGTGGTTCTGGGCTGGTAGGTCCCAAGCTTCAGAGCCAGTGTAATTAAGAGTACACCCATAGATAGGGTTACAAGATTGGCCTGTTCGCCAAAAATGCTCAAGCTGATGATGATGGCGACTGGAAGTTTGATGTTATTGGCGACACTTAACGTCGCCGCGTTGACATTCAGTGCGCCCCTATTCCAAAGATAAAAACCAAGTCCTGAGGAAATTACGCCAAGCCAAATCAAAGAAAGCCATTCGGCGCCGGCGGGAATCTCAACGGACGTTGCAAAAAATGCACATAGAATTAAGGCAGAGGCTAGTGCGCCCAGGAAAAAGGGCGTCATGAGCTGAAGTACTTCGTCTTCACTGCGATCAAACCACCGAGTCCAAAGAATTAAACCAATGGTGAAAAAAAGGTTTGATAATTGGACAAGGCTTGCACCGATAGCGATCTCATCAGAGGCGAGCTCGTTGCCAGCAACAATGAATCCTCCCATGGTGGCTAAAACCGCCGCGGTAATTAGGCGCAATATGGCGCCGAGCTTAACGGGGTTCTTTTGTGCGAAGTTTGCGATGATGAGCAGTACTGACATGATCAGTGGAGTTGTCATCGTGAAGAGAGCAACTTCATGGGCTTTGATGTAACGAAATGCCAATGAGTAAGGGCCGTACATCAAACCAATCTGAATCGCGCCGCAGATGAAAGCTTGTAAGTTCTTCACTAAATAGACATGTGAACTCCTTGGACTGGATGACAAGGTGCTGGCGTTGTTACGGGCCGTGGAACTGCCTGTCAAAAACCAAGGCGCAAAAAACAAAGCGGCAAATGCGACTCGGAATGTATTCATTACGAAAGGATCTAGGTTGATCGTAAGGTTTTTGATGATTCCAAACGAGAAACCCCAGATTATTGAGGCTATGACTAGCCAGAGCATAGAATCTCCTTTTAAGGCCACTCAAATTACAGTAAACTTTCGGGTCTATGAAGTCTAAAAATAGTCATTCCGGATGTTTACGGTTTGCTTTCCGCTGGCAAGTGCGTGGTTTGCTGTCATTGTCCATGGCGATCTTGTTTAGCCTGAGTTCGACAGCTTTTCCTTGCAGCGCGGTTGCTAGACGTGGGCTAAACAAAGGTGTTCATTTAGCTGCTAATTACGATTGGCGAGCACATGGGGGCCTTGTCTTTCTCTCGCCCCGTGGTCAGCAGAAATTTTCGAAAATACCGTCTCATCATCCTTCTGACGCTGGAGAGTTTTGGCTCTCTCGCTATGCCAGCTTGACCTTATCCCAGTTTGGTCGCGATTACCCGATGCAGGGCATTAATGAACGTGGCCTCGCCGGTATGGTGCTGGTGGCGCCGGCTAAGTATCCGACAATTGGCAAAAGAGGGGTCATTACAGAGAATCTTTGGTTACAATATCAATTGGACCAGTTTTCTAGCATTCAGGAAGTAGCTGAACATCTAGACGACTTCGGGATTAGAAAAATCTCCGCTGATTTGCACTGGTTTTTGTGTGATTCAAGTGGTGAATGCGCCACAGTCGAATTTTCAGAAGGACAGCGACGCATCTATCGGACTACGGATGACCGTTTGCAGGTATTAACCAACTCGCCAGCATTGGAGTCTTGGGCTTGGTATCATGAATGGTCTCAGTCGGGACGAGAGTTACCAGTGGGCTACGGCAGTATGGCGCGGTTTACACGTTTGGCGTGGAGAGCCTCCCATGAGGGCGTCTTGGATCTGACGTCAGCTCTAAACGATGTCGCACAAAGTGGATTTACCGCGTGGCAAACTATTTTTGATTTAAAACGCCGTGAGATGCTAGTCCGACTAGCGGGAGACGACTGGCGTCAGGTCTCTTTTAACGGTCTCACACTCCACTGTAGACAAGATTTACCCATGCTTAACTTAGCCAAGCAAGATTGGCAGCCGTACAAAGCTAGTGAGGTTCGCGAGATTTTAAAAAGCGCGACCGAAGGTCTCGCCTATGACGAAAATCAGCGGATAACCTCAGCTGTAACATCATCAGAACGAGTTGTTTGCAAATAATCTTCAGGCTGGTCTATTTGAGATTTGGCTGAGGCCCCAGCCCTTTGAATCGAAATCTCATTTTTAACGCTACGGACTCCAAGGGTGTTTGACGTCATTCGTTCAATGAATCGCGCCATGGCTTGTGTGGAGACTGAGCCGCTTAAAGTGACCGTTTGGTCATCAACGTGAATCACAAGGTGTGGTACGGTCAGAGGTTTCAAGTAATTTAGGCCGATCTTTATATCTTTCAATATTTCTTCAGCTCGGCGCTCGTAGCCGTCACGGTTGGCTTTAATGAAGTCGGGCCGAAACGAGAGATCCAAAAAAAATGGCGGATTAAATGTTTCGTAATAGTTACCCATGAGGAATCTCCAAAGTCTAAGCACGTAATTCGCACTCCCTTAATCTACTCCCGCGCATTCTGTTACCAAAAATAGTCACTTTTTATGGACGGATATGAGCTCCTGCCGGGCTAGTGACTAGATCTCCGAAATCCTTTAGAATTAAGGGACGTTAAATACGGTCGTAGAGATGACTTGTTTGAAAAAAGTTGAAATTTTGTAGGTGGCAAAAGTGGCCCGTGTATTTGACAATTCGAGACCGGTGCGGCTTTTGATGGTTACCGTCTTGGGTTTTGCCAGTGGATTGCCCCTGGCCTTGTCTGGTACTGCCCTTCAGACTTGGTTGACGATTGATAACGTGGATGTCGCGACCATCGGTTTTTTCAGTTTGGTAGGTTTACCCTATACGTTTAAGTTTTTATGGGCTCCTTTGATGGACCGGTTTGAGCCTGGCAGTTTTGGCAGAAGGCGGGGATGGCTTTTTTTGCTGCAGCTGGCGCTCGCCGGGGCGCTCGGCGTTATGTCAATGCTTTCACCGTCGAGCCAGACACAGTTGGTCGCAAGTGTGGCTTTGGTCGTAGCTTTTTTATCAGCATCTCAAGATATCGTGATTGATGCTTACCGGACAGATGTCTTACATGCTGAGGAACGAGGCTTGGGCTCGTCTTTGAGCGTATTTGGGTATCGTATGGCCATGATTTTATCCGGTGGCATTGCTCTAGTTTGGGCTGACACGGTGTCTGGGTATGGATGGAGTTGGCCAGAAATTTATAGGATTATGGCTGTGATTATGTTGGTACTGGCTTTCTTGTCGCCGACCGTTCTTCCGCCTGTTCCTAGTCGCGCAGACAAACCGACCTCAAACGCAAGAAATGATGTTACCGGATTCTTTGCATTGGTTTTGGTTGTGATTGCTGGATATTTTTTTACAGCCAAAGTGATTACGCCTCTCTTGGGGATGTTGGGCGTTTGGTTTACCAATAGTGACCTTTCTAGTGCCCAGGATCTAAAAAAATGGACTGACCTAATCTCACTTATTGTCGGCCTTGCCATTACTGTCCCTTTAGGTTGGTGGGTTTCTGTCCGGGCGAAATTTGAGACGTTAAACGTCTCCTTGGCGAACTACTTTCAGATGCCAGGCGCCGTAAATATCTTGATTTTAATTGTGCTCTACAAGTTAGGGGATGCGTTTGCGGGTTCCTTGACTTCGCCATTTCTCATTAAGGGAATGGGGTTTGCTCAGGCTGAAATCGGCGTCGTCAATAAAGTGATTGGTATTTGGTTAACCATATTTGGCGCCCTGCTAGGCGGCGTATTGATGGTTCGTATCGGATTGTTTTGGTCTCTCCTTGGGTTTGGCGTCCTCCAAATGTTCTCGAATTTAGGCTTTTGGTTGGTGGCTGTTATGGGGCGGGATGCATGGGGCGCTCTCATGATGCCCGCATTTGATCTTGGATTTGTTTCGCTTAAAGAGGCGACAAGGTTGGATCTTCTGCTCGTGTCGGCGATTGGTTTTGAAAACATCACAGGCGGTACGGGTACGGCGGCATTCGTGGCTCTTTTGATGGCTCTTTGTAATCAAAAGTTCACCGCGACGCAGTATGCTCTTCTTTCTGCTTTTGCTGCTGTTGGTCGGGTTTGGGTGGGGCCCATGTCGGGAGTTTTGGCGACCTCCTTGGGGTGGCCTTCATTTTTTGTTTTCTCGACATTGTCCGCGCTGCCAGGCCTCTTCATGTTGTGGTCGCTTAAATCCGTCGTTACTAAGCTAGACGCCCCTGTGGGGGTCGGATTAGCTGATGACTGATGCACCAAGCATCGTT
>JBAXLR010000150.1:0-7318 GCA_037134655.1 bacterium | reverse complement strand
CCTGGCAATCGACAAATCAAGGCAGATACTGCCACCTGGTTTCTGCTTTACTACACTCCGCATAACATTCATCAAGAGATCCATTCTTGATAGTTCGGACATGGCCTCGGGATTACTTACAATCATTGATTTCATCCAAGCCTTTTCGGTGTCACCGTTTTCATCTTTGGATGTCAATCCTTTGATTAATTCACGTAACTTGACATGATTGGCTGGCGACAATTTGGCAAGTAATTCGACGACTGCATCGGCGCCAATTTTATCCAGTTTATCCAAAGCAATGAGGGCCTGGGTTTCAGTTTCCTCAGAAATCTCCAGAAATACCGCGCCGAGCAGGGCTGACAACAACTTTCGATTACCGATACGAATCGTAAAACCGCCGATATCAAAGTCATTTAGTATGCGGTAAAAGCAGCTGATAATCTCAGCGTCTGCATTAACGCTATCGACACCGATAATATCTAAATCACACTGACAAAACTCCCTGTATCGCCCTTTTTGAGTATTTTCGCCCCGCCAGACATCACCGATTTGGAGTCGCTTAAAGGGGAATACAAGCTCACCTTGATGCTCTGCAACAAACCGTGCGAAAGGTACTGTCAGATCAAATCGCATGGCAACCTTACGGCCGCCATGATCTTCAAAACGATAAACTTGCTTGTCAGTCTCCTCGCCACCTTGGCCCAATAATGTCTCGGCATACTCGAGCACCGGGGTGCCAATTTCTCTGAAACCCGCAAGCCTGGCGTGCTGCCTAATTTTTGACTGAAAAAGAGAGCGCGCCTCCATTAAATCAGGCAAATAATCACGAAATCCCTTGAGACGCCGAGGTTCGATTTTCTTAACGATAGTGGTCATTTCTTAACCTCTAGCAAAAAACCTAACGATGCCGTAGGTTTTTGGGAAAGACCCTAATATGACGATCTAAGGCAAAATGTGCAAGTCGTTGAATTTCGGCCTCGGAAGCACTTAAGACGGCGTGGATTTTTACGCCCTAATAGTCTAGAATTATTTGCACATTTTATACTTTCCAGCCATCACAGATGGAGGCTTCGACCATGGGAATCATGAACATTGCTTTTGCGATAGTGACCGCCGCTGTGTTTGCCTATTTTGGCTTCAACCTCAGTCGAACCTGGGCACACGTTCAATTAGGAAAAGGCACCGACGACAAAAGATCTGACGACATCCCAAGGCGGATCAAGGAAACGCTAACATTTGGTTTGCTGCAACAGAAGATGTTTAAAGACCTGATAGCTGGCATCATGCACGCTTTCATTTTTTGGGGTTTTGTTACCGTGACCATTGGTACTGGCGAAACTCTGCTATCGGGAATTGTTCCCGGGTTTTCCTATCAATGGTTTTTAGGACATGGTGCTCTTTACAAGATCTACATGCTTTCACAGGATTTTGGTAACTGTGTTGTCGCGCTAGCGATCACCTACGCCATCGCGCGTCGTCTTTTCTTCCCACCCACAAGATTTCAGGGACTCTCGAAAGAAAGTCGTGTTGACGCCTATATTGTTTTGAGTGCGATTTTGGCGCTCGTAGTTACAACCATGATTTATCTTGGCGCCAAGGCCGGACTAGCCGATGAACATGCCGTCCCCCGCGATTACCTTCCGCTGTCTTGGTCCATGGCCAGCTCCTTGGCCGGGATGTTTGGAATCGAGACGCCCGAAGGATATAAGGGTTTTTATAACTCGTGGTGGTTTATACACTGCTTGGTTCTTTTCGGATTCACGACTTTTCTACCCTTCTCCAAGCACCAGCATTTGATTTGGGTCTGGCCAAATATATTTTTCCGAAGTCATAAATCCCGTGGCCGTCTTAGACCAATGGAATTTAAAGATGATGCTGAGTCATTTGGCGCTGGTAAAATGGAAGACTTCTCTTGGAAACAACTTTTGGATGGCATGACCTGCGTCGAATGTGGCCGATGCACAGAACAATGCCCAGCAAATCTCACTGGAAAACCACTAGACCCACGCAAGATCATTCATCACCTCAAAGATACGCTCCATGACGCCATAGCTCACACTGACCCAGCAAAACGCAAAACGCTTATTGGGGACGATTCTGCGCCAGGGATCGTGCACCGCGACGAGCTATGGAGCTGTACAACTTGCGGCGCCTGCATGGAGGCTTGCCCACTTTACATCGAACATATTCCGGCGATCGTTGACATGCGTCGCTACATGACTTTAACCGAAGGCAACTTTCCTGCAGAACTCACTAACACGTTTAAAAATTTGGAAAATAACTTTTCCCCCTGGGCGATGCCCCACAGTGACAGAGGCAAGTGGGCTGACGGCCTCGGTGTGACAACGATGGCACAAAAAAGTGACGTGGAATATTTATTTTGGGTCGGCTGCGCCGGTAGCTATGATGACCGCTACAAAAAAGTCAGCAAGTCGATCGTCAAAATCATGCAAAACGCTAATGTCAGCTTCTCCATTCTGGGAACGGAGGAGAAATGTAACGGCGACACGGCACGTCGTCTCGGCAACGAATATCTAGCCAATATGGCAATCCAGGAAAACGTCGAAACATTCAAAAAATATAATGTAAAAAAAGTTGTTACTGGATGCCCACACTGCTTCAACACCATTAAAAATGAATATCCTGACTTCGGATTCCAGGCTGACGTCATCCATCACAGTGAGCTAATTTCTGATCTCGTCAATTCGGGTAAAGTAAAACCGTCCCAAGTCCCAGCTGATGCAACAAAGGTCACGTATCACGACAGCTGCTACCTTGGGAGGCACAATGACGTCTACGAGCAACCTCGAAACGCTATTGCAGCCGCCACTAAGACCGAAGTGACGGAAATGCCTCGTAGCAAAGAAAAAGGCTTTTGCTGCGGCGCAGGCGGCGGCCGCATGTGGATGGAAGAGCACATTGGCAAACGCGTCAATGTTGAAAGAGCCCAGGAGGCTATCAAAACTGGCGCCAGTACCGTTGCGACGGCTTGCCCCTTCTGCATGACCATGATGACAGACGGCATCAAAGGAGAAGGTAAAGGGGAGCAAGTGGTGGTCAAAGATATCGCCGAAATTATAGCGGACTCGATCTAAGCGCATTCTTGAGGGAAATTTTATGAAAATAAAACACGCGATATATTTACTTATTTTGGCGCAAGCCTTTACCACCTCTTTGTTTGGCGCGGTCAAAAATACGAAGGCCAAGTCCTACAAACTCACAGAGGCTAGCAATGGGATGGCCATTCTAACGGTAGAGATGCCAAAAGTGCCACTTGCCACGATTGTTCTGGTGGCCAAAGCCGGCGCCATGACTGAGCTACCGCAGACTAACGGTCTGACGCACGTGTGGGAACATATGTTTTTCAAAGGTAATAAACGACTTCCCAATCAGGAAGCTTTTAATAAGCGCATCCGACAACTGGGAATTACCTACAATGGTGATACGAGCGCTGAAATGGTGCGTTATTATTTTACCCTGCCGTCTAAAAATTTGGATGAAGGGCTTCAGTTTATGGCTGATGCCATCGCGACACCATTGCTGGACAGCAAGGAGCTCGAACGTGAGCGCGTGGTTGTTTTAGACGAGTATGACCGCAATGCCAGCCAGCCAGGTTTTGATCTTTATAATATTGAACGAATGATTATTTACGGAAAACAAGAGTATTTGCGAAATCCTCTTGGCAGAAGAAAGATCATTGAGAATACGTCGCGCGACCAACTGCTCGAGATTAAAAAAGACGTTTTTGTACCAGGAAACTGCGCTCTCATCGTGTCAGGCGACGTGGAATCCGGTAGCGTGACCGCAATGGTCAACAAACATTTCACTGACTGGAAGACGCCTGCCGATTGGAAGCCTATAAAACGGGAACCTTTTGGCGCCTTCCCGCAAACAACCGACGTGGTTAAAACTCATCCTCTAGCCCAGAATGTAAACCAGCAGTTCACTTGGAAAGGCCCCCGCACTTCAATTGAAAAGGGGGACACATGGATTGCCGACATTCTGCTACAATTGCTCGAACATCGCTCCGGCAAATTCTTCAAGACTTTTATTGATAGTGGATTAACCTTGGGCGCAGGCCTTTCATACCATACCCAGAGTCAGACTGGTGAACTGGTGCTTTACGCAGTTTCTGCCCCTGAAAAAGCCCGCGAGGCCAAAGCTGAATTGCTGCGCCAGCCGAGCCAATGGCTGAAACCAGGTTATTTCACCGTCAATCAACTAGCTGACGTCCGCCGCAAGCAGCGGATCAACTACAAGATGGATCTTGATCGCCCAAGTTCCTATGCAAAAAATCTAGCTTTTTGGTGGGCCACCAGCGGCATGGATTACTACGATAATTACATCGGCAACATGGAAAAGGTTACCCTCGAAGACATCAGAAAATTCATAAAAAAATACTTCATTAATAAACCATATGTCGGGATCACACTGATAAATCCAGAAGATGCAAAAGTCGCAAACTATTCAGACAACTCGGCTCCGTTTGTTGAAAAATACCTTCAAAACTACTGAAACCCATCACGACAGGCCTTAACAAAGATGAAATTCAAATCGACAATTATCAATTTTACATTATGCATGGCATTACTTGCCCTCACTCAAACTGTCAGCCATGCACAGGAGACCAATTTAACGTCGATCGAAAAGCTGCGTAACGGAATACCCTTCGTCATAAGAGAAACACCTGGCGGCGAAATCGTCACCTTGTCAGTCACTTTCATGAGCGGTAGCGCGGATGAATCTTTCAATCGACGGGCGATTAACCAGCTGGCGCTGGACACTATGACTTACGCAACAAAAAGTTTCAGTAAACAGAAAATATTTGCCCTGACAGAAAAAAACTCTATAGGTATTAACTGCAGTGGTGGCGTGGAAGTTAGCCGCTGTAGCGTACAAACTCTAAAAGAGTATCTGCCCCAAGCAGTTGATTTGCTGGCAGCTGTAGTGATGGAACCTTCGTTCAACCAAGACGACGTTGCCCTTGCAAAGCAGCAGCGAGTTGCCCAATTTCAGCAAGAAATGCAAAATCCAGAGTCACAGGTCAACGCTGTGGTTAATAGTATCTTCTACGATCAACAACATCCGTATAGACTTCTGCCACAAGACGGGATTCAACAAATCCAGGGCCTAAAATCTGCTGATTTAAAGGCCTACCATAGTAACTTGGTAGATTCTTCAAACATGTTCATCACCTACGCTGGGCCTAAGCTGGGAAATGACATCAAAAGCGCAATCCAACGTAAATTTAGCAAAATCCCGAAACGGGATCGGCCGAAAAAAATCGTTGTCGCGCCTGCGTTTGATCCGGCTAAGAAGTTAGCTTTTGAGCATCGCGATATTCCTACAGCCTATATTAAAATGAAGTTTAACGCCCCTTCGATTACCGCCAAAGACGCCGCTGCCGCAGATCTACTGTTCGAAATTCTAAGCGAACGCCTCCAAGAAGAAGTGCGCACAAAGCGCAGCCTTTCCTACGCCGTTTACGCTGGGACGATTCAGTACAATCAAGGTATCGGCATAATTTCGGTTTCCACCTCCAAGCCCAAAGAGACAATCGACGCGATCACTGCCGTTGTAAAAAACTTTAAAGAAAAGGGAGTGACCGCGGAGGAACTCAGTGAACAGCGCAATGTCTTTACCACCAGCTACTTTCTAACCTTAGAAAGCCAAAACAGCCTTGCTGGCGCACTTGCTTCATTTCAAAACTATTTCGGCAATGCAAAAAAACTCTATGATCTGCCAGACCAGTTGGCTGGCGTCACCCCGGCCGATGTTTCACGCGTTGCCAAGGAGTGGCTTAAAAATTTCAGAGTTGGCGTTGTTTACGACAAAGGCAAGTTCGACGCCAAGTGGCTTCGACAACTAGAAACACTCTAGAAAGTCGTAACGCTAAAGGCTGAAAAAAGTTTTGATGCCCTCAAGCCCCAAGGCAAAGAATGCTCCGAAAAATACAATATTTAGAATCGCCAAAGTATATCCAACAATGATTAGTACACCATCACGCTCGATGCTACCGATTGCTAACACAATGATTGCGAGAGCTGGCGGAAAATTAAAGCCCGGAGGCATGGGCAAGCCCAGTAATATCGCCAAAAATGAAATGACCGCACCATTGAATTTAACGAAACCAGGATGACGGGCGAAAAATCTGAGACGCGGTTTAATAATCGTTTCAGTTCGAAGCAATATTTTCCCTAGTAACTCCAATATTCGAGCAACTATATGTGTCGAGATCTGACGCTGCCTCCAGCTCTTGGGGACCCACGGATCTTTTCCCAGTAAAATCTGCGAACCTGCAAATCCGATGACCAAGCCAAAGACTGTGGATAGCCCTGGTAAAGGCACAGGCAGTAAGAACGGTATCGAGAACACAAGACAAACCATCATATGACCATAGAGACTTAACTCGTGTAAGAACTCTCCCAAACTGAGGGAATCTTTTTTGCAAACGATCAAAAGTCGCTGCACAACTGCCGACAAACGAAGTGCCAACTCTGGTGCGTTGGCGTTATCCACTGGTTTTTGATCAGGAGAGGTAGGTATCATGAGAATCCTAATTATTTTAGTGAGCCGACCAGGTGGCGGAATCTAATAGAATCGTCACAGGGCCGTCATTAACAAGGCTAACCTCCATATCAGCCCCAAATCGCCCCGTAGCCACGGGCAAACTCTTCATGCGTAGTTCCCCGATGAATTGCTCATAAAGCTGGTTTGCTTTTTCCGGTTCTGCCGCATCCGTGAAGCTCGGTCGCCGACCACGGGAACAATCAGCATATAACGTGAATTGGCTGACCACTAAAATTGAACCCGACACATCAATTACAGATAAGTTAAAACGACCCTCAGCATCGGGGAACAACCGAAGACCGGTGATCTTGTCTACCAGTTTCATGGTTTCAGCCCCTGAATCCGTACGCGCGACTCCAAGGAACACCAGCCAGCCAACCCCAATTTCACCAATAATTTCAGAATCTACTCGCACCTGGGCTGATTTTACGCGCTGGATTAAGGCCTTCACTGGACAACCCCCTTCCTCTATTTATATAGTCGTCGGCGATACGCCTTACTTTGAAGACTGCGGATTAGGCCAAAGGCTCTGACAAGTTTGGCGTTTTTTGGGAAAAAGAGCGATGAAAATTCGCCACAGCTTAGATTTTTTGTCGAGTTGAACCCAATTTTGTGACATAACAACGCCGCTTCGTCGGAGTGTTATGTTTTGACAGAAACAGGATCGACAAAAGCCTAGTGTGATAGCCAGATCCCGGATGGTGCCCGCCTGCGAACCCCGCCAGGACCGGAAGGTAGCAACGGTACCAGGATCAGGCAGGTGTTT
>JBAXLR010000149.1:0-7398 GCA_037134655.1 bacterium | reverse complement strand
CACTATTACCTCAGATAGCCAGGAGTCCAACAGGGTCGCCTGGTTCGTGTCAGCTGGTAAGATCAAAAATCGCAAATCGCGTTCGACCCTTTGGGAGGACGCCCCATCAGGCACGCAAGCAGTATTTTTCACCGCCAGAGGTGCAAAATCAGGCGCGTTTGCTATCAAATCACAAGCTATAAATCTCAACTAGCACTTCGGATTGAAATAAAATTCTTCCTCAACATGCCGTGTGGATCCTTGGTATACATCTGCGGCTAGAAACTCCCGCTCCACCTCAAGACGAGGGGGCAAAACTCTTTTTTTCCAGACTCTGCGTTCAGCATCCCATCTGTAGCCATTGGCCTTCAAAATATCTTTGCTCTCAAAGGGACTTCCGACCGCTGATATTTCGATCTCTGGTTCATGACTGGAACTCACCAGTTCAGGCAAATACGGTGAGATCAGCCGGTAAGTTGTCGCACAATCAAAGAGAGCGCGGTGGGCGAAAGGATTCACAAAACCATGATCAGCTGCCAAATAGTTTAACTTCAAACTGCCAAATTTTTTTGAACGCCAGTCTATATGACGAACACTGCATGCCCAGTGCTTTTTAATATCACGAATCTCTTTGACCGACGAAAGAAAGCTGCGGTCAAACTCGGCATTGTGGGCCACCACGATGTCCGCACGTTCCCAAAACTCTCGCACCACTGACCAATCAATACTTTGACCTCGCACTGCAGCATCATCTAAGCCAGTTAATTGCGAAACTTCCTGGCTTATGGGCTCGCCCGGATCCTGAAGCCCTGAATACATGGAACTAATGACGGAAGAGTCTGTGCCTAAAAATTTAAACTCCAAGAGACCAAACTCTATGATGCTGTTCTCATTAGGGTTAAGCCCCGTTGTTTCAAGATCAACAATCAATCCGTATTTCATGCGAAACTCCCGATTAACTCAGAGACAGGTCAATTACTGTGAAATCTTTGCCCAAGCCTATTAAGAGCCACTCAGCCCAGTGTAAAATAATGAGCAAGGCTTTACTGGTACCACGATCTCGGCAACTACTCGTTTAGGGAACTAGAATACCCCTTCCACAAGCTGCTTGCCTAGAACTTTTCGTCGACCAGGCCCTCGAACATTAGCTTTAACGCAAGTCAAATGCCCTGAGGAAAAATATGAGCAGTAGCGCCACCAACTTACAGTTTAACGCACTCGCCAATGACGGCACCCAACAGGTCATTTCATCAGTGGAAGCCTTGTTTGCCTGGATCTTGCAAGACCAAAGTCTAAAAATTTATAAACCAGAGCTCGACCCCTCGGATCCTCACGCTCTTTTTTTGACGCGCGATGGCTTCACCCAAGCTATTCTTGGTCGAGATTCATTTAAATCTTTCGATCGACTCAACCGTCACAGCAGCACCATAAAGCTACCGCATGGAGCAATCGTTTGCGCGGGAACTGAGCTAGACTTACAAGACCTGCCACTTGAGTGCGTTCGATCTGGTGCTTTGACCATGGGACTACCCGCGACCTCAGCCGGAATTCGAGCCAGTATCGCCAGCATTTACTCATTTCAATCAGCGCTGGCCAATTCAGATGCAGAGTTGGAAGTACTCGAAGAGACCACCGAAAATGTTAAATACGTTATGGGCATCTCTAGGGAACTTAATGGGGAACGTGACATCCCAAAACTCCTCAATCTAATTCTTTACAAAGCCCGAGAGATATGTAAAGCGGACGCAGGCTCAATCTATACCATCGACTATGCGCAGGGCAGCAATCGTGTGGAAGACGCACAACTGCGTTTTCGATTTACACAAAATGCATCCATAAAATCTGACTTCGCAGAGTTCAGAATGCCTATAGACAAAACGTCGATTGTGGGAAATGCCGTACTACACAATACCTTGATCAATATTCCCGACCTTTACAATTTATCTGAAGATCCATCCCAAAATCCTTTTGGCGTAAAACATAATCGCACTTTTGATCAAAGAAACGGCTACGAGTCCCACTCCATGCTGACACTTCCAATGTATGACATCTCCCACCGGGTCATCGGCGTCATTCAACTCATCAATCGCAAGCGAAATTGGCAGGTGGATCTCAGAAACACCCAAGACTTCGCCGACCAAGTTGTACCATTTCATGAGCGCGATCTTGAATATGCAGAAATCGTCGCACAGCAAGCCGGCATCGCCCTCGAAAACGCCGAAATGCACAATGAGATTCAGAGGCTTTTTGACGGATTCGTCAACGCCGCAGTGACGGCAATCGAGCAGCGAGATCCAACCACATCGGGTCATTCTCACCGAGTTGCCAAACTTACGACGGGTTTAGCCAAATTCGTTGACCGCAGCGAGGAGCCAGGCTTCCAACAGATAAATTTCTCTGAAGATCAGATGCGAGAGATCGAGTACGCATCCCTCCTACACGACTTCGGCAAGCTTGGTGTCCGAGAGAACGTGCTTGTGAAAGCCAAGAAACTCTATCCTTGGCAAAATGAATCAATCGCACAACGATTTGAGTTGATCCGCGCATGCTTAGAAATCGAATGTCTAAAGGCTAAAGTCAATTACATGAATAACCCTTCAGCCTTCCCCATGGATTTTTCCATAGAGAAGATTGAAGAGCTTAAACTAAGACGCTCTAATGAATTAGATGAAATCTTTTCCTTCATTCTCAAGTCCAATGAGCCCACTGTGCTGGAACAGGGTGGTTTTGAAAAGCTGAACGAGATCGCCAAACTAACATTCGAAAATCTGGCTGGCGAAGCCAGAAACTACATTAGTGCGGAGGAACTCCGAGCGTTAAGCGTTTCAAGAGGCTCTCTCACCGCAGAAGAGTTTTCTGAGATTCAAAGTCACGTCGAGCATACATATGAGTTTTTAAGAAAAATTCCATGGGGACATCGACTATACAACGTTCCTGAAATCGCCGCTAAGCACCACGAAAAGCTTGATGGCACCGGGTACCCCAACCAGGCCTTATCTGGACAAATTCCCATTCAGTCCCGCATGATGACCATTGCTGACATCTACGATGCCCTGACTGCGTCTGACCGGCCCTACAAAAAGGCCGTATCGGCCGAAAAGGCTTTGGATATCATTAAAATGGACGTCAAGGGTGGAAAAATCGATCAAAATCTATTTGAACTTTTTGTATCATCTGGCATCTATAAAATCGTGCTGCCAAAATAATTACGCTTTCGGAGTCTCAATGAATCGGTCGACCACGAAACAGGACAAAAACAAAGTCGACCAGCTCTTCAATAATCACCACCCTCTCTGTATTGGATTTGATCCTGACACGGCTGATTTGCACCCGTTTCTCCAGCGGCAATTAAATTCAACGCCCACAGAGTCTTTTTTAATTCGCTGGTACCAAGCCACTGTTGATAATATCGCGGTCGATGGTACTCCCATCAAACTACAGTCTGCTTTCTTCGAGCAGTTTGGACCGACTGGCATGACTGCCCTTCGCGATATTATCATCGATGCCAAACGCCGCGGTCTTTATGTGATTCTTGACGCTAAACGCGGAGACATCAGTTCCACAATGACCGCTTATGGCCGATCCGCATTCGATCAATATCAGGCCGACGCCCTTACGATACTTCCATGGATGGGTACCGACTCTCTAAAAGCATTGATCCCCTGGATGAAAAACGGACGACGCATATATATCGTTTGGATTTCGAGTAATAAAAGTGGCCGGGAGATTCAGCTCAGGCCAGCACCACTCAAGAAAACTCCCATCGCTGAAATTGTGAGGCAAGATTTTACAAAGCTTGCCCAAAAAGAGAACGTTCTGGGTCAATTAGGATGGGTATTGGGGGCAACGGGGCTGACGGAGACTTTTATTAAACAACTACCCAAGCAACCGCAAAGATTTCTGCTTCCTGGCGTCGGTGCACAAGGCGCGACGTTTGACGAAATAACAGCAAAGCTAATAAAAAAACATCCAGAATCACTATTCCCTATCTCGCGAGGAATTCTCCGTCCAAACACTGACGACAGGATTAGCTCCTGGACCGACTACTCCAATATTGTTCAAAAAAACTGGCAAAAATTTTTGACGGCCTGGTGCAAAAGCGTTCGGTAGGACAACTCAAATCCTAGGGCACAGCTGCTTTTCCTTCACCACGACTATCACTTGCACCCACTAAGGATCCGTCAGGAAGCCTCTGAGCCGCCTGAACATCGCCAATTGTTTCAATGGGTGCTAGCTTGTGACCAAGACCAGACAATTGCTGTTTTACATCGGAATCAAGGCTATCCGCCTCATAGCTAATTTTATCTGGGGTCCACTGATGATGAATTCTAGTGGCATGTACCGCTTCGCGTAAAGACATCTTAAAATCCAGCGAGTTTATGATCGTTTGCAACGTAGCATTGATAATTCGAGGTCCACCGGGTGAGCCCACCACAAGCTGGAGCCTTCCTTCTTTGTCAAAAATCATCGTTGGCGACATACTTGATAGGGGTCTTTTACCTGGCTCAATATCATTTTTTTTACCCGTCACTAGACCAAAAACATTTTGCGCACCAGGCATGGTGGTGAAATCATCCATCTCATCATTCAGAACTATTCCAGTACCCTCGGCAACCACACAACTACCAAATGAATAATTAATCGTTTGCGTTGTACTGACTGCATTACCCCACTTGTCTATCACACTAATGTGGGTCGTGGACGGGGACTCGGCGGGCACTGATAGATCACCAAAGTCGGTTGACCGACTAGCGCTACCTTCACTAAATGACTTCATGAGTTCCCGCGCATGCATCTTGGAAGTCAATCTTGCAAGAGGCACGTCCACATAGTCAGAATCACCCATTTCTTTGGCTCGATCTGCAAAGGCTCGGCGCATGACCTCCGAAAGAAGGTGCAAGTATTTGCCACCGCGGGGATCCATTTTAGAAACTTCGAATGGCTCGAGCATATTCAGCATCTCGATGATATGGGCACCACCTGACGATGGAGGCGGCATGGATACGACACGAAAATCCCGATATCTACCGGTCACTGGAACGCGCTCGATAACGCGATAGGATCTCAGATCTGCCCGCGTAACAATACCGCCACCCTGGTTCATTTCCGCCACTATCTTTTCGGCGATCCGTCCGTCGTAAAAAGCTCGCTCACCCTCAAGTGCAATGATCTTGAGCGTCTTGGCAAGATCCGTCTGAATAAGGCGATCTCCAGCCTTTAAAGGCTCTCCCTTGGGCAAGAATATTTTTCGGCTGGCTGAAAATATTTCTAGAATTTTTCTCCGATGCTCGATCTCCCTGGCCAGGGTTGGGTAAACCTCAAAACCCTTCTCTGCCGCGTCAATAGAGGGTTTAATCACCTCCGACAATGCAAGCCGCCCAAAGGCTTTATGGGTTTCAAGTAGCCCTTTAACCAAACCTGGTACCGCGACTGACAAGTGCCCATTTACGGCCGGGCTTTCGACCAAACGCCCCCGATAATTTATAGTTTTGTATTTTTTGAATTCATCCAGATACATGTCGGGAGAAGCTTTGGCTGGTGCCCTCTCTCGAAAATCAAAAACACGTTGCCGTCCGCTAGCTGAATCGTGAAAAAGTAGAAATCCACCACCACCGAGGCCAGTGCTCTGTGGCCTAACCACTGATATGACAAACGATGCAGCTGTAGCGGCATCCATGGCGTTTCCGCCCTTTGCCAACATGGCAGCCCCGGCCGCCGATGCTAGCGGATGAGCCGCTACCACGATGCCCACGTCTGACTTTGCAGTACGAATGGACACACTTTTTTCGGACCCTTGAGAAGGGAATAGTCTAACCGTCCGTTTCTCGACGGCGGCCGAGGTGCAGTTCATGAGAACGCTAGCGACCAATCCACACAAAACAGCCGGCATCAAAAGCCGTCTTCTATCTTTGCTCATGTTTTACCCCTACCAACTATAGGGTCTTAGTCTGCCCAAAATTATGGTAAAACGCGAGCGCCAACCAATAATCTCCATCAGATAAGCTGATACTTTTTGCCGCTACATTGATCTCTACCCCAAGCGGCACACTTGAACTCAACGACTGGGCGACGATAAATTTCAGAAGATAATCACCCTGACTTCCGCAAACTTCACTTAAATAAACAGCCTCAAAGTAAAATTTGCGCCCAACCAGCGGGCATAGTGCTTTATAGATGGCTTCTTTTGCCGCGAAAACAAGGGCGCTAGAAGTTGACGCGATAATTTTTGATGATAACAAGAGCTCGTCTTCGTTCATGAACCTTAGAGCAAGATCCGTCTCAATTTCGCGGCTGTCCTCTAAATCAACTCCGCATGTCAGATCACCACCAAGGTTAAGCCACAACGCAACGTGACCAGCCTTGTGAGAAATACTACCCAACCAACCCTCTGCCCAAGTGGGAACACCAACAGGCGACTCGCTTGGCTCTTGACCAGTCAGAAAGCCTGACAAAGCACGTGTCGCCAGCCATTCACGCCTGCGCTCAGTATGTCTTATGGCATCAGAAGCCTTCGAAGCCGCCGGAGATACCAATTCCAACAGCTGCTTAACATCAGGTTGATAACACACATCCCAAACGACGATGCGAATGTTACGCAGTGCCTCCCAATGAAGCTTCGAAAAAATATGACTGTGATCCGTAAATTTCAAGCTACCCAACCATACTGATACTTAAGCGGCCTGTTCGTCATCTTCATCCGTTAGTACAGAAAAATCCGTTGGTCGAGAGAGAGGCAAGATGGAATGAGGCTTCGCAAGCTTGCCAGGCGAGCGTCCAAGGTAGGACGACTCAAGTGACTGACTACCAATGACAAATCCACGCTCTCCCATATCGACTCCAATCAGCTTATGTATGCTGATCATCTGTTCAATCCCTCGAATCTTCACTGGTCCAATCTCTTCAACAAAAGCTGAGGCCGTAGTCAACTGATATAGGTTATCTGATACAAGAATATCAAAATCATGTGCCTTTGTCAGACTTTGAAG
Source organism: bacterium (assembly GCA_037134655.1). GTDB lineage: Bacteria > Bdellovibrionota_B > Oligoflexia > Oligoflexales > RGVZ01 > CAMDKS01. Next base: position 433 of record JBAXLR010000149.1, on the reverse strand, counting down.
TCGCGATGCTATATTTATAGCTCCACCAATAACCGTATAGTCGACCCTATCAATAGCTCCCACAGGACCAAAAATGGCGGCTCCACAATGCAAACCTATGCCGACTGACAACGGGAATGATTGCTTACGAATACGCTCTTGGTTGAGTGCAACCAAAGAAACCCTCACATCCACGGCAGCTCTGACCGCAGAAATCTCATCATTTTCGCCGCGGCTAGGCGCTCCCCAATAAGCCACAACCGAATCGCCAATAAACTTATCTACAACGCCACCATGACTTCGCACTATGGCAGTAACCAGAGATAAATACTGGTTCAGTGCCGTCATTACGATTTCGGGATCATATTTTTCACACAACTCGGTAAAGTCTCGCAAGTCTACCACCATGACCGTAACCCTATCGAGACGCTCTGACCCGTGATCAGGACCTCGA
>JBAXLR010000148.1:0-7404 GCA_037134655.1 bacterium | reverse complement strand
AGTATTAGCCAGGTGTCCATCAGACCCTTGCCTTTGATTTGAACCTGAGGTCGTTTTTCAAAGATAAACTTATCTTTAAGCGCCTCTTTTGTCGTCTCCGTGATTTGAATGCTTCCCTCGGGGGCAGTTGATTCCATGCGGCTTGCAGTATTGACCGTATCCCCCCAAAGATCGTAGGCGAAACGGCTCTCGCCAATTACGCCAGCAACGACTGGGCCTGAATGGACCCCAATTCTGACTCGAATTGGGGTGCCGTTTAATGTCAATGTGGGAACGGCTTCTCTAACGGCCAGCGCTAATTTTATGATGCGCTCGGCGTGATCAGGTGTTGCGTTTGGAACGCCGCTCACAGCCAAATAGGCATCACCAATAGTTTTGATTTTTTCACATTGATGCTCATGGGTTAAGCGATCCAGCGTTGAGAAAATTTGGTTCAGTCCTTTGACAAGATCTTCCGGTGCCATGCGTGTGCATGCTTCTGTAAAACCTATAATGTCACAAAACATGATTGTGACGTTGTCCTCTCGCTTTGCTAAAACGCCTGGATTGTTTTTGAGCTGGTTGGCAATCTCAAGCGGAAAAGTCATTTTGAGAATATGATCTGATTTCTCTCGCTCTTGCATCAACATGAGTTCATCCAAGTAGGACTTCCGCGCATACATTTCTGTCAAGTAGGAGACTGAAACGCCTATTGCTACAACCAGCGGTATGCTCACAAAGTAGCTCGCGAAAACCGCCTGCTCAACATTCCGCATGGACGTAAGTACAAAAAAAGCGGTCGACATTATGATGGCGTAGGCAATTGTTTCGAGCATCAGAAGCCGCAAACCCGCCATGCAAAATAGCATGGTGACGGTAATGCCTGTGATTTCTTTTGGAAGTTGTTTTGGATATGCGACGCTCCAAATCCATATGACGCTGAGAGAAATCGCTAACGCGACCGTGAGCGTCAACCCCCTGAGATGTCTTGCGCCTAAAGGTGTACCAATCAGGCCGAGGGTGCCAATTGAAAAAAGTGTAATTCCAAGTCGTATTAACCACATTTCAAGATAGAGATCAGGTTGGGTAAGATAATCTACAACTGCATAGGCATCATAAAGCATTAAACCAATGAGGCCTGTGATGACCACGCCCTTTCGACTTGCGTTGGTGTAGTGAGTGACAAAATTTGAGTCTCGGGCTGCAAATAGCATTTTGCTACCTATTTAAAATAAACAACCTACTTGGTGTATCGGTCGAAAAAATCAATATGTTAGAAGCCTAGGGGCGTACCCAAGGTGGGATTTTTCGGGTAGTTAAAATGCATAGCATTAACAGATGGTTACACCTTAAAAACATCAGGCCGCGGCCTTGGTCGTGGGATTTGAGACCACTTTTGGAGTGTGAACAAGCCAGGTATCCATAACGCCTTTACCTTTAACTTCTAGAGAAGAGACTTTCTCGAGGTTGAAGCTGCCTTTAAGAAGTTCTTTGGTTGCTTCTGTAATCTGTATTTTTCCTGCAGGAGCCAGCGCTTCCATGCGGCTTGCAGTATTGACCGTGTCCCCCCAGAGATCGTATGCGAAGCGGCTCTCGCCGATAACGCCAGCAACGACTGGGCCAGAACTAATACCAATTCGTAACTGTAGCGGCTGTCCGTTTAATGTGATTTTTTCGCTTGCACTCTTGATAGCAAGCGCGAGCAATAAAATTCTTTCAGCATGATTCTCGTCAGGAATCGGCACTCCGCTAACTACCATATACGCGTCACCAACAGTTTTTATCTTTTCGCAACCGTGCTCGGCTGTAACGCGGTCAAATTCTGAAAAAGTTCGATTCAACCAGTCGACTAAATCCTCCGGGGGCATGTGACTTGAGGAATGTGTGAAGTTCACCACATCGCAGAACATGACAGTGGCATGTTCATAGCGCCTCGCGATGGACTTTTGATTGGTTTTGAGCTCCTTGGCTACCTCAAAAGGAAACGTTTTTAAGAGGAGGTTGTCGGCACGTGCGGTCTCCTCTCGTTGCTTTTTTTCAGCTAAATATGCCCTGATCACATAATTTTGACCGATTGTCGAACCGGCAATTCCCATGAAAAACGAGGCTCCAAGGGGCACTAGGTAAGCAATCCAAACCTGGCTCGACGCGTCTCGGCTATGGAGTAGCCAGCAGAAACCCAAAATATAAAGTCCTCCAATCAGCATCGCGTCGAGAGAAAGCATGTGAAATGCTGACATGCAGAATACAAGTGTAATTGCAGCAAATGATACGTCTTGTGGGAGGTTATTGGGAGATCCCAGTGACCACATTAAAGTGATGCTATTTAAGACTAAAGATACCCCAAAAAGATAAACAACCCGTCGGTTTTTTTGCAGGAATGAGTGTCTGTGAGCAAGCAGAAGGAGTACGCAGCATATTGCCACCACTGCGCGGACCATCCATAGCTGTGTGTAGGTTTTTGGTGCTAAAAAGCGATCCCAAGCAGCAAATCCAAGATAAAAAACGATTCCAATACTGGCGTCTTGAATTACCGCTGACTGAGTGAATTCTGTGAGGTATTGGGTAAATTCTTTTCTATTGATTTTTTTATCCATCATAAGACCCCGACGGCTAGCCTCATCTATCGGAACAATCCCCGATTTCTTTTCGTGTGATTTTTTTCGAGATGCGAAACCTGGGATTTTTGGCCATTATTTTTCGCTGGTTGGACTGATTAATACCTATGAAATTGAAGTAAAATCGCAATAGTTGCGAGTGTAGGGACGTTACTACTGAGCTATTTACAATTGAAACAACTCAGGTTGCGTAATTATTCTTCGGGCTGCGGAACACTTGTGGAGCGTTGAGCAATCTAGCGAATTGGACCTTGGTTTTTTGCATAAAATCCCTCTATTTTATTTTTATTAATCGGCTTGCGTTCTAGGTTTTGATTGAATCTTGGGGGGCGTTGTGGGACCCTGAAATCTCATTCCGATAGATTTTAGGCGCAACTATGACGGTCGAGTATAAATTGGTAGATCTGGCCGTTGGCGGTCGTTTTTGGAAAATCAAGCAATTGGCTAGTCGCGACCAATTTCCCACTGAAGTTGAAAAAGAATCAATCGGAGAGCGTGTTTGGGGAGCAGACGTTCCCGAATCTCTTTGGCCGCTCAGTGGAATCCTTTGGCCATCCGGAATTCTTCTTGCTCAGATTGTTGCCTCTGAAACTTATGATGGTATGCGCATTTTAGAGGTTGGTTGTGGTGTTGCGTTGGCATCACTCGTTTTAAAAAGCCGTGGCTACGATGTCATTGCCAGTGACTATAATTCCTTTGCTGGAGAGCTTTTGCGTGAAAACGCCTCGCTCAACAACATCCCCGCACCCCAGTTTTTAAAGCTGTCTTGGCAGGATCCTTACGTTGATGAGCCTTACGATGTCATCATTGGTAGTGACGTCTTATACGAGCCTGGTTGTGCCAATGAAGTCTGTGAATTTCTAAAGCTGGCGCTGAAACCATCTGGTGCAGCTTTGTTTGTTGATCCTGGGCGCGCTCACGTTAGAAAATTCGAAACTACCCTTCAGGCAGCTGGATTCAAATGCGCTGTGGTGTGGCCTGTTCAGGGCGAGAAGACCCGCATATTACGAATATGGAAAAACGCATAGGTTAGACGCGATAAAATCTAAAAGCCATTTCAACTGTCGAGCCAAGCGGCAGGGCGGCGACTCCAACCGATGTGCGCGCTGGTGGGGGTACATCAGAGGTGAAGAACTCCTCCCAGACCTTATTGATTGTCGGAAATTCATCAAATCTTGTGGTGAAAATATTGACAGATGTCAGGTGCAATAGGTTTAGGTCGACTTCTTTGGCTGCGGAAATCATGTTTTTAAGAATCTGCCTAGTCTCGGCCTCTACTCCGCCTTGGGCAAGCTTCCCGTCGGTCCCGAGTCCAATCATGCCGCTAAACTCATAGAATGGCCCTGTTTTTACGCAAGGCGTGTAGCGAAAACGCGGCGCTGGTGTGCTTTTGAAGTTGATGAGTTCGCGCATAAATATCTCCAAGAGTTAAAGGCGAGCGACTATTTCAGCATTTTTGATTGCAAAAATAAAGAGTTTCGCCCAAAACAAATAATGCTACAATGACTGGTTATGAAGTCACAAACAGAAACAAATAATCTCTTTTTTGAGATTCCTTACTACCACGACTACCTTTCGCCTAAGCTCGCGCGAAGATTGCTTGAAACTTCTGAGCCTGTGAGTGGGGTTACCGGCCTTCGACATGTGGGCGTAATTGGTGGGCTCGAAAACAAGGCGTCACTTAAATTCTTAGTCGATCTATTTAAGGCCATCAAACCAGAGCTAGCTAGGGTTTTGCGTAAACGCTCTGAGGACCGCAAGTTCATTGATGAACGGGTTAAAGCATGTTTTGAGTTCAATCAAAAACTTGGCCGGGATTTTTTAAGCCCGAACTACAAAACTGTCATTGGACTTGAAGATGGGGATGGCCGCATTGTCATTGGTCCAAAAAGCCAAAATTACTGCGCTCCTGGTGGGACAAAAGTAGCTCCAATCCCAGAGCACCTAAAAGGTCCCCATGTAACCCTTTTTGGCCCCCCTGATTCTGCAAAGATGTCAATCAACGCAATGAACTCAGTTCACCGCAAGCTTGCAGGCGAGCCAGCAATAGTTGAGACGCTCCTTTCGACGCAAACGGCTTCGCCCATGTGGGGTGCCGATGACGAGGATTCAAAAACGCCCATGCGAGCTGATCTCATCGACGCTGCTGTCAATCTCACCGGATGCTTCGAGGGAAGCCTGACTCACACGGAGAATGGTAAGCGTTATGAACTGGCGCCGAACAAACTCGCTCAGCCTATCAAGCGTTTTCCCGGTTTGGCGTTACCCTGTGCTTTCTTGTATTTTGAAGATAGTCCCATCCCTCTCCATATTTACGATTTCGCGCTGCATCTGTTTGCCAACTGGCACAACGAAAAAGCTCTGACATTCTATGTCCCCAAGCTAGAAAACGAGGAAGAGGCTCGCTACATCCACAAAATGATCTCGACCGCAGAGGGAATCATCAAAGAGATTCATCCTGACTACCCTTTGGGAAGTATCAGACTGATGATAGTCCTTGAAAACCCGCGTGCCATACTTCGGACCCATGAAATTATCGATGAGCTATATCCCTATTTTGCGGGTGCATCACTGGGCTGGCATGATTACTTAGGGTCGACCGCAAGACTTTTCAAAGAAGATGCCAACTACCGCATACCAGTCAAGGCAGATCCTTATATTGTGATCAAATACATCAAGGCATCACACCGCATGTTGGCTGATGTGGTCGGATCCCGAGGTGGAATCAAGGTTGGCGGTATGTATGGCATCTTGCCGCAGCAAAATGACATCACAAGCCCCTCGTTTCAAGTCACCTTAAAGGGATACTTCAAAGACGTCATAACCCAGTTGAAGCGAGACTTGACTGGTTTTTGGGTGGCGCATCCCGATTTTGTGCGGCTAGGGCTTGCGATTGTTGAAGCTTGGCGGCTCTACAAGGCTGGTGACAAGAAGACCTTAATGACTTTGACTAAGGAAATCTTTGCAGAGGAACATCGCAAAGAGGTGGATGCGTTTATCGAAGGCGAAGACATCAAAGGATTAGATGTTTCCGATCCGAATTACGTTCGCTCGCTCTTGGTTGCAGATCTCAAAGAATCAGATTACATCCCCAACAATCACCCTGATGAAATTCGCTACAACGTCTTTCAGTCCCTGCAATATTTGACAGATTGGCTCTCGGGTAACGGCTGTGTGGCTTTGCCAACAACTATTGAGGGTGTTCCAGTGCGCGTAATGGATGACTTGGCTACGGCGGAACGTTCTCGGTGGGAAGTGTGGCATGAAATTTACCACGGTCGATTCAAGATCGAAGACTTTTTGAGGATCGCCCATGAGGAAATGCGGTTTATTCGCAAAGATCTCTCGGATGCGAAAAAAATCGTCCAGGTCAAATGGGATGAGCGCACCGGCAAGTGGTATCCAGTCGCCCTGAAACTGATGATTCAGTTAATGACGGCCAAAAAACCAGTAGAATTTGCGACTGAGCTATTATTGCCATTCACCGTCGAGGAGGTTCGCAATGCGAACGATCCTTGGGCCGCGCTCATGGCGATCGATGATGATAATTATCAGATTTCAGACTACATAAAACGCTACGATTATTATTTTGAGCGTTGTGGTGCTAAGCGCTTTGTAGCCGAAATGGCGTCGTCTCCCGTGCTCGATTTGGCTAGGGCAGAGTGCCTGGTGAAAAGTTTCTCGGTGGATGAAATTATTGAAGCAGCAGGCTTTCATGGTGATATCGGCGAAGCACCGAAAACTCTTGATGTCATGGCAAGATCTGAGCAAGAGCTCGCATCAAATGGCGAAGCAAAGCTGCAAGATGAACTCAGAAACATTGCAAGCAAGTACCGCGATAAATTTGGTTTTAAGTTTCTGATTTCTGCAAAAGGCAAAACTGCTGGTGAGTTACTTGCTGCTCTGAAAGGACGCTTCGCTAATTCGCGAGACGCAGAGATTAATAATGCCAAGGAGGCTCTCTGGGAAATTACTAGAAAGCGCCTAGCGGCAAGTCCCCTGGACCGGGTTCTTAGTGAAATATCGCAGCTACTTAATAAGCACCAAATCCAAGGTGTACAGATAGCTGTGGGGACGCCAGATGGCCACCAAACTTTAGCTTTGGGCCATGCGGTAAGCCATGGAGCGCCAGTTACGCACCAAACTGTCTTTGAGTTAGCATCCTTAAGCAAAACAGTGGCGACAGCATTTGCCTTTGATTTTTTTGAAAAAAATCAGATCGCTTTGGACGAATCGGTTAATGAACTTTTGGCGAAAGCCAAATCAACTTTTCGGCTTCAGTCAACCGGTGATCCTTTGTGGGCTGATCAAGTTCAGGTGCGCCATCTTGTTAGCCACTGCGCTTTAAATCTTCATTACGTCAATGGATTCCCTAAGGATCAGGAAGTTCCCCCAATGGGAGAGGTTTTACTTAATCCAGGGAAATATGGGTATGAGCCCGTGGCGGTGATCGCAAAGCCTGGGACAAAATTTAGCTACTCAGGTGCTGGGTTTATGGTTCTTGAGCATCTTGTTGAGGCGCTGTCTGGTAAATCCATCGCAGTCCTGACGAAGGACTTTCTAAATAAGACTGGGATGACCCATACGACATTCGTGCCGAGTGGAGACTTGCCGAACGTGGCTTGTGGGTATTTTGATGACGGGACAATGGTGGCCGGAGGTCGCCTGCATTTTCCGGCGTTCGCGGCGGGGGCTGTGGGCACGGCTGAGGACATGCTCAATTTTTTGAGAAGCCTGCGCGTTGCCGTGCGGGATTTGGCGGGTACGCCTGGGATTAGCCACGATACCGCCATTATGATGATGCATG
>JBAXLR010000147.1:0-7409 GCA_037134655.1 bacterium | reverse complement strand
CTCACTGCGGTCACCCTGGGCAGCGGCAGCAGCTATTTCCTCAAGCAGTTGCGGGCGTTCGTTATCAGCAAGATGTCGCAACTCAGTGTAGAGCTTGTCGTAGCCGTGGGGAGTAATTAGATTATCTTTAGGCGGTGGTCCCTGCCTCGGTATATTTTTTGCCATGATTTAATATTGGTGGTGAAAAATGAAGTAGATAATCACTGCGCTCGCGGCTCCTGCCAAAACGTCATCCAAAACTGTTCCAGGGGCACCAGGCACCTCTTCGTCAATATAGCCAATTGGACCAGGTTTCCATATGTCCAAAATTCTGAAGATTAAAAATCCAACTACCGTGTGCTTTAAGTCAAAGGGAAACCAGATGAGGGTAGCCGTCATGCCTGCAACCTCATCGGCGACAATTCTCGGGTCATCGTGAACCTGCCAATTATGCTCAGTGCGCGAGGTAGCCCATAGCGCAGTGATGGTGACAATGCTCACAATGATAGCTGGTTCCCAAAAGCTCACATAGTCTAGGTTACTCAAAAGCCACAATAATGGCAGAGCCGCTAAAGATCCAAAAGTTCCAGGGGCCTTCGGTGAAAAACCACTCCCGAACCAAGTAGCCAGCACGAGTGCTAACTTATCTAGAATAATCTTCACGTACAGAGATCCCCATCCATTAACCCTGTTTAAACCTAGCGATCTCACTTCCTGCTGAAACGGTGTCGCCTTCGTTTACTTTAACTTGATCAATAATCCCCGCCGTGGCAGCCAACACCCTGTTCTCCATTTTCATGGCCTCGATGATGCAAAGTGTGTCACCACTCGCAACACTCATTCCCGGTTTTACAAGAACTTTGAGGACCTTTCCGGTAATCTGACTGCGAGTGATCCTAATCTTTTTTGCTGGGTCAGATGTGCGGGATTCTTGGCCTGGAATGTACATGCTGACAGAGGACTCCAAGCAAACTGCTGATCGCGCGCCGGGGGGAATAAATTCACTGGAAACGTTGAGATCTGATTCGCCCGGAAAACGATTGCAAGTAAATGAGCGAATGTTGAAGCTGCTCCAGGTATTGTCCGTCTCAGGATTTAGCAAATAGAGGGAACGAGTGGACTTTTGCCAGCGCAAAGTGATTTGACGACCATTGATGGTGCCTTCAAAGGGAACGTTGTCTGGGAGGTTGTCAGGGAGAGCGACAATTTGATCATGACCTCCAATACTGACGCGCCACTGCATCAAACACCTCCCCGACGAATTGACTCAGATCTGCCGCGTTCCCGCCACATGCTGGGTGCAGCCGAAGTCTCTCCCGATTTGCCAGTGGCGCCGACCGAAGGCGAGCTTTTTTGCTGGTCCTGGGCAGCGATGATGGCTGACAAGATTGCGGCCGATTCCAACTGATCTTTAGCAATCTGGGAAAAAGAATTTTTAAAATATTCAGCCTCTTTCTCAATAAAGCCGGTATTGAACTCGCCCTCAAGAAATGCGGGGTGGCTTAACACCGCCTCATGAAATTTTACAGTTGTCGGAACGCCGTCTATTTCGAACTCCGAAAGCGCACGTTTCATCCGTGCGATTGCGATTTCGCGGGTTTCGCCCCAGACAATCAGCTTTGCGATCATGGAGTCGTAAAACTGTGGTATTTCATAGCCCGCGTAGAGGTGCGTATCGACACGCACACCCGGGCCTGCGGGAAATCTGACCTGATGGACCCTTCCAGGTCCTGGTAAAAACCCTTTGGCAGGATCCTCTGCGTTGATCCTTGCCTCGATAGCCCATCCGCGTGGCTGCAGCTGGTCTTGTGTGAATGGTAGAGGTTGGCCGCATGCAATCAAAATTTGCCAGCGCACCAGATCAATGTTTGATATTTCCTCAGATACGGTGTGTTCAACTTGAATCCGTGTATTCATCTCCATAAAATAAATCTTCTCTGGAGATTCCGCGATGAATTCAATGGTCCCCGCTGACGAATAGCCAGCTGCTTTGGCAGCGACCACGGCCCGTCTGCCGATTTCATAGCGTTGCTCTGAGTTTAAATAAACGCTAGGAGCCTCTTCAATCAGCTTTTGATGACGTCTTTGGATGGAACAGTCGCGCTCAAATACATGAACGCCGTGTCCGTGTTCATCGAATAAGACCTGCACCTCAATATGCCTAGGATTTTCGATATAGCGTTCACAAAAAACAGCTGGATTGCCAAAATAGCTTGTCGCCTCGCGCGTACAAGCAGCGAATGCATCGGTCAGTTCCTCGGTTTTGCGGACCACGCGCATACCGCGTCCACCACCACCTGCGGCTGCCTTAAGAATTAGGGGGAACCCAATTTCCTTAGCATGTTTTTCAAGGTCTTTCACATCCTTCAACGGATTTTCTGAGCCTGGTATGCAAAGAACATTGTGCGTTTTCATGAGGCGTTTGGCTTCGACTTTATCTCCCATTAGACGCATGGCTTTGGGTGTTGGACCAATAAATTTCGCGCCAGCTTTAGCTACCGCGTCAGCAAAGTCTGCATTTTCCGAGAGAAAACCGTAGCCAGGATGCACAGCATCCGCTTTTGATGCCTTGATGGCGGCGGTCAACTTGGGGATGTTCAGATAGGTTTCCGTCGCCGAATTCCCAGGGAGGTTAATGACGTAATCGGCCAGTTTAACGTGTAGCGAGTACTGATCGGCGTCGCTGAAGACGGCGACAGTTTCAATCCCGAGGTCTTTCGCAGCTCGGATAATGCGAACGGCGATTTCACCCCGATTAGCGATCAAAATGCGCTTGATGCCGAGACTCGTCTTGCCCATATTTTCTTTTTTGCTTGTTACCATCACTTAGTTGAATAACCTCCATAGGTTTTAAAGAGGTATGTTGCCGTGTTTTCGTTTGGGCCCGTCTTCGCGTTTTGTCGACGACGCTGAAAGGCCTTTGATTAAATAGTCTCTCGTTTCTTCTGGTAGAATGACAGCATCGATATAGCCCTTTTGCGCTGCAATATAAGGGTTCGCAAATTTGTCGGAATATTCACCAATCACTTCTTTTCTTTTTGCCTCAGGATCCTTTGCAGCGCCAATATCACCGCGGAAAATAATATTGCAAGCTCCCGCGGCACCCATGACTGCGATTTCAGCGTTCGGCCATGCCAAATTGAGATCTGCTCCAATATGTTTGCTGTTCATCACATCATAAGCGCCGCCATACGCTTTTCGGGTGATCACGGTTAATTTGGGAACGGTCGCTTCGCAAAAAGCATATAGCAGTTTCGCGCCGTGGCGGATGATTCCGCCTTTTTCCTGGGCTGTTCCGGGCAAAAATCCTGGAACGTCGACAAAGGTGATCAAGGGGATGTTGAATGCGTCGCAAAATCTGACAAAACGCGCGGCTTTGGTACTGCTATTAATATCGAGAACCCCGGCTAGGTGATTTGGGTTGTTGCCAACAATTCCCACCGATCGGCCGCCCAGGCGGGCAAAACCCGTAATGATATGCGGTGCGAATTCTGGTTTCATTTCCATAAAAGTACCAGGATCAACCACCGCGCGAACAACGTCGGCCATGTCGTAGGGTAGATTTGGATTTGCTGGGACTATCTTGCCGATTTTTTGTCGGGATTGATCCAGCTCCTGCGCCAGAGTTGTATCTGCTGATGGGTCGGCGGCCACTGGTGCATCGTCAAGGTTATTTGCGGGCAGATAGTTCAAAAGCCGTTTAAGTGCACTGAACATTTCGGGTTCTGATGAGAAGCGGTTGTCGGCAACTCCACTGATGCTCGTGTGAGTCCTAGATCCACCTAGGTCATCAAATGTAACATCTTCTCCCGTCACGGCTTTGATAACATCTGGACCGGTGATAAACATGTGGCTGGTGTCATCCACCATGAAGGTGAAATCTGTCATCGCTGGCGAGTAAACAGCTCCGCCCGCGCAAGGTCCGCAAATCAGAGATATCTGAGGAATCACGCCGGAAGATTTAACATTGCGATAAAAGATGTCAGCATAGCCACCAAGACTGGCCACGCCCTCTTGAATTCTTGCCCCACCGGAGTCATTGATACCGATGACGGGAGCGCCATTTTTAACTGCCAAATCCATGACCTTGCAGATTTTTTTAGCCATAGTCAGCGACAGCGATCCGCCGAAAACCGTAAAGTCTTGGGAAAAAAGGTAGACGAGTCGGCCATCGACTTTGCCAAAACCTGTCACAACGCCGTCACCGACGAATTTTTTGTCGGTCATGCCAAAGTCCGTGCAGTCATGGGTGACGAAAGCATCAAGCTCGACGAACGATCCAGGGTCGACCAAGAGATTGATCCTTTCGCGTGCAGTTAATTTGCCGCGTTTGTGCTGCTGCTCTTGGCGTTCTTTGCCGCCGCCTTCTTGGGATTTTTGACGCATTTCGTGCAGCCGTTTGAGTGCACTTTCGTTATCGAACATTTTCACCTCACAAATCCGTTTGCATGAGTGGTTAGCGGTATATCTGGCGACCGGGAAAATCAATCCAGATTGCGTCAGTCAATAGTCGACGCTTCAAGTCGTCAAGTGGTGGTTCCCGCATGGCTTTAGCCGAAACGGAGTTGGCAAAGGCCTTATAAATAACTTCTGCCTGTCGTCCGCCACTCCAGATGAGTGAGCCATTGTTGGTATCGATCAGGAGCATGCCGATGGAACCACTTCTGATCGATAGGAGAATGCCGCGATCGTTTTCGATTCGAGTATTACTCGACAATATAAGCGGAATCATAACGGCGTCGGCCCCTTTGGTCGCACTAGAGACTTTGCTGAGCCATATTTGCCACTGTTGACGACCTTTAATGCTCAGCTTGTACATGGCGGGGAGGCTGCGACAGTCTTTGCAATCGGTATTTTTAGCGGCCCATTCGGTGGAGATGGCAGTAAAGATTTGCGGTGAGAGGCCCGCTGCAGCGTAGAGTTTTTCAACGAGCTTTGGACTTAGGCCCTTCATAAACGGTTGATTGTCGAAGCCATCGGCGACGTACTTGTCAAATTCCTCGCAAAGGGCAGTGTTTTCTTCGGGTGGTCGGTTATTGGGTGAGAGGTCGCTAATTTTACTACCTGACGTTGGCCAAAACATGCAAGGCAAGAGCGCGATGCGTGCTGGAACATAACCAATACGCTTTGCATCGATGCCATATTTTTCGTCAAGGTTTTTGCTGGTCATACATGAGCAAAAAAGCAGGACTAAAATCATTCCCGAAAAGCGGCTTCTTAATCCAAAAAAGGTCACGCTGCGTCCTCGATAAATCCCTAATTTTTCGATCCTAACGGTATCAAAAAAGAGGTCAAAATCAAACGTAGAGGACGCGAGGCTGATTGCCCGATTTTTTGGCATGGATGCTTAAAGTTCAGCCACCCCGGGACGGTGTTGCGGGGCGAGCTGGCAGTGCCGGACTGGCCACGCCTCCCGATGAACAATGCACTGAGCCGTTAATATATTCACAATTGGCACCGCAGTAGACTCGGCCATTGATGTAATCGCAGGATTGGCCCAGGGAAGAACAATAAACCTGGCCATTAATGTATTCGCAGGTGCCTCCCTGTTGCGGGCAGTAGACTCGACCGTTAATGTATTCGCAATCATAGCCACAATAAACTTGGCCGTTAATGTATTCGCAAGTTTGACCGGGTTCGGGGCAGTAAACGGCTCCGTTGATGTAACTACATCCAGGCCCAGGCTGTGGAGCCTGTTCAGTGCATAGGTAACGCTTGCCATTGACGATCTGATAGAAGCTATCAGCTTTTGCCGCCTTGCTTCCGAGTAGCAAAAATAAAAGTAAAACAATGCGGAAAATAAGGGAATCGCGAGTGATAAATGACATCTCCATTTTTACCTCCGGGGATTACTTGTTTTCGAACGCATAATACTTTCAAGATTAAGTTAGCAAGCAGTGTGCCAGCGATTAAAAGCCAGGTGACTGATGCTCTTAAATGCTCTAAACATGCGTCGTTCGTCCGTTTTTTGCAGTTTTAAGGGTTGATTTATTGAATTGTAGAGTGCGGTGCGATTGGTATCAAAAATATACCGGTTTAGTTTTTTTCGCGGTGGCTTGGCATGGAGATAGCAAAGCAGAACGTACACGACAAGATCAGTAAATAACGAACTTCGCTGTCTTGGATTGCGTTTTGAGTCAGTCCGCCTGCTGCAAAGGCCAGTGGGGTGATCATTGCTCCCAGGCGTTGCCAAGATTCTACTTGCTTAAAATTACGGGCGTGTAAAAACCACCAGATTAAAAAAGTAAGTAATCCTAGCCCAGCGACCAGACCCCCTTCGACCGCCGCTTGCAAATACATATTGTGCGCTTCATACATTCGTTTGATGTGTCCAAGGCCAATTCGTTCGTAATAGGGTTTGCGGTCTTCGCGAGTGATATCAGTGCCGTGCCCAACAATGGGGGCGTCTTTGAACATTTCCCAGTGAGCATGCCAAAAAGCCAATCTATCATCAGGGTAGGGTGTTTCGTGGTCACTGCGTTGACCTGCCAGTACGGTCTGAAACTTCTGCGAGATAGGGTTAGGTGTGCTCAGGGCCACGATGCCGAGAGTGGTTGCGATTAAACCAAGCGCCAGCATTTTTTTACGCGTTAATAGCTTAATTGAGAGAAATGTGAGCGTGACGGCGGTTAGCGAGATGACAGTGAGTGACTGACTGGTGGCGATCATAACGAGAAGTGCTAGCCCCGATAGCAAGGCAGACCAGTCGCGAGGTTTGGCCAGAGCCCGTGCGCAGATTAATGGCATGATACATAGGGATGCATAAGCAAGCGTTAAGGGGTGGCTGTAAAAACCTTGGGCCCTTTTTATTTGTTCGGTGACGGTTAGGCCAGCTAATTGCCAACCGGTAAGAAATTGGGAGAGTGAAATAATGCTGAGTAACACCAAAATTATCGTCGAAATATTTTTTATGACCTTAGATCTAATCTCGTCTCGTAGCGCCAATCCAAGCACAAACATTGGCGTCACAAGAACATAGCCGAGTAGGAAGCGACCTGCTTCTTTAAGTTGGCCTTTTGCTAGCGTAGTTACAACACTTGGAAAAAGGGTGACAAACCAGATTAGAAAAAATTGCGCCACAACAGGGGATTTTAGGACAGCACGTAGGCGACGACCTCGCTCGTATATTGAAAAAACCGCAAAAATCAAAAGCGAAAGTCCAAGGCCGATGTTTTGACCTGCGACCCCCAGGGGAGCTACAAGAATTAAAAGGACGGCAATAACTGTTGGTAACGAGCTCATGTCAAGTAGACCCCTCTACCTAAGAACGTGGGCTAAGGCGTTGGCTTCGCAGTCTTGGAAGCTGGAGCGGCCACGTTTTTATTTGTCTACAAATCCACTGGTTCAGAAGTTTTTGTCGGTCCGCATCATTGAGCTGAAAATGATTGGATTCTTTTTCCTTGCGCAACTTACTGGTCAAATGGTGAAGT
>JBAXLR010000146.1:0-7458 GCA_037134655.1 bacterium | reverse complement strand
AGTCTTCTGTCATGGCAGCTTGTGCTATAGCTACAGCGGCCTTTGCTTTTTTAGCGGTGCAGCGGATAGTCGCAGTGGTAACCGCGGCGAGTGTGCCTACACCTGTCGTGAGCCTTATAAAGTCATCAGTGAACCCGGGCACGGGTTTCTTTTCTCCATGCGAGACTTAGACACATCTCATAAGCTCGACCACATGATCGCAGGCGGAGTCAACGCACTCAAAATAGAGGGCAGAAAAAAAGACGCCCAATATGTGACAAGTGTTGTCAGGCTTTACCGTAAAAAACTCAATGACCTTTACGGATTTAACACTTTAAGGGAATCAGCTCCGCCCTTGGCCAAAGATGCCCTAGGAAGCGAACAAGAGATTCGCAAAGATCTTGAGTTATCTTTCCAGAGGAAGACAACTAGTTTTTTCTTTGAGGGGCGTTATCATGAAAATGTGATTGATCTAGATAATCCTACCCACAACGGCATCCGCATCGGGACCATTGAGAACGTTCAGGGCCAAGTGATCACTGTCCGACTCGAGGATGATGTTGAAAAGTTTGATGGTCTAAAAATCATCCCACAGTCAAAGTTATATCATTCAAAACCACAAGATGGTGAATCGGTTAATAGTAGCGTTGAACATCTCGAGCGACGCTATGGAAACCGTGAAACGTCGTTTTCACTTCGGGAAATGACCTTTAAGGGACGTAAAATCTACGAAGCAACACGTGGGATGCTTGTGGAGATCGGCGGTCCGTTGGAGGATGTCACCATAAATAAAGGTGATCATCTCTATAAAACAAGAAGTAATGATCTTAAACAGCGCGTTGAGAAGATAGCATCTGTGCCCATTGGCGATCGTCTGCGCCCCATGATTCCCGTCAAAACTATCGTTGATATGCAAGAACTCAGTGATGGTGCGGCATCTCTTTCCGTGACAATTGTCAGGTGCGGCGAAATCGTCGCCGAGGCTTCTTTGATTATTGAGCATCCCCAAATGCGAGAAAAAGGTGAATTGACAGCAGACTTGAAAGACGTGTTTTCCGTTTATGGAGATGAGAACGCCTATACGTCCGAATTTCATTATGACGATTTAAAGAATTACTTCATCCCCCGTAGTCAATTGAAGGAACTCAAACGTCAGGTAAGCGTGAACCTCAAGCAGGCGATCGATCATCTTCATGACATACGCGTTGCTACAGCTCAGGCTGATCTTCGTTCTGACATCATGGATTTTGGCGCGGAATCGCAGTCAACTTATACAATAAAAGTTGACCGGATGGACTATTTGCCGTGGATTGAGGAATGGAACAAGGCAAGCCCGGTCGAAGAAGTTGTCTTTGAACCTAAAAAAATGTTTTTGCCAAGTGTTCGCCCCGAAGAGTTTTTAGATGGTCTGATTGAATTTAGTCGCAGAACATCCATATCAGTAAGGCTTGCCATACCGACAATCATTAGAGCCTGGGACGAGCCGGTTCTTCGCGTGTGGTTAAAACGCGCTAATGAACTCGGGTTTAATAACTTTGAAGTCGGGAATTTGGGTGCTTTTGAAATGATGAGGACTCTGGAGTTAAGTACCCAGAGTATCACGGCGGACTTTACGCTCTATAGTTTGAACAGCCAAGCTGCCAAGAGATGGCAGGAAATGGGAGTGGCAAAGGCTGCCCTTAGTATTGAAGATGATCTTTCGAGTATAACATCTCTACTTAATCGTTGGCCCGCGGGCATCACGCCTTACGCAATCCTATACAAAGATACGCCTTTGTTTATCGCTGAAGCATGTTCATTAACGGCTCTTCATAACGGCTGCCCGTCAAGTAAAGTTTGCGGATATCGAACTCTTGAGATCGAAAACACCAAGGGCGAGCGTTTTCACGTCGCCCATGAAGGTTGCAAATCCATTGTTTATGGAGAGAAAGCCTTTTCATTGTCTGGTCGACGCAAAACGCTAGAGCAGGCTGGTGTGAGGCAATTCAGAATGGATTTTTTAACCAGGCCTTACACCAAAGAGCAGTTTTTTTCTGTTCTAGAAAATATTCGAAACGATCGGGATGTGCCGCACACACACGTTGCGAACTTTGAAGGGCATCTCAAATGATGGGAGACTCAGTTGTCGACATCTTGGTGACTAAGCTCTCAAGCCCCGCATGGACGCCAGGTAAGAAGGATGTCGCCGAAATCGTGGCAGTATGGGAGCGATTCTCCCCGGAACAACGCGAACTGATATTGTCGAAATTTACCCGTCTTGACGCGCCGGCCGCAAAAGCGGCCTTGAATGCGCTGGGTGGTCTAGATACACGTATGCGTTCTGAACTAACGCGTCCCATATTAAAGGCTGGCTTGAAAAATTTTGGTCGTCATCCCGAAACTGCAGAACGCCTAAATATTCAGACAATTTGCCAAGCAAGTTTACAACACCCTGAGGCTAGGATCAGGAAATCCGCCGCCCAAGCCATCGGTACTTCCTGGGCTGCATTAGACCATGAGTTGAGAGTAGAAGTTCTTGCAGCTATGAAACAAGCAGCAAGTGTCGCCCAAGATCCAAGTGAGATAAAGGCCATAACTGATGCCCTTGGGAAAAGTGGTGATGCTTCGGCCCTTGCGTTTTTACGCGGTGATGATTTTGAAAAAGATACAAAAACAAGAGTAAGATCAATCGTCAAGTTGACACGAGATCTGGCCAAAGCATCAGATGATGACGCCGTGGCTTGCCCCGATCTGTTTGCTGTTAAATTACCAATAATAACCTGGTTTACACCTGGTCTTGAGGAGCTGGCGCAAAGCACGGATATATTTAAGGGCGGTCAGCGTTTGTCTCCTGGGCTTTTAAAGTGTCCCGGTTTGAAATGGGCTGACTTGATGAAAAGTTTTTTATGGCGCACTGCTGGTTTTCAGTTAGATGAACTGAATGAATTGACGCCCGAAGCATTGGTGAAATCATTGAAAGCCTATAGTGAGGCGATCATCAAGGCTTCGCCCATGGTGAAAGGTGGATATGTTCGGATTCGCCTTGGTCGCAGCCATGGGGTATCAAGATCATTTTTATGGGAATTTGCGGAAGAAATAATGAAGGCTAATTGCGGCTTGATCAATGATGGTCGCGACCCACACTGGGAATTGGAGCTTTTCGATAAGATGCTCGTGTTGGTTCCCAAAAAATATTTAGACGAGCGTTTCGCATGGCGCTCGAATCATGTTGATGGCTCTAGTGATCCAACTGTTGCCGCGGCTATTGTGACAATGGCAGATATTACAGCAAATGAAACAGTCCTGGATCCTTTTTGCGGGGCCGGCACGGAGCTCATTTTGGCAAACAAAATGAAAGGTGCTCATAAGCTGATTGGCTCTGATCTAGATCCTCTTGCCCTTGATGCCGCCAGAGAATCCTTGAAACAGGCTAATGTTAGTGCCACCCTCTTTCAAGGTGACGGTTCAAAGTTCGCCGGCAGCGGCGTTGATGTCGTCATATCGAATCCTCCATTTGGTATGCGCACGGCCAGAGGCGGGGCGCGAGAGGTTTTAGAGACTTTTTTTGCCAACATGGCTCCTAAAATCGCAAGGGGCGGGCGAGTTGTAATTTTGTCCCATGCACCATCGTCAACGCGCAGATGGGCCCATGATGCTGGACTGGATTTGCGTCGGTATTTGCCGGTAAGCCTTGGTCGCATGGAATGCGAATTACAATGTTTTGTGAGAAGGTAGAATGTACGGTTATATTTTAGCTTTCTTAAGTGGGACGTGCACGGGGCTTACGGTTGCAGTTGGGAAGGTTTCGGCCCAGCATCTATCGGCCTCCATGTATGTCTTTTTGATTTCATTTCTATCCCTGATCATGATGTATGTTTGGCGATCTCTTACCGTAACCTGGCGGATAAATTTGCCATCTCCAGGCGTTCGTGGGCCGCTGTTTTGGCAATCTGCATTCTCAGCTTTTGCGCTTTGGGGATTTTGGGAAGGTGCTAGGCAGATTAATACCGGCGTAGCCTCATTTGCTGTCCGTACAGAGCTAGTCTTCGTTCTGATAGCTAGTTGGATTTTTTTTAAGGAAAAAATTGAAAAAATTGGTGTGCTTGGTGCCCTGCTAATTTTGCTTGGCTCGGTGGCTATGGGATTTAGGCCAGACGAACAGTTAATGATCGAAGCAGGACAGAATCCGGCTATTTATACCTACGGGATCAGCATCGTTATTTTGAGTGGTGCAGGCTTTGCGGCCTCTGAATGCTTTGCCAAGATTATTGCGAACCGTATAGAGCCTTCGGCACTTGTCATGTGGCGAGGGCTGTTCCTTGGCCTGGTTTTTTTAGTCATGGTGATGATTGAAGACGGGATTTCGGCTTTCCAACGCGTGACCCCTATGGACTGGATCATCTGCTCAGCCGCAGCCTTGCTAGGTCCAGTTTTTGCGCGCGTTTTGTTTATGATCTCCTTGCGTAAGATCGATCTCGGTAAGGCCTATCTTATTTGCCAAAATGAGCCCATCGTCACGGCGGTCTTTGCTTGGGTTCTCATCGGCGAAAAAATGAGCCCCGGTAATATTACCGGGGCTGTATTGATACTTATAGGCTGCGTTGTGATCAGTCTTCCAGGCCTCGCCAAACTTCGTCAGAGCGCCTGATGGTCGGAAGTTTTTTGACGCGCTCATTGGCTTCATTTTCGTATTTTTCTTGTAAGTCCTTGGTGCGTTCATATTCAGCTGCGGATTCTTGACGCTTACGTGCAAGCTCCTCTTCTTCTTGTTTAGCAAGGCTCGCTTTGCGTTGTTTTTCTTCATTCAAAGCGGCTTTCACACGCGCTTCAATCGCTTCTTGTTCCTTCCAAGCAGCCTCTAGGACAGCTCTGTTTCTTTCGATAGCTTGTTTGATTTGGTAAAAATCACTTTCTTGAACGACCTTCGGATCCAGCGTCGCTGCGGGATCAAATCGATGGGCGTTACGAAGCTCTTCTGGGACATCTTGCAAGGGTGGTTCTGTATTGCCACTTTCAATGGCATCGACAACTTCAGTGCCTTGTTTAGGCGCTTTTGACGTTGTGCAACTACCCGTCACAAACGCGAACAGAGCAGCTAGCATTAGAGCGGCTCGTTTGTTTGCATTGCTCGTGGTGACTTTTTTATTACGACTGGAAAGAAGATTGACGTGAATCATGACATAAACCTCAACAACAACAAGAATTTCTGATAATCCATCCGCAGCAGCAACAACTTGTAAAAACCTTCACTCTGCGGGCCGACAAGGCTCCCAGAATCATTATACAAGATGCAAGCCCGCGACCAATGGTATTAATTAAAATTGCCAATGATTTCGGGGGTGACTCTTAATTCAGGGTGTCAAATTTCTTGACAGCTGTCTAAAAAACTAACGAATTAGAGCAACTTATGACACTTGGACTCGGCTAACTTGTAGTAATTGTTAAGTCCGCGGAAAGGCTTTCCTGGCTCGCAAGCCACCTGCAACCTGTTGGGGCTGCGACCGCATTGGGCTGGGCCATCCAAGGTTCTACGCAAAGAAACTCCAACGGCTGGTTCGTCCAGGTCACGAAGTAATTAAACAGGTTTGTTGGGCTGGCTTTTATACTGAGTTGCCTGTTTGGTGATAACAATTTCGCGCCGTTTTCTGCAGGTTGTCCAAGGATCAAACTGCTTAATTCGGTTTTGGGTAAGGGCCATGGACCAGCGCCAAGATGCATTGCGGCGTCCAGTGGTTTGCCCGCCATACCCTGGTCTGTGACTGGGTAAACGGTCTTTGACTTAAGTTCTAAGCGCGTTGCTTGTTGGCGAATCGAGAAGTAGGGGTGCCAGCCGATGGCTACGGGCATTTTTTGTTCCCCTTGTTTTGACGGCATGGATTGATTTCTGATCTCCATAGATATCTGGAGGGATCTTGGTGAGAGGGTGATATGCATGATGATGGAAAAATCGAAAGGATAAATGGTTTTTGTCTCAGGTGTTGACCGCATTTGTAATCGCGCCCGATCAAGCAGACGGTCTAAAACATCCCATTCTGCTGACCAGGAAAATCCGTGAATCGGCATAGGATAGACTTTGTTGCCTAGGCCATATTTATAAAGTTCCCCTTGATGCTGAACTCTGCCCGCAAAAGGGAATAAAAATGGTAGGCCGCCCCCAGGCCAGTCTTTTGACCGTGCATCAAAGTCTTTTGGCATCCACAAAACATCAGCGTCATCTGCCAAATGCAGTTTTGAAATCAAAGCTCCGCGCTGCGGCATAATTTCCGCAATGGCTGGGCCGCTTTGTAGTTTGATGATTTCCATATCTGGAAGTTTATCAAACAACGTCCTTCAGCTGTAGCCTTTTAATATCCGCTTACCTTAAAAGCTGGGGACTTTCTGTGGGTCATAGGACAGCGTTTGGCCTTCTTTCAAGTTCTTTTGACCCTTGCGAATGAATATGATGGCGCCTTCGTTAATTGAGTAGCCGCGTGGTGATTTGAGTTTCATTTCGGGACCGAAATAGCCCACCACATGCCCCTTAATCACTCCTGACCCGTCAGATAAGACAAGGCGGTCATTCATTTGCAGACCCCATGCCCGGCCTTTGTCAACGTAGGCCCACGCACCGCGAATTTTCACAATTTGTGGAAGTTCCTCGCGCCTCAAGGCGCGTTGCTCGCTGGTCATCAAATCCAGCAGTCTTGCAGAGAACTTCAGCTCGACTTCACCATTTGTTTTTGCGCCAATCGTTAGGGGCTCGTTCCAATTGTCAGGTATGGATTTGCCAAATACCGCCTCTGTCACCGTGATGCCCATATTTAGATTTATGGGCAGTTTCGAAGTCTTGGGGTTTTTGTCGTAAGTGACTTTGGTGAAGATGATCCGATTTGGTTTCCGCATAATTTGTTTCAGGTTGTGAACGCGGTGAATGGCCGCGAGCAGTTCTGGAGCGTATGGATTTGTCAATGTGAAGGACATGTGCGCTTTTTCATTGGCAAGTTGATAACCTAAAAGAAGGTTGAGAGTCGTTCGATCAATTTCATTGATTCGTCGACTTGCGGCTTGTTCGCGAACGATGACGGCTAATTCCTCGGAGGGTTTTGGCAGATTATCAGTTTTTATTAGGGAGGAAAACGAAGCGAATTCCTGCCCAAAAATGCTCTCGACGTTTTTATTCTTGTAGGCTTCAAGGAGCTGCTCTCGCGGTATGAGTTTGTGTGCGAAATAGCGGATACTATTGGAGTATGCGTCGACCGCCAGTAAACCAAGTAGTTCATAGTTATGGACATGGGTCCAAAGTGGAATAATCGCGATCGCGCTTTGATCCGTGGTATTTGGATCGGCAAGAACTTTTTGCAGATCGTCAGTTAAAGCAGTTGTTAGAAATTGTTTGTCGGTCAGCTTATCTAAGGATTCAGCTGTTGGCACAAAGGTTTCTTTTAGTTTGCTTGTGACCGCAATTCGCGCCTGCTTAGTTAGTCGAAGAGAATCTGGATCGACGCTGGGTGTTTGCCATGG